>CP058896.1:909040-1212053 GCA_013415865.1 Methanomassiliicoccales archaeon
GGGCAACAGCACCCAGAAGACCGGTATGATCTCGTCTGTCTGCGTTCTCATCTGTATCGCGTTCGCGATCTGCTGTCTCGGCAATGTCGGCTGCCCTTGAGCTTGACCATAATACGATGAGGATTGGTACTGCGGTTGGCCTGTCTGTTGCCAAGGTCCCTGCCCTTGGCTTATGGATACCATAGCGATGTTTGTGCCGCACCCCACGCACCACTGTGCCTCCGCCACGTTCTGCCTTCCACAGTTCGGGCAGACCTTTTGTCCCTCCATATTTCACACCTCTCAATGAGCGATATCAGGCCAGATATGGTCCGACCATGTTTTTTTATGTTTGTACGGGGGACCGGCCCCATCGGACAGGACAAGGTCATCTGTATACGACGATCCCAGCGTACCCGACCACCTGCTGCATTGGCGTGACATCGCCCGACGTCGCATATTTGAGAAGCTCGGCCTTCGAACCATCCGACGCCATGAGCATCGCCATCGCTGGACCGTACCCGCACATCGATACTCCGAGCCTGTTCACGGCATCATATACGCCCTTCGCATCCAAGGCCAAGATTCGCTCTATGACCTTCGAGTCCATGCCCTTGGCAGTCGATGGAGGGACATAATGGGACATGTCGCTGGATGCCAGAACTATGATGTCCTTGCCCTCCGCCGCCCTCCTTATGGAAGAGGCCAATTCCTTTGCGGTCTCATGGTCCTGATATCCCATGGAGATGGCCACCAACTTGATGTCGGGCCTTATGTACTGGAGGAACGGAAGCTGGACCTCTATGGAGTGCTCGTACATGTGAGCCACGCGGTCCTGCTCCACGACACCTCTCAGCCTCGAGACGAGCTCCCTGTCGACCTTCACCTCCCCTAAAGGCGTCTCGAAGTCCTCCGTGCTTACCGCCACGCCCTTTCCGACGCCGTGATGGTTCGGCCCTATGATGACGAACGTCTCGGGGAACCCGTCGGATGCGATTGCGTTGTACACGTGCGCCGCCACAGGCCCTGAGTACATCAGGCCGGCATGCGGCACCATGGCCCCTACGATCCTCCTTGGCCCGTTCAGCGCAAGCTTCGGCAACATCCCTGGGCCTATCGGTGATAGGAAGCACCCTTCGACCTCCGCCCTCAGCGAGGCGGCGCGGGAGGAGTAGAATTGACCTGCGACGGCGGGGCGTCTTACCATACAAAATAAGGATTAGGGGAAGGGGTTTGATATAGGTTTGCGCTCAGAGCGACGCCTCAAAGTCGTCGATGGTGAGCTTGAAGTCGGCGTCGTTCATCAGTTGTCCACGCGCCTTCAGGACCTCACGGGTGAGGAGCCAGTAGACACATGCCAGGGCACGGCGGCCCTTGTTGTTAGTCGGTATGACGAAATCGACATTCCTCGTTTCGTTGTTGGCATCGCAGAGGGCGATGATGGGGATGGTGACCTGCATGGCCTCTTCCATTGCCAGCTTGTCGGCGGCCGGGTCTGTCAGAATGATTATGTCAGGCTCGGTGAAGTTCTTGAGCTGTGGGTTGGTGAGCGTTCCAGGGACATATCTCTTGTCAGGGGTGTCGCCTCCGAGCGCCTTCGCGCCGATGGTCTTGGCGAAGATCTCCGCCGGCTTCTGACCATACTGTCTTGCTGAGACTACAAGTACCCTTTCGGGCTTGTATCGCGCGATGAACTTCGCAGCGGTCCTGATGCGCTCGTCCGTCTGCTTCACGTCAAGTACGTAAAGACCGTCAGACCTGACCTTGAAGATGAAACCCTTCATGTCAGCGCTCTTTTGCTGAGTACCAATGTGGACACCCGACGTCAGGTACACATCCTCTGGCACCAGAAGATTCAAGTTTGCTTCTTCACTCATTTCAATACCCTCATTCGTCTCGTTTTACCGTGATCGGGATCACTCCCTTCTCGAACTCCATCATAGCCATCTGTATCGGGTCTATGACGCCCTCAGGAAAATCCAGCAGGACTGGCGCACCTAGAGAAATCTGCAGTGCCCTTGCACCGATAATGCGCGCCTTCTCAAATCTGGTATATTTCATGAATTCACCAATTAGGGAGTGTCCCCATATTAACGGGGGGGTTATAAAGTTTTTGACGACTTCGTATGTCATCGAATGATGTCTGGCTGATCCCAATCTCTCCTGGCTGTACACCCGTGTCCGGATGCATGCCCGCAACTTTGGGCATTCCCATCTTATTTGTTGATCATTTTCTTCGTATAGCTGACGAGGCCCCCGCTTCTTATGATTTCCATCAGGAAATCGGGCGGCGGCACGAACCTCGTCCTCGCGCCGGTGGATTCGTTGACCAATATTCCCTTCTCGATGTTGATCAACGCTCTCTCGCCGGTCCTGAACATCGTGGCGGCCTGTTTGCATTCGATCACCGGGAGGCCTATGTTGATGGCGTTCCTGAAGAATATCCTTGAGAAGCTCCCAGCTATAACTGCGCCCACTCCCGCTGTCTTGATCGCTATGGGGGCCTGTTCCCTGCTGGAACCGCATCCGAAGTTCCTGCCCGCCACGATGATGTCCCCATATGCCACCTTTTTGCTGAACGACGGGTCGAGGTCCTCCAGGACATGCCTGGCAAGGCTCTTCGGGTCATAATCATCGAGATAGCGGCCCGGTATTATCAGGTCCGTGTTGATGTGGTCGCCATAGACCCAGACCTTGCCGTTCATGCCAGCAGCCTCCTGGGGTCCGCTATGGCCCCCTCGACGGCGCTCGCCGCGACGGTGAGCGGGCTTGCAAGATACACTTCGGCATCAGGGCTCCCCATCCTCCCCTTGAAGTTCCTGTTCGTCGTGGATATCGCCCTCTCCCCCGGCGCCAACAGGCCTTGATGCGCTCCGAGGCACGGACCGCATCCTGGGTTGAGGACGACCGCCCCGGACCGCACAAAGCAAGATATCAATCCCTTGTCCGCCGCCTCCAGATATATCTCCCTCGAGGCAGGTACGATGATGAGCCTTACGCCCTCGGCCACCTCCCTTCCGCTCAATATCGTCGCTGCGGCCACAAGGTCCTCCATCCTTCCATTCGTGCAAGAGCCGATCAACGCCTGGTCTATCGGGATGCCCTCGACCTCCTCGACGGGCCTGACGTTGTCAACGGAGTGAGGGCATGCGACCTGCGGTCCCAGGGCGGAAACGTCATAATCCTCCCTTCTCTCAACTGGTGCCTCTGGGTCCGAGGTCACCGCTTGATATCCGATGTTTCCCCTTCCCTTCAGATAACGGTCGGTCGTTTCATCTGGGAAGCATACTCCTGCCTTTGCCCCCATCTCGACGGCCATGTTGCAAAGGACCATCCTAGAGGCGATGGTCATCGATGCGACCGTCGGGCCGACGTATTCGACGCAACGGTAATCCGCCCCATCGGCCCCCATCTGTCCTATGACGTTCAATATCACGTCCTTGGCCATGGTCCCGGCGGGAAGTTTTCCATCGAAATGCAATCTGATCGTCTCTGGGACCTTGAGCCATAGCTCTCCAGTGGTCCATACGGAGGCCATCTCCGTTGCCCCGATCCCTGTCGAGAACGCTCCCAGCGCCCCATAGGTCGTCGTATGCGAATCGGTGCCCACGATCAGCATCCCTGGCCTAACATGGCCTTTCTCAGGCAGGACCTGGTGGCAGATGCCCTCCCTCATATCGTAGAATATTGGCAGCCCCTCCTGCCTCACGAAGTCCCTTACGGCCTTATGGCCCTCCGCCGCCTTAGTGGTGTTGGCCGGGACCCTGTGATCGAACAGAAGCACGATCTTGTTCCTGTCCCATACGTGGGCCGCGCCCATCTCCTTGAACGACCTCAGGACCAAGGCGGCATTCTCGTGCGACATGGCCAGGTCTATCTTGGCATTGACTATCTCTCCCGGTTCGACATGGTCCTTGCCAGCAGCTTTCGCCAGCACCTTCTCGGCGAAGGTCATCTGAGGCATGAGGGGATTGTACTACGAGGTCGGATAAATAGATGCTGATACCTTCCCATCTCATTCGCGCGCCGTTCCTTGCACCGCTATTGGTCATCAGATGGTCGCCCCATCCAATATCAAAATGTGTCGATCGAGAAAGGGTGATGTCCCGGGGTCCGGCCGACCTCGATCTCGGTCGTGGCCCATGGATAGGATTATCAGGAGGTTCTTAGGTACACATGACCTGGAACGTGATGAGAAGGCCAAGATTAGGAATGCCCGCGTTGATCGAGTTCTCCAGCGTCGAGGAGAACGCCGCCCTCTGCAGCTCATTGGAGCTTTCCTTCGTCGAGCTCAACATGAACATGCCATATTGTTTCCCAGAGAATCTGGCACCGAGGATGTTGGAAAGGGTCACGGAGGAGACAGGAGTAGGGTTCACAATGCATATGCCAGATGACCTGGACCTGGCCTCGATGCATCGCTCCGTCCGGGAGGGCGCGGTAAGAAGGGCGATGGAATCGGTGGATTGGGCGGGGGAGGCGGGCGTCGAGCTCCTCAACTTCCATATCAACCCAGGCATCTATTTCACATTGCCAGGTCATAGGGTCTGGATCTACGATAAGTTCTATGACATGTTCGAGAAGAACATCCTCGATGTTTTCCAAACGATAATCGACAAGGCCAAGGAAGCTGGCGTCAAAGTGAGCGTGGAGAACGTATGCAACTTCGACCTGGATTTTGTGGCCAGGGCGCTGTGCAAACTCACAAAGATCGACGGATTCCACCTGACCTGGGATGTCGGACATGACGCAAAGACGTCGTTCAGGGAGAGGGAGGTCCTCCTGAAGTATGAAAGGAACCTGGCCCACATGCACCTTCACGATTTTGATGGTAGGACAGACCATCAGGTCCTTTTCAAAGGTCAGCTGGACATCATGTGGCTTTTGATGTTCGCCTCCTCGCATGGAATGAGCGTGGTGATCGAGACGAAGACCATCGACTCGGTCGTAGATTCGGTCAATGCTCTGAACAAGCGCCTGTGAGCTCCCACATGCACGTTCAGGCCTCACGGCCGTACCTGAAGATGTACGCTTCGACGTCGAACTTCCGCCTGGCCCCGTCCAAGCTCATATACCTGACCTTTCCGAATATCGGCCTCTCTGGCCAGGGCCTGTCGTGCACGCCGCCGATGCACCATGCGATGCCTGCGTATCCGTTGGGATCACGTCCATCGAGCTCGTACCTGTCATTTAGATGGATGGCCTTAAAGAGCGCATCCTGTGGGGTCTCCGACCACTCCAGGATCTTCTTGCCCCAGTACATCCTCAGGTAACCGTGCATCCTTCCTGTCCTGACCATCTGCAGCTGTGCGGCGTTCCATAGGGGGTCATGGGTATCGGCCGATTCCAGCTCATTGATGGAATAAATATATTCGCGCCGGTCGCCGAGATGCTCCTCCAACGACCTTCTGGACCAATCGGGGAATGCCTCGACCGAATCATAATTCGAGTTGTAATGACAAAGGTTGTCGGAGAGCTCCCTTCTGACGATGAGCTCCTCGAGGAATGCCGCCTTATCGTTCTCAGGTGCCTCAGACCTCATGACCTCGAGCGCCACCCTTTGTGCCGATATCATACCGAAATGAAGGTAGGGCGAGAGTCCGGACTGCCCTTCGATCACCGGATCGTTCCTGTCGGCCGAGTATCCTCTTAGGCCAGAGGAGATGAGGTCCCTCAGCCTTTTCAAGGCGTGGGATGCGCCGCCCTTGATCTGTATCCTCTGACCTATCGAAGAAGACGCTTCTGGGGCCTCGACGTCGATCGGCATCGGAGAGCCGTCTTCATTTCTGACCGACCTCCCCCTGATCGGTGGGGGTGTCCTATAGAGGAACTCAGGAAGGAGCCTGCCGATCTTCGGCCTGAAGGTCGCTGCGGAATACTCTTGCTTTGGCGACGCTTCCCAACAAGGCACGATGTTGTGAGAATCCACCACCGACAGGCCCACATCCTGATCGATGGCCAACCTCTCCCTCCATTGTTTTTTTATCCTCAATGGATCGTGGTCCATAACGACCATCGATGCCCTGATCTCCTCGGCCAGGTCGCCGACCTCTTTCGGGGGGTCCCCTTGAAGGAAGTAGAAAGGTATGTTCAACGCTGAAAGCCGGCCCTCGACCTCCCTGAGGCCCTCGAACATGAACCTGTAATGCTCCTTGTTCGCCTCAAGGAACCATGGCGCGAGGCAGAACGCCACGACAAGGACTGCGGAGCGTTCTCTGGAAAGAGCGTCAGCGAAGGTCAACGACCAATTGTCGTCCACCCTCTGGTCCCTGCTCATCCAATATACGACGGGGCCCCGGCCCTCGCCCTGCCTGAGGATCACCGCCCTTCTCATTCGCAAGATGTCGGTCACGTCATGCTGCTCCATTCGGTTCCTCCTATGGCGCTCATTGATATTAAGGGAGAGACCTCAAAGGCACCCGTGCCATTCTGCCAGTTCTATCAGTGAACGATATCTCCTCTCAGATATGGCCATGGACACGGCCGGTATTATTAGCAAGACCAATAATAAGGGGCCGGCCGACCCTAAGGCGAGAAATATTAGGATGGTGGCCGACACGGCCGATGTGACCAGTGTTATCGTCCGTATGATCGACGACCGTCTCAACATTTCCTCGATGGACGGGGGCGGGTCCGGTCCATCGAGGACCGAGGAGATGATCGCTGCCGAATAAAAGGTGGCCTGGGCGAGGGCAGAGAATGGTTCTGAGCTGGGCCTGATGGCCTTCACACATGAACGGATAAAATCAGGTGAGCTCTTTGAATGCCTTATACCATTTATGACCTGGCCATGGGGGACCGCCAGTTCCATGATCCGCTCCTCGAGCAGGCAATGCCTGTGCCAACTAAGGCACCTCGAGACGCACCTGTCCTGGATGTAATGCAGGGCCCTTCCCAGATGTCGACATGCGTGTTCATCGTCGCCATCGAGATATGCAGCCCGGGCCTTCCACAGAAGGACGGTCGTGGCACGGTCCGAACGCCCGTGATGTGCCACCCTGAGCCTTTTGGTCGTACTTCTTCCTACAAGCACGGGATTCCTATCGGGCTCGACCGCCCCGTCCACGATCATCTCCTCATAGTGCTCTGGGACGCCGAGCTCCTTGCAGACGGCCCTTGTGATTGCAGCGTGGCTCTTCCACT
The DNA here is from genome assembly GCA_013415865.1 of Methanomassiliicoccales archaeon. NCBI lineage: Archaea > Methanobacteriati > Thermoplasmatota > Thermoplasmata > Methanomassiliicoccales > Methanomassiliicoccales archaeon. Next base: position 916,163 of record CP058896.1, read on the forward strand.
TCACTCCTCCGAAAAAATACATTGGATTTAAATCATGGATGAGGGGGGTGCGGCGAAACTAGTGATGTCAATCGAGAAGCTCCCGCCTGCCCTCTGAGGACCAGGATTCAGCCAGCTCAGGGTCCTTCTGCCTAGGCTTTCTATGCCTGACATAGGCCATATAGGCAAGAGCTCCCGCCGGGATGAGAAGGACCACTGCCCATAGGAGGTATAATGCCGACGTGTCATCGGTATCATTGACCATGACAGGGTCGCCTTCGGATTGGCCCTGTTCGCCCGCCCTGTCGTTCCCAAGACCTAGGTCATAGGAGGATGAAGCCGCGAAAAGGACCAAGGACGTGGCCAACAGCAGCACGAAGACCGAGGAGATCAAGATGATTATCTTCGTGTTCTCGCCGGGGGATATCAGGTCCCGTGCCTTCCATGTAAGGGAGTAATAGATGAACCCGTGGTCCTCGGTCCTGGTGACAAGGCCGCCTTCCTCGAGCTTCTTGAGATGTCTGAGGACGCCTGCCTTATCGGCATTGAGGGCCTCTGAGAGCTGGGCGAGCGTCCTTCTTTCATTGGTCAGGGCCTTCAATATCTCAAGCCTGGAATCCGAGGCCAATGCGTACAGCGCCTTTTTGTCTAGCTCAACCCTCAACCGTCTCTCCTCGGGCATCATATCCTGTTCAGGGAGATTTATCCCTTTCAGCTGTCCGCTCATCTCACTATGGCACCGTCCTCGACCGCCCAATGATACCATACATCGGCCGAATCCTCTGCGAAGACCAGTTTGCCGACCATCTCGAAACCTGAGATGCTCCATGCGACCATCGATGTGGTGGTTATAGTGTAGAAAGTGTCCTCTATGACCATGCTCCGGGGCGAGCTTTCACCTTCGCCATTGCTCAATCTGGCGACGAGGTCTAGACCCTCCGTCCCGACCGAGAAGACCAGGACCTCCTCGCTGGAGGTCATCGTCCCCTCATCGAAGGAGAACACAGGTATCGCCAACAGATGGTGCCTATCATCGAACATCACCGCCTTGTGGTCCCAGAGGGCGGATGACCAGGCATTGATGTTGGCCATCACCTTTCCCTTCTCTATCGGTGCTGTGGGGTCTGAGACGTCGAAAAGGGACACCTTCAACGTCCAATCCTCCAACCCTATACCGACCAACAAGCTGTCACCCACAGGATGCAGGTATGTTGAAAAGCCAGGCAGTACCAGCTCGCCCAAGACCTTCGGCCCCCCTGGGTCGCTCAGGTCGATGACGAACAGAGGGTCGGTCAGAAGGAAGGTCACAAGATAGAGCGTATCGCCGATGAATCTCGCGGATTGGATGGTCTCATTGATGGCTATTCCTCTCAGGCTTCCTATGACCTCCATGCCCTCATCGAGCACAAAGACCATGTTCTCCCTATGGGCCCAACCGGAGCAGGTGGCGATCCTCAACAGCCCATCATTCTCGTCCATCGAGAACTGGTTCAATGGGTATCCGTCCACCTTTCCCATCGCTACGGGCCTGATATCTCCCCCAGAGATATCTATCTTGAATATCTTGGTAAAGACCTCGGAGCTGTCCGACGAGACCGCTGCATCCTCAGCCCCCCAGGTGCTCAGGTCCCATCGCCATTCCACGAAGGCAAGATAGATGTTCATTGCTGATACGTACAACGTGGAGGAGACGTCGGTCAATATGCTGGTGCAATTGACCGACATGTCAGCAATGTCCATTACAAGGAAGTTCGTGAAGGTGCTGACCCTTGTACAGTCGGGGTCGAACCTTACGTCCTTTGCAGATAGCTCTCTCACATCTCCATCGACCATTATCCTCGGAAGGTCGATGCGGTCCTTGTTCCATATCGGGTCCTGGGAGATAATGTACAACCTATCCTCGATCAACCTGGAACCGACAGAGAAGCCGCCCACCCCGGCATTTTTCATGACCTTCGGGGAATAGGGGTCCGATACGTCGACCGCCACCGCGACCGTCATGGCCTTGCTTGGCGCCCAATATTTCCCGTCCATGGGCCAATGGCCATCTTGATAAGAGAAGGTATCGCATATCAATATGAGCATGCCCCCAAATAGGTAGATCCCAAGAATGGAAGAATAGGATTCCTTGACCCCAAGGATATCATCTATGAGCACCTCTGAGACGTTCGACATCGAAGAAGATGGATATGCCAGGACGATGGACACCCTATCGCTGGATGCAATATACACGAACGCCCCATCGGTCTTTATCCTGTCGATCTCATCGACACCAGAGACCTGAACGTTCGTCCCAGTATGATAGTTGCTTCCTGAATCCTCCGCATCATAAGGACCGGACAGTTTCACCTGGTCCGACCGGCCCGGCCCTTTCGAACGGATAAAATCCATCAATTGCCCCTTGGTCTCGAAGGATGGCAATGTCCCTGATGGCAGGCCGTCGCCCGTGTTCTTGACAGAAATGACCGCGGCCACGGCCGCAGTCACGAGGAATAGGACTATCAGAACTGCACCTATTTTTTGGAGACCGTCCTTCATGAGCTATTCTACCCCGGGCATGCTATATCAATGTCGTTCTACCGTTGACATTTGAATCAACGATATTCTGCTGGCATCGAACCTCTCCTTCGACGAACGACGTGCCCATGCTCTTGCGCTTCAGTTATGGTCAGCGTAGCAATCCTTAAGTATTCGGCACATGGTCGAGGGATTTTAACCTTCGTCGATTGTCTGATGAGAGCCAGTGACGAGAGAATACCAACGAACGAGGTGAACATCCGTGCTGCCAATATTTATCGTCGTCCCGCTCTACGCATTCCTCGGCATATCGATCAAGTTCATCGACCAGGCCTACGATGAGGAGATGTACTCCCTCAAGGTCGCGAACCTTCTGGCAGCGATATCCGGCGTGGTGATGGGGGGCCTTATGGTCTTCGATTCGCCATTCTCGACCGCCTTTTTCCTGGCGATGATCATAAGTCTGGTGCTGGCAAAGAAGATCGATAATTTTGCTTTCAGACTTGGGACCGCGACCTCGCTTGTGGCCCTGTGCCTCCTGATGTTGGTATATGAGGTCGTGTTCCTTTGGGGGGTCGTCGTCATCCTGCTGTTCGCAGGTTTCGTCGATGAGGTAATGGACGGGGTCGCCCACAAGCTCAAGATGCACTGGGCCATGGACTGGTTCCTGCACTACAGACCGTTCAGCGACATGGCCGTCATAATGCTGGCCTTCGTGGGTACCATCGGGTGGGCCTATCTGGTGCCCTATTTCGCCTTTACATTTGGGTACATGACGATGGAGCGCTTCACCCCGATGGAGATCGGTTCGTCCGTCAAAGGGGTGCTCCTCCGCGCTGTACATCTGAGGCCATGAGAACCCTGACCGGAAAATATTATGAACCCGAGGCTCCGCTGATATCCCAAGGATGCTTGCGATGGACGGTGAAGAGAAGAAGGAAGTAAAAGAGCGCTTGAGGAAGATCCCCGGCATCGGCGAGAACGCCGCGGAGGCGCTTTACCGTCTTGGGATCAGGGATGCGCGGGACCTTGTCGGAAGGTCTCCGGAGGACATGTACGAAGAACTGAGGAACATGAAGGATTTCTATGCCGAGCCGTGCATGCTGAACTCCTTGAAGGTGGCGGTCAAATATGCATCTTCGAAGAAATGATGCTCAAAGACCATGCAAGGGCGGCGAGGCAAGATTTTTCTCATAGCACGGATTGACCTTGGCCGATGAGCCTCAGGCGATATCACTTCATTGCTAGGATGCCGGATGAGCCAGGTGCCCTGCACAGGGCCGCGGCCATCGTAAAGAGGTACAGGGGCAACATCGAAAGGATCCATTACGACAGGAGGATAGACCCCTATGTCGTGTTCTTCGAGGTCACCTGCAACGAGGATGAGTATGCTCATATTGCAAGGGAGCTGAAGGAGATCGGTTACCTTCAGACCTCCCTTTCGAGCCTGGGCTTCCTTAAGTTCCACGTATATCTGCCGCACAGGGCCGGGGCCCTTCTCGAACTTTTGAACTTCACCACCGCCTCGGGATGCAACATAGCTTTCCTCGATTTCGATGACAAGAGCAGGACGCCGGACAGGCTGACGGTCTCGCTGACGATAGATGATATATCGAAGGTGGACGGGCTTCTAGAGCAGCTGAGGTCCAGATACCCTCTGGAGATAATCGAGTACGATACTACGGGGAAGAACCTGGATGATACTGTCTTCTATATCCGCTTCGCACAAGAGCTGAGGGCGATCTTAGGTGACAAAGAGGACCAGTTCCTCATGAAGCTGCTGTCCGACATAGACCACATCGTGCAGGAGCTGACCAACCTCAACAAGGACCCGAAGAAGGTTTTCCAGAGCGTGCTCCAGACGGGCAGAGGCCTCAAGAGCACGGTCGGACCAGGGTTCTACGCGGACGTGCAGAGGCTCAAGGTGACAGAGCAGGTCGAGCTGTTCTGCTTCCAGATGCCCTGCGGCGGGAACGTCTATGTCCTTCATTCTCAGGATGAGATGGTCATGGTCGACTCAGGGTATGCGGCATACCACAACGATATCATGAGGCTGCTCGCCGACCATGGCCTAGGTGACCTCTCGAAGCTGACCAGGATATTCGTCACGCATGCCGACGCCGACCATGCCGGGGGCGCCGGACATTTCGACGTTCCTGTCTGGATGCACGCTGGCGCCAAGGAAATCATAGAGGCGGCCAACCGGGCATACGGTTCCGTCTCTGAGAGCTCGGTGCTGGAAGAGGTCTACACCAAGCTCATCGGTTTGTTCTCGGGGTTCATCCCCCCTCGGAAGATAATGACATTCGATGCTCCCATCGGACATGCATGGGGGTTCAATGTCCTCGGCAGGTTCGTAATCGCGGACCTCGAGCTGTCCGTGCTGGAGAGCCTTGGAGGGCATCAGCATGGGCAGGTATACTTCGCATCAGAGCGTCACGGCATCGTCTTCTGTGGGGACAGCGTCATCAATTTCAAGAGCCTGAGCGAGGAGAGACAGAAGTTCAATCTGCTGGCAAAGGACCTCATGACCACGGTGAACGTCGACAGCGACAGGGCGGAGAAGGAGAGGATGATGCTCTTGGAGATGATAAGAGGATGGAACGAGGGCCATGATCATGGGGGCAGGGGATGTCTTGTCTGCGGTGGGCATGGGGCCGTGTCCAGATTGGTCGATGATGGACTTGTCATTTATGGTGCAGTCGAAAAATATCGAGTGAAATGATATGGAAAGGGTTTGATGGGTGGCTCATCCCTGGAGCGTTCCCGCGAACACCTGCCATGCCAGGGCGGTCTTCGCCACAAGGCTCAGGACTATGTACATGTACTCCCCGTAAAGGTAGTCCTTCCATTTCCCGACCTTTTTGTATTGGAGCACCATGTTCACCGCGAAGATGTTGAAGAAGAACGCTATCGAGATGAATATGCCGTACACGAAGTCCGGAGGGCTACCGTTCTGAACGCCGGTGAAGTACATCGCAAGCGCTATCCATGGGATAAGGCCCGCGAAACAGCCGAAGATGAATGCCGTCCAATCGGTCCTTTTCGTCGTCTGGTTGTGAAGCTCCATCATGTAGCCGAACAGGTTCATGCATGCGTTCAGCGAGAACAATAGCATGATCGAGATGAAATCGAACATGCCGCAGAGCCATGCGATGACCACCAGCATGAACGAGCTCGAGACCGCGTACTCGAACCATCTGGCCTTGTTAATGTTCATCTTCAGGTTCCTTACATACCAATTATACCCGAAGGTTGAGACGGAAAGATGGGCGATGGCCGACATCAGCAGGAATATCGCGACCATCGGGCCAAGAGAGACCGTGAAAAGCTCCTGAGCTGGGCCAGGTCCTGTGGGCGGGAATCCTCCCGCCGCGTCGATGTAGGAGGTCGTAAAGATCATCTTCACGCCATAGTCCGCTATGATAAGCATCACTATGGCCTGGAGAAGATGGAGCATCCCCATCACCAGGTTGAACTTCCTTAATTTTTTGAACTTCACCTCTTCAGGCGCGTCTTTGAACTTCTCTTTCATGAGAACACCTTATCAATAGGCTGACTGGCCGATATTTATTATTTATTGAAGTGGTCGTCCTTAAAAAAACGAGCTTATCGGAGGCCCTGTTGTGCGTGGCCTCGAAGGGCTCCCATATGTTTTGGTGGTAATGTATAAGCGGGGATCATGCATTCTTTAGGCGGATGACGGACAACGGGCTGCGAGAGATCCTGGAGAAAAAGAAGTTCATTTTCTTCGGCGGCAAGGGCGGTGTTGGGAAGACGACGATGGCGGCCGCGGCGGCCACCTGGCTCTCGGACCATGGATACAAGACCATAGTGGTGGCTACCGACCCGACGGTGAGCCTTTCGGCCATCTACGGGCAGCATATCAGCGAGACCGAGGTGACAAAGATCGGGACCGAGAGGAACCTTTGCGGCCTTAACATCAACCCGAAGAAGGCGATGGGCATGTTCCAGACGAGATTGGAGGGCACTCTGTCGGGCATCTCTTCGCTCTTCGGGAGCGAGCTCCTCAGCACCCCGTGCACCGAGGAGATAGCGGCGTTCGACCAGTTCGTCTCCTTCTTTGAAGATGAGGAACATGACAAGGTCGTCTTCGACACCGCCCCCACAGGTCATACGCTCAGGGAGCTGTCGATGCCATTCGATTGGTCAGGCTACATCTCCAACCAGATCAGGAACCGAAGAGAGCTGTCCGAGGCTTTAGGATTCGTATATGATGAAAAGATGGTCGAGGACCTGGCGGCAGAGAAGGAGAGATACGACAGGTCGGTGAAGGGGCTGTCGGACGAGAACATCTCGGCCTTCAACATGGTCCTGCTGCCGGAGAAGCTCCCGATCGAGGAGACGGCCAGGGCCATCGAGGACCTAGGTAAGTTCGGGATCAAGGTCCCCGCCCTGATAGTGAACGAGGTGATCCCAAAGGATGTCCTTAAGGGAAACTGGTTCCTGGAGAGGAGGAGCGCCACGCAGGACAAGTACCTGGAGGAGATCCATAGACGCTTCGAGGGGAAGATAATAAAAGAGGTCCCGCTCTACGAGACAGACATATTCGGCATCGAGAAGATAAGGATGGTAGGGAGGGGGCTGTATGGCGAATAAGTTGAAGCTCACCGTCCTGTCGTTCTCCTGTTGCAACCCGCAGTTCGCGGCCCATGATGCCAGGTACATGAAGCTCATTAAAGATGTCCTGGAGAAGACGGGGATAGAGGCCGACATAGAGCTCGTCACGGTCACCGAGGCGATGATGTCCCTTACCTATGCGTACATGGCCCCGATACGACCATTGTTCCAGAAGTACGGATCGGCGGTGGCACCTGCGCTGTTCATCAATGAGACGTTGGCCCTTTTCGGCGGGGTCCCGACCGAGGAGAAGCTCATTGAGGTATTGAAGAAAGCGAGCCAGACCGACATTTGAGAAGGGCCATTATCAAGATAGTCCGATCCCATGCGTTCCTCTTTGTATTCAAATAGGAACGTCAAAATGAAGTTCATCTATTGCATTTTAGTTTCTGTCTTTATCCTTTAAAACGTCGATATGGATGTTTTATAGGGTGAGGGACATGAACATGTTGTGATGCGTAGGAGCTGCCCTTGGACCTTGCCCGTGACCACTGTCCCATTGGCTATCGCATTGTTTCCTTTCATATCAAGACGGCCATAAATGGGAACCGAAACTCCGATCTTATTTCGCAACGGTCGCTCCCATGTTGACGTTTCTAATTCTAAATAATCGAATTTTTCTCATCAATATCCATCTTCCCATAATTTTGAGCGCCCGCACCATCTTTCAAATCATGATGTTTAAGCTGTTTAAATTAATTATTGAGACCTTGCCATTATCTTTACTTTCTCCCCATGTTGAATATCGCACGCCAGAACCACATCAGACTGATGAACGAGATGATGCCCCAGAAGAATTCTGAGATGCGCTCCCGTTCCCGCTCCCGTCTTTCCTGTTCAAGTCTTGCTATGGCCCTTTGGCGCCCTCTTTCCACCACCGATGCCCAATACGCCTCTTCCGCTCGGTTGTCCTGTCTGGGGACCTTCGTCCCGCAATACGGACAAAAATAGGCATCGCCCACGGTCTTTAAGCACCGTGGATTGCCACAGATATATCTCGGCTCCTCTTCCTCTTTATCCATGCCCCCTCCCGTTAACAATATGAGTTCCTCTCTTTATTATATTCCACGACGAGGTCAATCCTTGTTTTTCTGGGTTTAAAAAAATGATTGCAATGTATCTTTAATCCCGATGGTTCTCTATCAAAGTCACAGTTGTATCTGAAAAATTGAATTTATGTATACATGCTAATATTTCTACCAGACCAACTCTTCAATCTGATTTGATTCCGATTAGACCGAATATATAAAAATTATTGATGATCAACAAGAGGTCATTGAATTTGGCAATAATAACGGGCGGGCCCGTCGGGATTCGAACCCGAGTCTTTGGCTTCGAAGGCCAAAAGGATAATCCAGACTACCCTACGGGCCCGTCAGGATGTGGTAATGACGGATTTCATTGATAAAGATGAGGTTCTAAAAAGGAAAGATTGTTTGGAAGGAGTTTCACCATTTGGTCATCATCGCCACTATGACCGACCCGCTGACAACAAAGGCCGCCGACAATGGTGTGAAGGATCTTTCGCCCATCGACTCTGCATCCATGCCAAGGTACCACAATGGTATGGATGTCTGTCCCTGCTGTGAGGATGTCTTGGCCTTGCCTTGGAAGAGCAGGACCGCGTCCATCGGGACCCAAACCTTTTGGACCTTGGGCGAGGCTATGATGACGCCGTTCAGAATGATGTCCTTGCCGTCGATGGTGATGACATCCTTGTGATAATGCAACCTCATGGTCTTAAGGCCTGGTTTTTCGACGACCAGCACCGGGTTGGCCGGGTCGCTCACATCGAACCTCACGGTCGCCCCCATGGACACGAAGGTCGCGTTCGCATCGATGAACAGATTCTTCGTTGCTTTCCCAAGGTCCAGGTGCAAGGCGGCCGCCGTCAGCTTTGCTATCTCGACGTTCTCGAACAGACCTATCGGTCTTTGCGGACCGTAGGAGTAGAGCGTCACATCCTCCCCAGTGTGACCTGTCGTGGTCCATCCTATGCTGCATCTCTTGCTCATCATCGGGCCGATGACATAATCCATGTTGTTCGGTCCCGCCCTCGCCGCCTTTATGGCCTGGACCTCTTCGACCGTCAGGTCGGTGATACCGTAATAGGCCGCGACCGTGTCCCTGACCTGTTGCTCGGTAGGATCGTTGGGCAGCAGATAGTATAGACCTGACCCAGTGACCTTGGCGCTCATGAGCGCCGGGGTCAGCATCTTCGTGAGGGGGAGCTTGGAATAGGTCGAGTCCGTGTAACCGTTCCCGATGCTCATCCCGCCATTGCCATGGTCCGTGAAGGCCAACAGCATCGTGTGCCTGTCCCTCTTTGCGAAGTCCAAGGCCACCTTCACGGCCGCATCGAAGGCAAGGGTCTCGCTCACCACGCCCACAGGGTCATTGGCGTGCGATGACCAGTCCACCTGACTTCCCTCGACCATCAGGAAGAAACCCTTCGGGTTCCGGGAAAGTATGTCTATCGCTTTGCTGGTCATTTCGCTCAAGGAAGGTTGTCCGTTATTCATCGGCAATGACCTGTCAAAGTCCTTGGCCATCGCATCGGGGGCAAAAAGGCCCCAGACCTTCTCCACATTCTCTGGGTCCAGTGACATCAGCTCATTTCTGTCATCGATGTAGAGATATCCCCTCGTGATCAGAACGTTCACAAGGTTCTCACCGTCGGTCCTCTTCCCTCCCTCACTGATAGGCAAGAGATATTGAGACCCGCCCCCGAACACAACGTCCAGGTCCATGTAGACCTGCTGCTCCGCAATGACGTTGTAGTTGCCACGGTCAGGCCAGTGTGCGGAGAAGCCCGCGGGGGTCGCATGCTGGATGTTTGCGGTGGCGACAAGGCCCACCGACATGCCCTTGGCCTTTGCCGCCTCGACCAGCGATGCCACGGGACTGTACATGAGGTCGCTGCTCGGGACCTCCACGCCCGGAACGGTGACCGTCCCTGGCAAGACCCCTACGTACTTGTCCGATGTCTTATGGCCTGTGGCGAAGGCCGTGGCAGCTGGAGCGGAATCGCTGATGATCGAATCGGCCCCATAGGTCCTTATCATACCAGATGGCATGGAGTCAAGGGCCAGAGGACCGCTGCTGTACCACCTTGCCAATGTGGTGTGGGCGTCCCCGCACCCGTCCGGTATCATCATTATGACGTTCCTGATGTCTGCGTTGGGATCGGGAGATGTTGCCGGTGCGAACATCATCAGCAATGCGGAGCAGAAGAAGACGGCGATGATGGCCATCGTCAGTATCTTCTGCATCCTGATCTTTGATCGTTCTCTAGGTTCGGTCATATTTTACCCGTTGAAAAATGACCAAAGATGGGCTGCATTAATCCTATCTTCATAGAATATAGACCATATTTTTCAGAATGACCGGCATTTCCCCTATTTTCCTAACAGGATAAAACTGATATTAATCACTCCATCGCACCATGAGACCATATATTGACCTGGTCTGTACGGAGAGGTCTGAAGATCCATCGACCGGTCTTCCTGACGTTCTTCTCGCAAGGTTTTAAAAGAGAATGTCCGATGTTCGCCCTCATGAAAAGGGTGACGATGGGGCATGGTGCTGGTGGGGAGCTCATGCAGGAGCTCATAACGAAGCACATCGCCCCTTTCCTTCCAAAGGTAAAGACCGAGGTCCCACTGGACTCTTTTGATGATTCGGCGGTGGTCGACGACGTCGTGTTCACGACGGACGCGCATACCGTAAAACCATTGTTCTTCCCAGGAGGGGACATCGGGTCCATCGCTGTGTGCGGTACCGTCAATGACATATCTGTCATGGGGGGAGAACCATTGGCGATCTCTTCTGCTCTGATACTTGAGGAAGGGCTCGAGCTCGAGGTCCTTGAGAAGGTAATGCAGAGCATGGGAGCGTCCTCAAAGCTGGCAGGTGTTCCCATTGTGACAGGGGACACAAAGGTCATGGAATCTGGTAAGATCGAAAGGATGGTGGTGACGACCTCGGCAATAGGGCGCCGCCATAATTGGCTGGACCACAACCTCGAGGTCGCATCTAGGTCAAGGAAGGTGGACTCCAGGTGGCTCACCGATGATAATCTGAGAGAGGGTGATGTCATCATCATATCTGGCAATGTAGGGGACCATGGGATCGCCCTGCTTTCTTTCAGGGAAGGTTACGGTTTCGAGAGCGAGGTACAGAGCGACGTCGCTCCCCTGAACGGACTCATCTCGGATGTGCTCAGAGTGGGCGGCGTGGTATGTATGAAGGACCCGACCAGGGGTGGCCTTGCGAACGCGATCAATGAATGGTCCTCGAAATCAAAGGTCGGCGTCGAGCTCGAGGAGACGTCCATCCCTATGAGCGAACCGGTAAGGAACGCGGCGGAGATGCTAGGACTGGACCCGCTTACCATCGGGAACGAGGGGAAAGTGCTCATCGGGGTCGTCCCTGAGATGGCAGAGGATGTGCTGAAGGTGGTCAGGTCACATCCGTATGGCAAGAACGCCGCCATGATCGGAAGGGCTGTCTCAAGCACCAAGCATGTATTGCTAAGGACCGAGGTAGGTGGGAAGAGGATATTGGAGCCGCCGGTCGGGGACCCGGTCCCAAGGATCTGCTGATCATACCGCACCGCCGATAATGTAACATATCGCGAAGGCCGCTAGCCCTATCACGGCCATCCTCGCGCCCTTCAGCAATGGGTTGCCCTTGCTGGACCTGCCCATGAAATACCCTGTCAGGAACAGCATGGTTATCGCCAGGACGACGGACACCTCTGCAGCCAGATCGATGTCCTTCTCAGATATCAGAAGAAAGGGTGTTATCGTTACAGCACCAGCCACGAGCGGGGCCATCGAGTTCACCATCGAGATCAGGTTTATGCTCATCTTCGAGGTCCTACCGATGGAGGTGTCCCTCACAGGTGTCAGCATCGCCCTCCCTATCTCCTCGATCCTCCTCCTCTGTTCCAATGTCTCCGCCTCATAGACGCTTGTGCCAGTGGATATCGATAGTGCGATGGCACTTGTCACCAATGTTGTTATTATGATCTCGAGCCTTGGCTCCGACGATAGGGCCGAGCCTATGATGATGCCGAGCATGACGAAGGTGGCATCGAACATGGTGTTCACGAAATATCTTCTCATGGAGGGCAACGTCTCAGGCATTTCCAGGGCCGCCCGTAACTTGCCCTTCAGACGATTCACTGGCAATTGTTCCGCTCCGGACTTTGCATGATATTACATGTTAAATAAGATTGCCCATGGCCAATGATATTATCCTCTGAGGAATGGCTGCGTCAAATTCTTATATTCCAGAATGGTGTATTGATTCTCAATGGCAGCTAGAGGAGACTATTTTCTTCAGCTGCAGGAACATAAGGAGGAAAGCATCGTGTCAAAAATGACATTGAAGATGGCTAGCTTCATGGTGGTGGCCTTGATGATGTTGGCAGGGATCTTGATCTTCGTTCCCTCGGCCGACGCAAAGCCCGTCGATGACCTGGATGGTCGGAGCAGGGCGGTACTTGAGCCTAATGCCATGACGCTTGCGCAAGAGGATCTTAAAACCATGATGACAGGCGGTCTGGACCTGGATGAGGGAGTGGATGTGGTGGCCTCGACCATCGGTGCCGATGAGACCGCGACCTCGGACCCGATCTACACCAACAAGACCTACATCGCTGCGAACCTGTACACTGGCAACTATCATTTGGTCAGCGTGATGAAGATGGGCGAGGGCGAGCATTGCGAGGTCTGGGTCGGAAAGAACCTTTATTTCCCGACGGGGGACCCGAGGAACGTCTACACCTCAAGGTTCAACATCTCCACCGACCAGGTCAACTATATAATGAACGAGTTCGACAACAACATCTATCCGAAGATGTCAGATTTCTTCGGTGTGCCTGGCGATAGGAACGGCTCCGCGGCGATGCTCGCGGAATACTTTGGTCCAGGTTGGGATTACTTCAACAACACAGATGGTGGGAAGGTCATGATAGTGATCTACAACATAAGGGATGAGAACTATTATTACCCAACATATCCGTATTATGTTGTAGGATACTTCTCCAGCACCCTTTCTGATGCATATGACAGGAACATCATCCACATAGACATGTGGGATTGGGCCAACAGGACCGGTGAGCAGCCGTCCAACCCTGCCAGGTCATATCTGTACGAGGCGACCGTGGCGCACGAGTACCAGCACCTCCTGCACAACTGGTATGACCCGCAGGAGGAGAGCTTCGTCAATGAGGGCTGCTCCGATTATGCCGAGCTCGTATGCGGATATGGGGAGATGAGCCTTGCCAGCCACATAGGCAACTTCCTGGACGAGCCCTCGAACTCCCTGACGGTATGGGGGGACGGGGACCAGCTTGCAGATTATGGTGCGGCCGCCCTGTTCACCATATACCTGAACGATAAGTTCGGAGGTGCTGAGACGATCCAGGCGTTGGTGAAGAACACCAAGACCGGCATCGCGGGCATTGAGGACACGCTTGCCGCCCGGGGCTATGGCGATTGGACGTTCAACAAGGTGTTCAAGGCCTGGCGTCTAACGAACCTCATCGATGGGAACCAACCTGGAAATGGTATGTACAAGTATGACACGCTGTCCCTCGCCGACATGGGCGCGCTGTTCATGATCTCTCACGATATGAACAGTGGCACGTTCAACAGAAACGATGATATGGGAGGGGAGATCGGCGAATATGGTACCGATTACATCCAGACCCACCGCGGGTTCATGAGGACCAGGGAGAGGTTCAACACCTATATGACTTTCTGGGGGGACCAGTACGATTACGAAGCCGGATGGCAGAATTTTGGGTCCTATTGGTGGAGCAACCAAGGAGACCAGATGGACAACAGCCTGCAGGGGACCATAGACCTGACCGGGACCATCGGAACCATACACGAGCTGACGATATTGACACGTTGGGACATGGAGGACTATTGGGACTTCGGATTTGTGCAGGTCTCGACCGATGGGGGAAAGACCTGGACCTCGTTAGAGAATGCATACACGACCTATGACCATGACCCGAATGCGATGCAGTCCATCGTCGACAACCTACCAGGGATCACTTCCTACAGCCCGTGGCAGTATGTGACCTGGGACCTGAGCGCATATGACGAGCAGGTCATCGAGGTGAGGTTCCGTTACATGACCGACTGGGCCACATCCTACTCAGGATGGTATATCGACGACGTCTACCTGGACGGCTATTGGATCGATAACGCTGGGTACGAGTACGTGTTCTCACCGGTCAGAGAGCAGACGGACTACCTTGTGACGATGGTTCTCTATAGGAACGACCTTGCGATAGGGATAATCGATGTACCAGTGGACTCATTGTATGATGATGGGTGGTACAAGCCCTTCAAGCTCCGCGCGGTCAACAGCATATGCACATTGATCTCGCCGACCGAAGGGTTCGTCAACTACTGGTACTATGTCGGCAATCTTGAGGTCGCATAAACACCTTACCTCAAACCTTTTTATCGTAACCTTTTTTTAAACGAGCATGGTTCACAGTGCATCCTGGGCTCATGGTCTAGCGGTTATGACAACGCCCTTACACGGCGTAGGCCGCCGGTTCGAATCCGGCTGAGCCCACCTTTTGTCACCGTCCATCAATCTTTGAACGATGTAAAAGGTTAAGATCAAGTATCAGACCATGGTTTGGATATTGTGCTTTTAAAAAGACTCGCTGCTAAAGACCATGTCGTATTTATCACAATCACATTGATCTGGAGCTGGACCTGTCTCTCGCTCGCCATAGGTGCTCAGACCGTAGGGATCGACCTGTTGGTCACGACCTTCAGGATTATGGCAGGGCTGGGGCCGCTATTGACCGCTATCGTCATGCTCCGGGCGGCAAGTTCCGATGAGCGAGCATCG
The DNA here is from genome assembly GCA_013415865.1 of Methanomassiliicoccales archaeon. Taxonomy (NCBI): domain Archaea; kingdom Methanobacteriati; phylum Thermoplasmatota; class Thermoplasmata; order Methanomassiliicoccales; species Methanomassiliicoccales archaeon. Next base: position 931,190 of record CP058896.1, read on the forward strand.
TATGTAATGAGATTGAAGACCCTAAAAGGCATCGGCCCTGTCTGGCTTCTGGTCATCGTTGCGACGGCTCCAGGTCTGACGCTCTTGGCCATATCACTTGACCTGTCGATAGGCGGATGCGGTGGAATGATCGAGAAAGCAGCGTCAGAATATCTGATGTCGCCCTGGGGCTTTATCGGTTTTATCATGCTCGTTCTGCTCTTCGGACCTATGCCGGAGGAACTCGGATGGAGAGGGTACGGAGTATGGAAGGCACAAGAACACCATCCTCCAATTTCGACGGGTGTGATCATAGGCTTCGCATGGATGCTTTGGCATGTCCCTCTTTTCTTCATCGATGGGACGTATCAGGAAGGTCTTGGGCTCGGATCCTTGCTTTTCTATGATTATTTTGTTATGATGTTTTCTCAATCGGTCATAATGGTGTGGATCTATAACAACACTGCTGGTAGCATACCGGCCGCCATAATATTCCATTTCATGGTGAACTTCACGGGCGAGCTGCTCTTCCTCAGCATTACCGGCGATGTGCTCTTGACGTGCCTCTGGTCTGCGATGGCGCTGATCGTCGCCGTGAGATATGGATGTGGAAATATCAGGTCAAGGTCTTCTGGAATGAAAGTTAACCCTTATTGAAATCCTTGCCGATCTTGAATGCGTCCGCAACCTTCGCACCGAACGACATATATGGGCCGCCTGGAAATGAATATAGCAATGGATCGATCTTCCTGATGTCCACGTCATCCCCTGTGAGCGATGAGCTCTCGACATAGACGTCCTCGATCTTCCCTACCACCAGGTCCACACCTTCGAACTCGACGATCCTCTCGAGGGTGCAATCGACCGTGACGGGACAATCGTCGATCATAGGGCTGCCTGTCACACCATAAAATATTCTATCGAACACTTTTGACTTGTCCACATCATATCCAGAACACATCCCTACATAGTCTGTCTTGACGCAAGATGATGTGTCTGGGAGGTTAACACTGAAAGCTTTGGACGCAATGATGCCGTCCTTCGTTCTTCTTTTCTTTCCCATGACAACGCCGATCATCGGCGGTTCATCATCTATCATGGTGAACCATGCTATCGTGCAGAAGTTAGGTCTGCCATCGGTCATCGAGCCTACCATGCAGACGGGCATCACCATAGGAGGTAGCTTCCTTTTCACATTCCTCTTTACCATATGGACCGCTCTGAGATCACAGTGATAGATATTATATCATCCGGGCCCTATGCCTTCAGGATGACCGAGGCAACGAAAAGGACAAGATGCCTTTGGAGGGCCGATGATGGGAGATGTGCCAACTGCAAGGCAAAAAGGTTCAGGCACGATGTCCTTGGGATGCAGGATTATGACAATTGCATATCGGAAAGGGACTATCCATCTTGTGATTTTTTTAAGGAGAAGCCTGTCCCCCCAGGAAAGAGCTGATCTTTCAAAGGGCATGCAGGTCAAAGACAGCGTCGTCAATAAAGTTTAGAACCATAAAGGGATTAGGGTCCCAGAGGCTGAGTCATGGTCGAGTTCCTGCCGTTCAGAGGATTGATACCTTCATTGAAGGGAAACGAGAAGATAGATGACAGGGTCTCACCACCGTACGATGTCATAAGCCCCGAACAATTGGTCAGGTACAGGTCAAGCCCCTTTAATGTGACGAACATCACGCTGGGCGGGAATGATGGGGACTATTCGGAGGCGGGCAGAAGATTGGAGAGCTGGTTGTCAGGTGGTCATCTGGTGCAGGAGCCGGAGCCATATTTCTATCTTTATGAGCAGGAGTTCCTTGAAGATGGAGTGCTCTTGAACAGAAAGGGGTTGGTCGGCGTTCTCAAAGCCGAAGGTTACAGCCCTGATGGCGTCATCCCACACGAGGAGACTTTCTCGAACGTGAAGGAGGACAGATTGAACCTGCTCAAAGGAACCGAGACCCATTGCGAGTCTATCTTCGGGCTGGTCGATGAGATGAGCTTCTTGAATAGCATCTCACCTGAGAAGATGTTCGAGTTCAGGGACGAGGACGGGGTCTCCCATAGAATGTACAGGATACATTCCCAACATGACATCGATATGGTCAGGACGGCATTATCGAAAAAAAGAATGCTGATAGCTGATGGTCACCATCGTTACGAGACGGCATGCAGATATGCTTTGGAGAATCCAAGGGACCCATTGAAGGGCTACGTCCTTGCCACAATAGTTTCCACTGACGACCCAGGGTTGGTAGTGAGGCCCACTCACAGACTGGTGGGGGGGATGAACATCGAGGACGAGCAGCTCCTTGTCGCACTTTCATTGGACTTCGCTCTTTCAAGGGCCACCTCCCTCGATGACCTTTTGGAACGGATGAGGTCCTCTGGAGGACGGGACCTGGGCCTTTACACCAGGTCAGGCATGTCCATCCTCCTTCGACCAAAGTCGGATGGAGAGGGTGCTTTGGGATCGCTTGACGCTTACAAGTGTGAGGAGCTGATCATCAAACCTCTTGTCCATAGAAGGAAGGGGTGGCGGGTCGCATATGACCATGATTCGAAAAGCGCGGCAGAGAGGACGAGGAGGGGGGATTATGATTTTGCGATCCTCCTCAGCGCGCCGAGGCTGAGCACGATATGGGAGGTGGCCATGTCTAGCAAGAAGATGCCCAAGAAATCGACCTATTTCTGGCCCAAGATATGGTCTGGCCTGGTATACTACAGGATGAAATAAGGTCGGTCTGGAATCAACACATCAAGAGACATCCTGTCTCATCATGTAGTTACAGGACCAAATGATTGTCCCTCAATGGCCATCAGATTATAGAAAAATGGAGCCACTGGAGGGAATTGAACCCTCGACCTACGCCTTACCAAGGCGTCGCTATGCCTCTAAGCCACAGTGGCAACGAGCCCCTCCAATTGGATGGTGCTTCATAAACCTTTCTAATGGGGCCGCCGCAAGCATCATCTTCGCCCGTCGCCAGCTCCAAGCGCACATTTTTGAGCACGCCCGGCCTATCAGGTGTCGTCATGAAGAAAGAGATGAACGCGGTCGACATCCTGGCGATGTCCAAAGAGATGCAGGCGCTTGTCGGGGGCTTCGTGGACAAGGTGTTCCATTGGGAAGGCCGGAACGTGCTCATCAGGGTCAACGCTCCAGAAGGAAGGAGGGAGCTGCTGCTCAGAGATGGTAAATGGCTTTACATGCCCAAGGAGCGGCCAGAGACCCCTGATACACCGAGCAATTTCGCTGTCCACCTCAGGAAGATGCTCTCGAACGCCAGGGTCGTCTCCGTTGAACAGAGGGAGTTCGACCGGATCATAGTGATGAAGGTCACGACGAGGACGTCCACCTATGACATCATCTTCGAGGTGTTCGCTGACGGCAATCTTCTCGTCGTGGAAGATAGGAAGATAGTCAATTGTCTGGAGCAGAAGACCTGGAAGCATAGGGATGTCCGCATAGGTGCTCAATATCAGTTCCCTCCGTCCAGGTTCAACCCACTGAGCTCGGACCTGGGCACATTCCTGACAGCGGTCAAAGGAAGCACGGCCGACGTTGTTAGGACGTTGGCCACCAGCGCGAACCTGGGTGGACAATACGCAGAAGAGGTCTGTCTTCGCGCCAACATCGACAAGTCGAGAAAGGCAAGGCAATTGACCGATGATGAATGGGCCATCATCTTCAAGACGATGGCCTCGATGCTGGAAAGTGTTAAAGAGCGGCAGGAGCCTGTCATCTACTATGATGGGGATGTGCCGGTCGACGTCTCCCCTCAGCGGCTGAGCCAGCATTCATCCCTAGAGGCAGAGCCGTACCCCAGCTTATCCGAGGCCATCGACGAATATCTTTATGCCAGGCCATCTGACGAAGAGGAGCTCAGGGATGAGGAGCTCGAGAGGTTGAAGAGACAGCTTGAGCAGCAATCCGATGCGCTCATAAGGCTCGAGGCCGAGGCCCTTGCTCTGAGCGAGGTGGCGAATCTGCTCTACCAGCACTACCCCCAGGTGACCAAGTTCCTTGCATACATGAAAGAAAAGGCCTCATCCTCCTCTTGGGAGGAGCTCAGGGACGCCGTATCGAAGCTTCCTTTCTTCATTTCCTTGGAACCTCAGAAGGACCAGGTCGTGATAAGGATAGATGGGAAGAATGTCAGGTTGAACTACAAAGCCTCGCTGGAAGAGAATGCAGACATCCTTTTCAACGAGGGGAAGGAATTGAAGGAGAAGCTACGTGGGGCCGAGGCCGCCATGGCCGAGACCGAAAGGAGGATAGAGGAGAGGGCCAAGCAGTGCGAGGAGCAGCGCAGGGAAGCGAAGAAAAAGGTCAGGCCAACGAAGCAGTTCTGGTTCGAGACCTACCGATGGTTCGTGACCGTGGGTGGCAGACTGGTCATCGGGGGAAGGGATGCAAGGTCGAACGAGCAGATCGTAAAGAAACACCTCGGCCAGAACGACCGCTATGCCCATGCGGACGTGCACGGGGCCGCGAGCGTGATCATCAAGGACGGTTCTTCAGCAGATGAGGAGGAGATGAGGGAGGTCTGCATATTCGCCCTTGCCAGCTCAAAGGCGTGGACAGCGGGGGTGGGGGAAGGGAGCGCCTATTGGGTCCTTCCCGACCAGGTTTCCAAGACGCCTGTCGCCGGGGAGTTTGTCCCGAAGGGGGGGTTCATCATCAGGGGCAAGCGGAACTACTTCCATCATCTGCCCATGAGATTGGCCATAGGCGAGGTCCAGTACGAGGGGAGCAGGAAGATAATGACCGCGCCGGAGGCTACCATGAAGAGCATGTCCTCGAAGTACGTGGTGATCGAACCTGGTGAGACCGACAGAGGAAGGATCTCCTCACAGCTCTCAAAGGCCTTCGAGGTGCCCGAGGAGGAGATCTCCAGGATCCTTCCCCCTGGCAACGTGAGGACCGTCGAGGCCATAGGCATACAGCTCGAGGAAAAGTGAGGGTGGCGCCCGAGCTGGAATTCGAATCCAGGTCTAGAGGTCCGCAGCCTCTTAGGATATCCAAACTACCCCACTCGGGCCTGTTGCGGTAGGGGGTGCAATGCACTCCATATTAATAAACATCGCATGTAAGCGACTGGCCATATGTATAAATTACCATCGCGACTCCCTTAATAGGTGCTGTTCATGTCCAGCTTTCCCTTCTTCCGGGCAAGGTGGTCGGCATAGCCAAATATTGCAAGCGATACGGCATAGAACATGGCCGTGGTTATGGCCAGGAACATCAATATTTCTATGTCCGTGAACTCCTCAAGTCCGCTGATGCCCTCGAAGTCCATCAAAGGGGCCAATGTCCTCCTCAGAAGCTCCAGCCAGTAGGTGATCGGCAGCGCCATCCCTATCGTCTGCCCCCAGGATGGTAGGACAGATAGGGGATACACCACCCCGCAGAAAAGATAGAAGAGACCGGCGATCCCCTCGTTGATGCCAGAGCTGTGCCTTGCTGTGAGGAATGTGATGCCTGAGAGCGCGACGCCGATCATCGTTATGCACATCAGGCCGATGACCATGGCCGATATGAACAAAGGCCAATCGACCTTGAGCATGTCCACATCGACACCAAGCACCACGATGCCAAAGACCAGCGTTATGACGACCGCCAGTGCCGTTATGGCCATCTTGCTCAACGCCCTTCCTACTATGTAGAGATAGAAGCTCATGGGGGCGATGTAGACCTGCTTCAGGGTCTTGAACCTCTCCCTGTCCTCCTGGACGATGTAGGCGACCCCGAACATCACCTGCGCGACGAACATGTAGAAGGCGTTCCCGATGAACATGTAGGAGAACAACGTCGGGTCCTGCTCCACCCCTCCGGTGATGATGACGAACATGAACACCAGGATGAACGTGGCGAATATCGGTTTGATGATGGAATAGAGCAGGAACAGGAAAGGGTTGGTCCAATTGGATTCCATCTGCCAACCGAGCCATGCCGACCATTTGATCGTCCTCAGGTCCCTCCAGAGCCTCACTGCCATCTCAGGACCAGCCTCCCTTCCCTCTTACCAAGGAACTCCATGTACCTGAGGGCATACCTTGCAGCTGTGATGAACGCAACCGCAAGCATTGTCAGCACTGCAAGCTCGGCCCATACTGGCAACAACCCATTGGCCTCATCCCCGAACAACAGCTGCCTCATCGAATCCAGTCCAAGCGTCATCGGGATTATCGAGGCCGCTATGCCCACATAAAAACCAAGCTCTCGTACAGGAAAATAGAAGCCAGAGACCAGATAGATCGGCTCCTGCATGAGGTTCGAGAGATGCCACGCCCCCCTTCCCCATAGCATATAAAGGGAGGAGAAGAGCATCCCTAGACCATACAGCGCGAGCAAGGTCAACAAGAACGCGAGGACCAGGAGCCAGGGGGATGAGAAGGACATCCTGACATCGAATATGAATATACCAAGGACTATCGTCGATATCGCCCTTACGGATGTGAGGAACATGCCACCCAAGGCCATCCCTGCGAGCACGGACATCTTCGACATGGGGGCCATCATGTAGAGTTCGAGGTTCCCCGTCTCCTTTTCCCAATAGAACTGCGTAGCCATGCTCCAGAGGACGTTCAGCCAATAAGCTGTCATCGCACCCCCTATCACCACATAGCCCTCGTAGACCTCGGGGGCGCCAAGTGATCGATAGTAGTAGATGAACGCCGCTATCCCCAGCAAGGGCAGGAAGATGTCAAAGAACATCCACGATGGTTCTCTCAGCCCACCGACGGCCCTTGGGTACGCCCTTCCCTTGATGGCCCTGAGGTTCAAGACCAGGTCGCTCATTCCAGACCCCTTCCGACGAGGTGTATGAACACGTCCTCGAGCGTCGGCTCGCTCTTCCCTAAGGCCATTATCCTACCTTTCTTGGACTGGATATAAGAGACCACGTCGGCTATGACCGATTCGTCCTGCACGACGAACCTGGTGACGGCCCTGTCACCAACGGTCCTTACCTGGAACCCTTCAATGCCGGGAAGGGAGCCCATCCCATCTATCCCCTCGAACACCGATGTCTCGATGTCGAAGGTCGACGACCTTCTGATCATCTTCTTCAGGTTTGCCGGCGTGTCGCAGGCGAGGATCCTCCCCTTGTCGATTATGGCCACCCGGTCGCAAAGCTCGTCCGCCTCGACCATGTAATGGGTGGTCAAGAGCATCGTCTTCCCTTCCTGTTGCTTGACCCATCTCCTCAGGAAGTTCCTTATGGCGAAGCTGGCGTTGACATCAAGGCCCAGGGTCGGTTCATCGAGGAATATCAGGTCGGGGTCGGTCACGAACCCTCGTATGACGTTCATCTTCTGTTTCTGTCCTGTGGAGATGGTCCTCACCTTGGCATCGGCCTTGTCAGCCAACGAGAACCTTTCAAGAAGGTCGTTTATCCTCATCTTCGCGACCTTTGGCGGCACCCCATAGAACTGTGAGAACATCCATAGGTTCTCCCTCACGGTCAGGAGGCCATACCCGGACACATCTCCCCCAGATACCATGTTTATCCTCGGCCTGATACGGTCCGGGTCCTTTGCGACGTCATGACCGAGCACTTTGGCCGTCCCTGAGGACGGCAGCAGCAGTGTCGCCAATATCTTTATCAGTGTCGTCTTTCCGGCCCCGTTGGGGCCCAAAAGCCCAAAAAGCTCTCCCTCCTCAACATCAAGGGATATGTTATCCAGCGCTTTGGCCGGACCCTCCTTGCCCCTCCCCTCGAAAACACGTGTGACCGAGTCCACCTCAATGGCGTAGCGCATGGCGCTCACCACATCGCATGGGGGGCTTATGGACGTTCAGTTCTTCTGAACGTTCTGCCAGTATCTGGTTATGTAGCCCGCTATGCGGTTCCTCATCTTCACTGACTCGACCGTCGAGAGCTTGTTGACCATGGCCTTGTTGTTCTCGAAGTCCGCACTGAAGACGCGTGGATACTGCTGCACCAGATCTATTGCGACGCGCTTTATGTAAGTAGGACGGATGTTTCCCATTGACACACCCTAAGGTAAGGCGGCCAAAGTGTTCGGCCTATATAAAAGTTGTTCAGCTTGGGATCTTATCGTTGCCAGGCCGGTCTTTTCGGACCGCTATCACCAGATATGCCAAGGAGGATATGAACAGAACTGCCCCGGCCACGGTCCATGCCGCCCCGATCGACCATTCCTTGGCCACATATCCCAGGGTGAAGGTGCCGATCAGACCTCCTATCTGAAGGATCAAGGACTGGAAGGAAAGGAGGGTCGACCTCCTCTCGCTGGGGACCTCGTTGTTATAGATCGTTGAAAATGGCGAGGATTCCATCCCGTTCATCATGAAGGAGACCAGAAAGAGCGATGCGAAACCAACCAATGTGTCCTGGAAGGCAAGCAGGATGACCGATGAGGCCATCAACAGCCTTACAACCAGGAGCACAGGGGCGTATCTCTGCTTCGCCCTGGAACATACCGGGATGCTGACCAGGTTGCCCGCCGCGCCTGCCACGAAATATGCCGCGGCTAAGGCCCCAAAGATCCAGGTGTCCGACCCCTCGCCGACTATCCCCGCCAACCTAGGCTGCCAATAGGTCTCTATCGCCATCAGGGAGAACCCGAGGGCGGCCGTTGCGATGAGAAGCATGAGCACGGTCCTGTTCCTGACGCCATATTCCAAAGACGTGGACAGGATATCCGGCAGATTCTTGGCCCCTTCGACGACCTCTCCATCGATCTTGTGCCTGTGCTCAACGACCAATATCTGAGTGACGATGATCTGGAGGGCGACCGCGATCAGCATGACGACGATGTTCATGTCATAGATGCCAAGGCCAAGCTCATCCCTCCCATAGGCTCCGAGATACATCGGTATCAGGCCACCTACCAATGACCCGGCCGCGATGCCCATGGGCACGATGATGTTCGCCTTGGCCAAGGCCTCCTGCAGGTCCTTTCCCCTGCCCTGGGACCTAAGCTCGTCGACGAACCAGGCGTCGATAGAGCCTGATGACAGGGCGCGGGCGGTGCCAAGCAGGAGCATCCCTATCACTATCGAATAGATATCGAGGTCGATGAGGAGAGCGACCAACGCGATGGCGTAGACGGTCTGCGAGATCAGGTAGACCTTCTTCCTGCCTATGCTGTCAGATAGACCTCCTGTGGGCAGCTCAAGAATGATGACCGTGCCTGAGTAGAGCGCGATCATGGTGCCGGCCAAGAAGATGTCGATCCCCCTGTCCAGCAGAAATAGCATCATCAGGGGGAATATGAGGCCGACTATGAACCAGTGGAATGTCTGGTTGATGATATACGTCGTCAGCAGGCCTGGGCGTTTCAGTGTTCTCCCTTCCCGCTCTGCCTTGATTTGGTTGCATTGGTCCCTTCAAGCGTCTCCCTTAGCCCGCAAGGGTCAAGGAACATCCTTCTATCCTCTTCCTTGACCCTTCCAGATAACCTTTCCCGTAACATTCCGCAGTCAATGGACCGTACCTTAATGACGTCGTTTGGCAGCTCGGGACAGGTCGCGCGGCTGCCAAGACCCTTGGGGTCAGCGCAGTGCTTTATCCTGCGATCGATCTCAGGGAGGACGAACCCATCCAGCGTTGGCGAATTGCATCCCTTGTACCTGTCCATCTCAGGTCCTGTCCCGGTCCCCCGATACTTGTCCCAGCCTTCCCCCGCTCTGTCCTGGCCCTCCCTCGTGGTGATGTTGTCATATAACGCCTTACATTCCGAGCACACAGGCCCGTAGGGAGCGGTCGTCTTCTTGGTCATCTCACTCTTCCTTGTTCTGTCCTTTCGCTCTTCGGGGCCTTCCGCAGGACATCTTGCCCTCTGGGCAGGGGCCTCTGACGCATGGCGCGCCCGCATCCTTGAAAATAGAGGGGGACACCTCCTTCGCCAGGCGCAGCATCTCATCAGCGACCTCGCGTATCTCGGCCTGGGCCCTGTTGCAGCAGCGCAGAGAGAAGAAGTGGATGAGCTCCCTCGCGTTCATGGTGACCACGATATTTGTCTCACATGCATTGGGAAGGACATACCTCGCATCCTCGACCGGGACCCTGGATGCCAACTTCTGGTACGCCTCCCAGGCCTTCTCCATCGCCTCCTCGAAGACCTTCCTGCTCTCCACGTCCTGAGCTATGGAAGAGGGCATGACGTATTCGGGATCGAGCAGCGATACGTATCTTTGCGACTGCTGGCTGAAGGATGCTATACGGTGCCTGACGAGCTGATGGGTCAAAGCCCTGCTGACGCCCTCGACCGAGAAGGTATAGTAGGCATGCTCGATCACCGAGTGGTGCCCCATGCCCACCACGTCCTGGATGAGCTTCCCGGCCTTGTCCGGCGTGACCTTGGATTTGATCTCGCTCGGGACCCCTTTCGAGTAACATGTCTTCGCGGCCGTCGCGCAGAGCACCTCGGCGTCCTTGGTGTAAGAGAGCAGTACTACCTTCATCTAAGGGTCCGTACGCTGAGTGGACATAAAATTGTTGCACACGGCCTCACACATAGAACGATATGTTGACCTCGCAGTTTCCCCTCTCCTCCGAGGTCTCATCCTCTACCTTCATTTCCCTCAGCTCGCGAAGGCGGATGACCGATATGTCCTCCCTTGCGAGGATCTTCTGCACCCCTTCGACATGCCCATCACCTATGACGGCCATAACGTTCCCGAATCTCTGCTCCGCGAGCGCGATCCTCTTGGCCATGACCAAGTTCCTATCATCGATGAGGACCTTCTTCAACGTGGGAAACTCCTTGGCAAGGAGCTCAAGATAGCCCGCCTCGTTCTCCTCGAACTTCTTCAGCTCTGACTCGACCTTCTTCCTCGAGACGATGAGACCGGTCAATCCAGACATGAGCAGCAGCACCTTTTCTTTGAAGGGCATCTCCTCCCAGAGCTTCCTGAACATCATGGCCGCGTCCACATCTATGAATATGACCTGGGCCCCGGTATAGCAGGCCTCGTTCACTGCTGCGAGCATCTCGCTGCCGACGGACCGCTCGTACTGCCTGGCTATCCTCTTCTGCGTCAGGGCGAGGAGCAGATAAGGTAACGGTGCCGACCTTCTCCCCTTGGGGTCGGTCAGCGCCTCATACCTTGCCTTGTCGAGCTCGACCCCCACGGCAGATGGCCTTTGTCTCCTGATAAGGGCCCGGACCTGTCTTTCGATATCGAAAACGTGCCCTACGCCGACCAGGGTGATCATGCCCAAGCCATTGACCGAACGTTATTATATTCTTTGCCCGCTCGCCTTATCATGAACGGTCGTAGGTACGACCTCGTAGCCTTCGACATGGACGGGGTGCTCATCGACTATCCCTCTACCTGGACCTGGGTCCATGACCATTTCGGTGTCAGGAACAGGGAGTCGGTGGATGCTTTCCTCCGAGGGGAGATCGACGATCTGGAGTTCATGCGGAAAGACATCTCCCTCTGGATAGATAAGAGGCCAGGCATCTGTCGAGGTGACCTGGAGAAGATCCTTTGGCCGGTCCCATTGATGAAGGGGCTAGAGGAGACCGTATCGGCCATCAAGGCCAGCGGTGCTAAGTGCGTGATCGTGAGCGGGGGCCTCGACACGGCCGCGGAGCGCATCGCCGACCGATTCGGCTTCGATGGTTTTCTTGCCAATGGGTTCGAGTGCTCTGAAGATGGTCGTCTGACGGGTCAGGGCGTTCTCAGGGTCATGTTGAAGAGCAAGATGAGCTCGTTGATGGAGTTCCAAAGGAGGTTCGGTATCCGACCAGAGCGTACGGCCAGCATCGGCGACAGCTTCATCGACGTGTCGATGTTCGAGCTTTCCGCATTAAAAATAGCATTCAACCCCATCGACGAGCTTGTGGTCGGCAGGGCCGACCATGTCATAAGAGAGAAGGACCTGAGGTTGGTCCTGCCCTACATACTCGGGCCTTCACTTTCATAACCGTGTTCGCCCACCAAGGGAACGAAGATCACAGGCCCCAGGCTCTTTCTGTGGAGCCTACCGTCCTTCTTGGTCATCAGGACAAGGTCCTGCCCCAACGCACCGCCCACCGGGATGATCAAAAAGCCCCCCTCTGCGAGCTCGTCCACGAGCGGCATCGGGATGTTAGGGCTCGCCGCGGCCACCGATATCCTGTCGAAGGGCGCCCTGTCCGGAAGTCCTTTGGACCCGTCACCGATGACCACCTCCACCACGTCATCATGGCCAGACCTCCTCAGGTTCTCCCTCGCCGCCATTGCGAGCTCCGCGATCCTTTCCACGGAGAACACCTTCCCTCCGGGCCTCACCATCTCGGCGATGACGGCAGCGTGGTAGCCTGACCCCCCGCCGACCTCCAGGACCTTCATGCCCGGCCTTAGTTCCAACGCCTGGACCATGATCGCCACCATATGGGGTGCGGATATCGTCTGATCATGACCGATGCCTAAAGGGCGGTCGATATACGCGATATGCTCGAGGCCTTTCGGAACGAAGAGGTGACGTTCGACGGCCTGCATCGCCCTTCGGACGCCGGCATCCCTGATGATGCCGGCCTTCACCAGGCGGTCCACCATTTCCTTTCTTTCCTTCTCCATGGTCATATCAATAGTTCGTCTTCCTCGCCTTTTTGGCATATATCCTGACGATGTCACGGGCCAGGACGGACCCCCTCCGGACCATGCCCGCATGGGTCTTGATGTAGTGTATGGCGACCTCCTCCCGACCGATGGTCATGAGGTCCCCTATGAAGAACTCCTCGTCCGGGGCTGCATCGATGTCGACAGAGACCGTCTTGTGCACATGGTTGATGGCGACCTTCACCCTGACCTTATCGAAACGCTTCGCCCATAGGGTCGTCACCTGAGGCGCCTTGGCCCTTTTCACCCTCTTACCATCGCATTCGATCGAGCTGATGATCACCGGCAGCTCGCCGACGAACATCTCTTCCTCCACCTCGACCTCCTCGTCCTCGGATAGTTCCACCTCGTCCCTCGTGGACGTGCCCATGTCCGACACGATGATAGGGACCTTGATCGTCCTGGGCTCCCTGACAACGACGTTGGATATCTTCCCGCACCCCTGGCATCTGACGGTCGCCTCGATCACGTCCTTGTCCTTCCCGATCTTCCCTTTAAGGACCTCGTGGACCGTCCTTTCATCGCATTCCGTGCATTCCAGCTGGAGCGCGTTCGGTACCGTCATGTTCTCATTCCTTGTTCATCATAATCGTTCTTCGGATTAAAGCGTTGTCAATGGCGGACCATGAAGGGCGGTCCGTGCCCTGGCACCACCACATCGGCCCATCCTACTATCTTCCTGATGCTCTCCATAGCCAGCTCTGGGTCATAGTTAAGGCCCGGGGGCACCATCTTGACATAGTTGTCCTTCGTCGGAAGGGCGTCCCCCGCGATGACGATGCGCTTATCGGCCTCCACGAAAACGCTCACCGCCCCTCTTGTGTGGCCGGGTGTATGCACGATCCTTATCCCTGCCCCCAGCTGTAGCTCGTCCTCCTTCATCATCTCACGGCCCGATGCAGGGCCCTCACCTTCATGGGCTATCTTCCGTGCGCGAGGGAAAAGGTCGTCGTTCGAGACGTGGTCGTGATGAAGGTGGGTGCTGACCACTACCGAGATGTCTTCAGGAACAAGGCCGAGCCTTTCAAGGTTATGCTCGATCTCCCTCCTCATCACACCATCGCTGGTGTCCACCACGATCACATCCTTACCTCCGAGCACGACCGATGACGTCGAGTGGGCCTCGACCACCATACCATGTTCTTTGATGATCCAACCCGTGCAGAGGACCTCTACCCTGAGGCTCATCTCAACCTCACCTCATGACCATTCCTGCAGACCGCCTTGACGCCTTTGAGCTTCATGCCCTCACCGCATTGAGGGCATTTTGCTCTATTGATGAAATGCTCCAACCAGACATCCCTGACGGCAGGTTCGGTCTCGTTCTTGATCCTCTCCAGCTCCGCCCTGAGGTCGTCCGTCGTGGCAAGCTCTTCCAGCGTAGAGAGGTCGGCCTTCTCCCTCGCTCTTGTGACCGGACGGGGAAGAGCAACTGCAAGTATCATCCCCGCCACAAAACCTGCCAGATGCGCACCATATGCCACTCCCCCAGCTGGGCCGCTGCTTATCGATGCCAGGTCAAGCACCAACTGTGTGGCCAGGAATCCACCTGCTGCCAGATAGACCGGTACGTTCAGTAGGAATATAGGGCCCAGTAGCATCGGGATCCTGTCCCGAGGATAAAGCATGAATATCGCGCCAATGAGGCCGGATACCGCCCCCGAGGCCCCTACCATGAGGACCTTGGAGCCAAGGCCCAATATGAAGGACTCCGCAAACAATGCCACCAACCCTGATAAGAAGTAGATAACGAAGGCCCTTGATCTCCCGACCCGATACTCCAGTTGGACCCCTATCAGGAACATGAACAGCACGTTGCCGATGACGTGCACAAAGCTGGCATGCGAGAACATATGGGTCAGGATGGTCCAGGGCCTCTCCCCTGTCGTAAGGTATACTGGACGCGCACCGAGCTCCGGAAGGACGACATCGTCGGTGATGGCCTCACCGACGACCATCACGAAGAAGACCAGGAGGTTGGTGAACACCAACATCTGCACGTATCCGAACCGCTTGTTCCATCCCAATATGATGCCCGCCATGATGATGACGATGCAGGCCAAAGCGACAATGCCCATACCTCACAACGATTGTGAGCGCGTATATTTTATCTTTTTATGGCGCAAATATCAAACTTGAGGAACCGGATATCCTCTGGGAATGGGATGCTGAAGGACGAGAGGCTCAGGTTCAGATACTGCGATGGCGTGTATGTCCCGGCCGAAGACACCTATCTTATGCTGAGCGCTGTCCAGGTAAATAGGGACGATAGGGTGCTTGAGATGGGTACAGGCTCCGGACTGATAGCTGTCCATTGTGCCAGTGCTGGAGCTATTGTGACCGCGGCCGACGTGGACCCTTTGGCCGTTGACTGTGCGAAGGCCAACGCGGCAACGAACGACGTGATAGTGAACGTCGTGGAAAGCGACCTTTTCTCTAACATATCAGGTAAGTTCGACCTCATCATATTCAACCCCCCTTATCTAAGGGGGGAGGCCAAGACCGATGAGGACAGGGCGTGGGCGGGCGGGGCCGAGGGCACCGATGTGCTGCATAGGTTCCTCGTCGAGGCCGTCGAGCATTTGACGGAAGGGGGAAGGATCTTGATTATCACCTCCTCCGACATGGACCAGGGAAGCTTGGACAAGGTCCTGAGGGACTTCTCTGTCAAGGAGCTCTCGTCGATGCGGCTCTTTTTCGAAGAGCTTAAGGTGCTGGAGCTCAGGCCTTCTCCTTCGAAAGGAAAAGTTCGATCCTTCTTCTGAGCAGTTCGTTGGCCTGTCTGCCGTCCACCTTGCCCCTGAGCTCGGCCATGACGAAGGACATCAGCGGGCCCACGGCGCCCATGCCTTTCTCGTTCACAAAGGCGGCCCTCTCGAGTATTATCCTATCTATGGCGGCCTCGATGTCAGATATGCTGAGCGCCTTGGAGCTCAACTCCTTCACGGCCTCCTCGGCCTTTATACCGCCCGCCACCTTCTTTAGCATATCTGGCAATGCCTCCTTGGTGAACCTTCCTTCGTACAATGCCTTGAAGAGAATGTCGATGTCGCCCTCCGAGACCTTCGAGGGGTCGAGACCTTCCTTCTCCATCTCAGGGAAGATGTTCAGCAGCATCCTGGCCGCAACAGAGGCCATTCCATATCTTGAGGCCAGGTCCTCGAACAGTTCTTCATTGCCCTCCCTGACGATCTGTCTTGACTGCTGTTCATGGATGCCGTATCTTTCGACGAAACGTCTGATCTTTGCCTCTGGCAGTTCGGGCAGGGAGGCGCGTATGGAATCGAGCATCTCCCTAGGGACAGGGATCGGTCTTACGTCCGTCTCTGGGTACATCCTTCCGGCCCCTGGAAGGGGCCTGCTGTACGCCGAGGTACCGTCCGGCAAGGGGTCCCTGGTCTCCTCTGGCACACCATCCAAGGCCATATATGCCCTCTCTGCGGCGAGCTTCAACGCTGACGACGCCTTCGCCTCTTCGTCGGCGCAGATGGCGAACGCACATCCCTTGGGCAATCCCAGATGAGACCTCAGGGCGTCCACCTCCTCTTGAAGGATACCGTAGCCAGGCAGCTCATCGGTGTGGAATATCCCTGCCACCCCTTTGGTCTTGGCATACTGTGCCATCTCGGAGCCTAGGCGCAACTTTCCATCAGAGCTCTTCAATAGGCCCTCGAAGCCTGGCAGAGCGACGCCATAGACCTTTCCTCCTTTGGCCAAGGCCGAAGATATCACCTTGGAGCGGCATCCCTTCAAGACCTCCGTGCAATCGACCAACTCGATTGCTACCTTTCTCACACCTCTTGCCTTGAGCTCGTCCCTTATCTTGAGGAGCGATGACTGTCTTTCGATCTCTTTCTCGACATATATCGGGAGCAGCTTCAGCTCCTGCGCCCCCTTGATCTCGACCCTGGCCCCGCCGGGGATCGAGATGTTCAGGTCCTCCCTTATCGTCCCAAGGCCCCTTTTGACCATTTTGGTCGCCCTGAGTATGGATCCGATGCGTACCGCGACGTCCTTGACCTCTTCGGGGTCGTGCATGTCCGGCCCTGTGGCGATCTCAATGAGCGGGATACCGAGCCTGTCGAGCCTGTACGTCACCTCCGACCCTTTAGTCTCCACTTTCCTCGCCGCGTCCTCCTCCAGGCAGATCGACTGTATCCTTACTTTTTTTCCTCCGACCTCGATATGACCGTCAATGGCCACCAAGGCCGTCCTCTGGAAACCGCTGGTGTTGGAACCGTCGATGACTATCTTCCTCATGAAATGGACCTCGTCGATGACCTTGCACCCTGTCATCTCCGCGACCGTCAGCGTGGTGCGCAATGCATCGCCGTCCGCATCATGTGGCGGCTCCTCGTCCGCCTCCACGAGACAACATCTCGAGCTGGGGCATTGATATCTGAAGCTCATCCTTCGGGCTGCCTGGGCCAGTGCAGCCCTGTCAACCTCCCCCATCTCGCTCTGTGAAGGTCTAAGGCGCCTGTATATCGTGGCGCCCTCCTCCTCCACCAGTTCCGATGGGCAGGAGCAGAACAGCTTGTTTGTATCGAGCTGCTGATGTATCTCGATGCCTACGGTGACCCTCTCAGCCATCTATCCCCCTCCTCTGGGACATCTCGCCCCTCAGGTCGGTGGTCATCAGTTCCCTCACAGCCTCAGGTGAGCTGGTCTGGCCCAGCGCCCACATCAGCTTCACGGTGGCCGTCTCCGGCAGCATATCCCCCAGCGGGACAACGCCTGCGTTGATGAGGTCCCGGCCCGTCGCATAGACATTCAGATTGACGCTTCCTCCGAGGCACTGCGTCGTCATGAAAACAGGAACGCCCTTGGAGACCACCTCCCCCAGGACGTTCACCATTGCAGAGGACACGTGGCCCAACCCCGAGCCTGCGATGACGACCCCTTTGTGCGACAGCATCAGCTGCTTGAAAGCAGCGGGGTCCATCCCTGGATAGAACTGCAACAGCACGACGCTCCTCTCGATGCTGTCCTTAAGGACGAGCCCTCCCCCCTTCACTGAGGGGGCGTGCCTTACCTCTATCTTCCCATCGAAAAAGACTGTTGCGACCGGGGAGTCGTTGATGCTCTTGAAGGCATCCCTTCGGCTGGAGTGCATCTTCCTCACCCTTGTCCCCTTATGCACGAAGGCGGTGGTGTCCGAAATCGACCCGTGCATCAGCACATAGACCCCGGGCATGGCCGTCTCGATACAGAACCTGGCCGCCGAGATCAGGTTGGTGTAGGAATCCGACGAAGGCCGGTCTGAGGACCTTTGTGCGCCTACCAGCACGACCGGGCGGTCGAGCCCCTCCAACATGAACGAAAGGGCGGCGGATGTGTATGCCAACGTGTCGGTCCCGTGTGGTATGATCACCGCGTCCGAACCGTCCTTTAGCTCATTGAAGACGGCACGGGCAATGGCCCTCCACGCCTCAGGGTCCATGTTCTCGCTGAAAATGGAGAACAGGACCTTGGCCTTCACATTGCATATCTCCGATATCTCGGGTACGGCGCTGATGAGGTCGTCAGCAGACAGGGCGGGATGTACCGCCCCCGTCCTATAATCCACAAAGGACGCTATCGTACCGCCAGTACCAAGGACCGACACTGTCCTGAGCGCCGGGTCCATTACAAAATGCCTGGAGGGTTTGACCTTCTCCTCCTTTTTTGCCAACACCTTAATGGTCGCTCCCATCTTCAGTCTGACCCCTATGTTGTAACCGCTTTTTTGCTTGATGACGATGACATCTTCGCCGCTGAACTCATGATGGGGCATGAGTATGCCCTGGTACGTTCGCCCATCCGATGTGACCTCAATCAGGTCCCCCTCTTCGGCCTTTGCGGCCTGTAAAAGAACTATGGCCATTTTTGAATAGCTCATTGATTTCGGCTCCGTCCGGACATCGTGTTCGACCCTTAACTCTTTTTTCCAGGGGTCTGGTCGGATCAATATAAAATTGCATCTGCCCTTTCATTGAAAAATGAAAAACCATCCCGAGGGCGACGGCCCTCAGGATAAGGGGGAATAAGGGAATAGGTTTACTTCTTCCTGGCACGCATCAGCAGCGCGACCGCGATCAGCAGGACCGCAACCGCAACGACTGCGAGACCGACATACATGGCGGTGTTGTCCTTCTCGGCTGCCACCTCCACCATTGTCACTGGCTCAGTCACGGCGGCAGTGGTGCTGACCTCACCGTTCTTGAAGTCTACCTTGACCTTGTATGTCTCGGCAGCGCTCTTTCCTGCGTCGGTGACCTTATAGGCCACTACCTCGGTGGTGAACTTGCCGTTCGCATCCGTCTTGCCCTCGGCGATCAGATCACCGGCCGCGTTGTAGACCTTGACGGTCCTTCCCTCGACAGGTGCTCCCTCATCATCGACGGCCGTCACCTCAAGGAAGTACCAGACCGTGATGGTGTTGCTGTCCTCGGACTTGACCTTCTCCATGACCGTGCTCCTCACTTCAACCTCAGAGCCTGCCATGGCGTATATGTCAAAGTCACCAGCATCCAACGTCGAGTTCAACACCTTGGCGTCGCAGTTCTCCAGGACGATGGCGTCGTCAACAACCGAGATCGTTGCTCCGTCCACGACCACATCTGCGTTCACAGCATAGAGGCCGTTGACGTTCTGCACCATTATCTGCATGCTGCTGGTGTTGAGCCCGATGAAGTATGGAACCTCCAGCATTCTCATCTCGATCTTGTCGGAGAAGCTCAAGGTGCCGCCGTTCAGGTATACACACTGGTACAACATGCCGTAGGTGTTGCCGCTCATCTCAATATCGCTGTCCTCAGCGTAGACACCTACCTGCATGAGCGTGCCAATGAGGTCCACCATCGGGTCGTCCATCGGAGGGCTGCTCAAGATAAACGGCAACAGGTCCTCAAGATAAGGCAACATCTCGAAGAAGTGATGGCCGACCAGCTCCAATACAGGTGCATACTTCGCTAGGGCGTCCATATACATGGTCCAGCCTATCTCATTGTCCTCTATCGAGACGTCGCTGTCCTTGAGCATGATGGCCACTCCGTTCAGCATGAACACGTTGTCGTGTATCTTGCCGGTGACGCCCTCTCCGTAGATGCCCGCCATGTAGTTCATCGCGAAGATGGTGTCGTAGACGTTGCCGATGCTAGCGTCCTTGGCATAGATGCCTTGCATCCCTCCCAGGATTATACCGCCTGTTATCGTCGGGTTAGCGTTCGGACCCTGGATCCACACAACTGCCCTGTCGGAGGCGCCGACCATCGTGCACATCGAGAACATTGGAGAGGCGTTGTCTATGAAGATCGTCTCGAGCCAAGCTCCTTTGAACTCGCATTTGCGGAACACTGCCGTCGATCCCTCGGCGATGTACACCTGCTTCATGGCCTCGAAGACCGAGAGCTCGGCGCTGACCGTGCCGTAGATCTCGAACTCAAAGACCTCCTCATAGGCATACATGTAGGTGTTCAGTATGTCCATGGTGCCCTCAACGATCAGCGATGGTGTTCCATCGACGGAGGATTCTCCGAAGCAGAAGGCCTCAGCGCTCTCGACCTTGAGGTGGCCGCCTTCCAAAACCTTCAGCTCACCATAGAACTCCACGCTGTTCATCAGGACAATGGCCTGCTCGTCGACTATCCAGATCAAACCGTGCCACTCGTCGGAGTGGTCAATTTCGCCTGACGACGCGCCTAGCCAAATGCCACCATATGAGTATGCGTACAGTCCATATTCTCCATTGTACGAGAATTCGTTGTTGTACAGGTACCCACGGCCCGAACCGATGTCCATGTACAGACCGAAGCCAAGGTTCTTCTCGAAGGTGTTGTTCCCTATGACGAAGTCGTAACCGTAGTAGAACACGGCACCGTCTCCGCCGTTCTCGCTGAAGGAGTTGCTCTCGATCACGGTCTCGAAGATCTCATAGAAGTAGGCACCACCGTAGGTGTTCTTCTCGATCACGTTACTGATGATCGCGGACGCCTCCGCATTGTATACATACAGACCCCACTGGTTGTTTGTTATCACATTGTTCGAGAAGGTCACGTTGTATATGTACTCGAGCAGCACACCGTACTCATCGTCCAGCCCACAGTACGTGACCGAGTTGTCCGATATGACCATGTCCCAACCGTCATAGACATAGATGCCACAATCGTCAAACCAGGAGACCTGATTATCGGAGATGACACCTGATGAGTACCCGACATAGATGCCGTAGTTCCAGCCCTCATTGACGATGTTGCCTGTGATCGTCAGGTGGTCGGCATAGGCCTCGATGCCATAGTAGTATACGGACCAGATCGTGTTGTCCAGCACATATACCTCAGTGGTCAGGAGTGACTCGTCGTAGACATCGACGTAAATACCGCAATAGGCGTTTGACACGTCGTTGTCCTCGATGACAAATGACATCGTCCCCGTCATTGCGGCATATTGGTCATAGTAGTACCACCAATAATAATACGTCTCGACATAGATACCATATGTTTCATCCAGTTCGTTGTCGACCGTGTTCTGGGCCACTGTGATGGATACTGTGTCGTTCGTCTGGCTCATGCATTCATAGTAGTTGATCATGTATACGTCAACATATGCCGCGATGCCAGCGTAGGTGGAGTTATAGACCATGTTGTTCACGATCATTCCATTAAACGTCGTGTACTCCATTGCGGCGCCGAGATACGCTTCGGTCCACAGGTACATCTCTATACCATACTGGGCACAGTCGACCATGTTGTCCGATATCTCCACTGTAGCATAGAGAATAGATACGGGCGAGTCTAAGAGGTTGTTCCTTTCATATTCAGTATAAGCATCATTCCCAACCTCAACATATATCCCATGATCGAAGTAATTTCCCGCTATGACGTTCTCAACTACCACAATGTCGCTCGTGATGTTGGAGACCGAATCTCTTCCACCCGCGTAGGCACTCTGGTATATCTCGATGGCGTCAATGTCGACATTGCTCATCTGGACTTGGTTACCAGAGACCGCGATCGAGGTTGTCCCAATGACGGATGGATCGGTCAACAGCGTGTTTCCTGGGTTCCAGATGTCAGTATAGAGGTCGATATAGATCGCGCCGTACCAATCGTAGCTGTAGACGCATTCGATGCTGTTGTCCATCACCTCTACGTCGACATTATACTCCACGTTCTGGACTATTTCTCCGCCCTCATATAGGGATGCATACGGGAAGTAGTCATAGAACCCAAAGTCATTGTCCATCTCAATATACAGCGCCGGGCCAGAGTTGACGACGGTGTTCCTGTTCAACCTTACGGCGTCACTTATGGTGATGTCTCCGGCAACGTTCTCTACCTCCCTCCCCAGTGCGATCCTCGCACCGAAGATCATGCCTTCGAGATAGTTGTCCTCCACCACATAAACGCCTTCGATGCTGGACTCCTTGGTTGCCACGTTGTTCAATCCAAAGTATGCCTCGGAATCGATCAGCACCCCGAACGACTCTATCGTTTCATCCACGAGCGTGTTATCGGATACGATGACTGATTCGCTTATCCCGACGTCCCCCTCATAGGTGTTCAGGTAGGACGCAACATTGACCAGCGGACCGCTCGAACTGGATTCCTCGATCGCCACAATGTTGTCCATGATGGTGGTCGATATGTCCGCTGTCAACTGCTCCCCGCTGAACCATAATGAGGTGGACACATCGAACGCGTTCGGATAGTGGAACAAAATCCCACCGTCATCCCAGAACGGCAATCCAGGCAGCTCAGAGAACTCGTTCCCGGTCACCGTGACTTGTTTTGTCAGGGAGTCCTCGAACACGCTATCGTAACTATAATAGTTCGTTTCAGACTTGAACATGGATGCGTCCCAATATGACCAATCCAACAACGGGAGGTCCCCGATGAACAGAACGGTCTCGAAGGTGTTGTTCATGTATTCTTCTTCGATCGTCACATCGGAACCGCCCTCATCGAACAGATTGATGCTAGTATAGAAGTATACAGCACCAGAGTCCAGGAGCATGTTGTCATTGAACGAGGTTCTTATCAGCATCTCCGAGGTGTTCTCCATGGAGTCGGCTATGTTCACCCATGTCCCTACGTAGGCGACCATGAAACATTTTACGAACTCGTTGTCGAGAATGTCGACGAACACATCATCGGGCTCCTCCATGTAGGACTCGATGTAGAACACCATGTCGTAGACCTGATAGAAATAGTTGTTCTGTACCAGGACATCGACGGCCCCGTAGTACGCCAGCAGATTGACCGCGCCCTCATAATCATAGTTGTTGATCCAGGAGATCTCGCTGTCGGACATCTCGAACATCACATAGCCTTCCTCTGAGAGGGCATATATGGCGCCCTGGTCGAAGCTGCTTATTGTGCTGTCTGTCATGGTGATTGTAACCTCACCGAGCAAGGTCACAGCGGTCACACCGGTGCCTGGCGATAGGCTCTGACCAGAGAGCAGATAGCTCCTATAGTCTTGGTCTGAGGCGGAACCGATCAGGTCACTGATCACATAGTTATAGTATCCTGTCACCAAATTAATGGCCGACCATGATGTCGATTCCATGACATTGTAGTTCAATTGTATATCGCCGTTCGCCCACAGGATGACCTCGTACAGGTTCAATCTGCTGTTCTCATACATCAGACTCTGAGACCATTGGAAGACGGCCCTGTCATCATAGACCTTGAACCCATAGAAGGTAGAGCCCCCATTGACCTCCACATTCGAGTTATAGGCTGGATATACATACCCTCCTTGGAGATAGAGATAATCGTTTGTCATGAAGACCTGGTCTATAGATACGCCGGAGAACACGAAGTCAAATGGCAGTTCGGCCACCAGCATCTCATTGGATGTTGTCTGGTTCTCATCCTCAGAATCGTATGGAATGACCTCGAACTCATACTCTATCTCGGTCATTGTGTAGATCCAGGAATCATCATTTGAGTTCGAGCCGTCGATGATGCTCCCATCAATGACCAGCTCCACCGACCCGAACAATGAGTCGGCCGCTACCGATACGTCCTCTTGAGCGGTGAATGTGCAATCAACAACCAACAACTGGATGTCAAGGGTGGCAAGCACGTTCACGGCAGAGAGGCCGCCGTCGATCTTGACGTTGCTGATCGCTGCATAGACGGTACCATTCAGGTCGTCGCCCGCCTCTATCATTACACCGTCCGCACTATTCCCATTCTCCATCTCGCTGTCGGAAAGACTGAATCTGATCGCCTGGTCCAGGTTCCTTACATGGATACCATAGGTCCAATAGTTATCTATGGTAATGTCAGAAAGGGTCAGATTGGTCTCAGCCTCGGACTCGATTATACGGACACCAATGTAGGTATCGGCAATGTAGACATCCTGCACCGCGATGGTCCCATCTTTGACAAACAGAGAGATGTACGCATAGGTGATGTTGACGTTCTTCAGCGTCGCTACACCGGTCGAGTTGACAACGATGCCATCCCAATAACCGACCCAGGGGGTTGAGCTGTTAGCACCGAATATTATCGTGCCATTGCCTGCCCCGTCAGCGACGAGCGTCCCATCGACTGCAAGGATGGCACCGTTGTCGAATAGTATCGTGGTGCCCTCCTCGATCGTAAGGGTCTCACCCTCCGCGACCTGGATGTCTCCTGTCACATAATACACATTATCATTTGTCCAAGTACCACTGACCTGACCTGGTTGCACATAGACAGGTGTCGGGGAGTCCGCTGCCGCCGCATTGGAGTTGAACGCGAACAGCATGGCGAACACGACCGCCAATATGCCCAGGAGGAGAATGGTACGTTTCATAATAGCCCTTCCCATCAATGGATAGGCCTGATCAATTGCTTGTTCCATTTTTTAATCCCCCTTATGAAGGTCTTTTCCTCCTAAATGGACCTTCAGGTAGTGCAAATGAATCATCCTCTTCATTACTTATAATTAATCGTGCCATTGTATGAACTGTAATTTTGATAATTGACTGTTCGATAGATGCTCTAATCATAAATGGCGTGTAATGAACAAATTAATTCATAATTCACAAACGACCGTTTCTGATCTGTACATCGGTCGAGGATGCTCAGCAAAGATATTTTCGAAGGGTTAAAGTAAGGCGGTCGGGTTTCCTGATCGTGCACAAGGTCACCGATATCTCGATGGAAATGGACGTTTTAGAAGAGAACAAGCACCTGGCCGAACATAATCATGAGAACTTGAGGGCGAGGGGCATTAGGTCAGTGGACGTAATGGGTTCCATCGGCTCAGGTAAGACCGCAATGATAATCGCCTTGGCCAAAGAGCTTAGGAAAAGAGGTGTTGATGTTGCGGTCATAGCTGGGGATGTGACCGGCCAAGATGATTTCGATCGTTTTCAAGATGCCGGGATTAGAGCATATAATATCAACACCGGCAAAGAGTGTCATCTTGACTCCCGCATGATCGACCATGCCCTGGACCACATGGACCTTGAGGGTGTCAAATTCCTTTTCATAGAGAACGTTGGGAACCTTGTCTGTCCAGCGGATTTTCCGTTGGGTACCGACCATCGGATGGTGGTCATATCGGTGACCGAGGGCGATGACATGGTGAGGAAACATCCGATGATCTTCAACGACTCTGATATCGCGGTTCTGAACAAGATCGACCTCGCCGAGTATATGCAGGTCGATGTCGAGAGGATCAAAAGAGATTATCGCTCCCTCCGACCAGGTAAGGAACTGTATCTGACAAGCGTGAGGACAGGAGCGGGACTGGACCGCCTCCTGAAGGCATTAGGTTTCGATAAGTGAGGACCAGGCGGGATTGGACCAGACCAACATGTGTCAATTTTAATATGGAATAAGCGGTTGACCTTTCAATGAAAGAAAAGGTCTTGGTGGTCGGTGGCGGTGGGCGTGAGCACGCCATCGTGACCGCATTGGTCCGTTCGGACGCCGAGGTCTATGCGGTCATGAAGAATAAGAACCCGGGGATCGTCCGGGCCGCAAAGGACCATGCTCTGATCAAGGAGACCGATGTCGAGAAGGTCGTATCGTACGCGAGGTCGAAGGGCATAGAGCTTGCGATCATCGGTCCAGAGGCGCCTTTAGAAGCGGGATTGACCGATGCCCTCAGGAAGGATGGGGTGGGCTGCGTGGGACCGTCGAGGTCAGCCGCCCGCCTTGAGACCTCTAAAAGTTATGCCAGGGAGCTGATGGAAAGGAACAATATACCTGGAAATCTCAGGTTCAGAACATTCGTGGAGGCCGCTCCTGCGAAGAAATATATCGATGAGATCGACCACGAGGTGGCGGTCAAACCGGTCGGCCTGACCGGAGGTAAAGGTGTAAAGGTCCAAGGGGAGCATCTCCTTACGAAATCAGATGTGAAGGCTTACATCGACGAGGTCTTCGAGAAGAGGATCGGAGGGGCCGGGGTGGTATTAGAAGAGAAGGCCATAGGCGAGGAGTTCACAATGCAGGCCTTCTGTGATGGAAAAACATTGGTCCCAATGCCGTTGGTCCAGGACCATAAACGTGCTTATGAGGGGGATGTAGGACCGAACACGGGAGGCATGGGGTCATATACGGATGCGGACCATCTGCTGCCATTCGTGAAGAGGTATGAAAGGGATGAGGCGGAGAGCATATTGCAAAAGGTCGTCTCTGCGATGTCCAAGGAAGGGTCACCATATCAGGGTATCATCTACGGTCAGTTCATGCTGACAAAGGATGGACCTAAGGTCATCGAGTTTAACGCAAGGTTCGGGGACCCG
Organism: Methanomassiliicoccales archaeon; assembly: GCA_013415865.1. Classification (NCBI taxonomy): domain Archaea; kingdom Methanobacteriati; phylum Thermoplasmatota; class Thermoplasmata; order Methanomassiliicoccales; species Methanomassiliicoccales archaeon. The sequence goes on from CP058896.1 coordinate 957,484, forward strand.
GAGGCGATGAACGTACTTACCATATTGAGCTCCAATTTCACAGATGTGGCCTGGAGCATCGCCGATGGTTATCTCAATGCCAACAAAGTGAGCTTTTTGAACAAGGCCACGGTTTGCAAGTATGTCGTGCCTCAGGGATATGGCACGACGCCAAGGTCGGGTCTGCCCATCAAGGTCAATGAGAGCGCGATCCATGAACTGGGGGCAGAAGCGTACTTCGCCGCGGTAGACGAGATCGACGGAAAGATATTGACCGGCACGTCCAGGTCAGTGGGGGTCGTTGGCGTTGCCGACACCATAGACGGGGCTGAAAGGATCTGTGAATCGGCCTTGAGATATGTCGAGGGCGAAGCCCTTTATGTGAGACATGACATCGGTACCAAGGAGCTTGTTGAGAAAAGGGTCTCTCACATGAACCTCATCAGAGGTGGTGCGAGATGAGGAACATCGAGCAGATCGCCAATAATATCCAGGCAAAGCTTGACGACAAGGACACCGTCAGAGAGATCGCGATCAAGTCGTCGAGGGCGATCATAAGGATCGCAGGCAGCGTGAACCATGGTGTTCACAAGCACGAGAACATGGAGAAGGAGATGCATGAGGCCCTGGACGAGGCAGAGAGGTTGCAGAGCCTGTTGGAGGACCACCAGGAGATATGGAGCTCAGGGATAGTGCAGGACGCCCTCCAGGAGATGGTTGAGGCCGCGATCGTATTAGCGCTTCTCGGAGGCCATGACCTGCCTGAGCCAGAGGATCTGAAGGTGCCACCTACGACCTATCTTCTGGGATTCGCTGACGCCATCGGGGAACTAAGAAGGTTCGCCTTGGAGTCCCTGAGGCAGGGGAAGGTCGAGGAGGCCGAGCGCTACCTCGACACCATGGAAGAGATGTTCCTAGTGCTGATGAGGTTCGATTATCCAGATGCGATCGTTTCGATCAGGCGGAAACAGGACATCGCCCGCTCGATATTGGAGAAGACGAGGGGCGAGGTGGCCGTGGCCGTGAGCTCCATGAGGTTGGAAGAGAAGATATCCCAGCTGAAGGATGTCCTTGACAGACAGGGAGGGGCCTGACCGATATGAATAATTAGACCGAAGAGGGCGCGGTCCTTCACTTCTTCTTTCTCTTCTTTCTCTTCGGCGGTCTCCTGTAGATGACGTAGACCAATATTGCCAGCAGTACGACGAATGCCCATAGCCACGCATTTATCGGACCAAACCCGCTGACATTGTAATAGATGGTCGTCGTGGATTCCTTCCCTTCATCATTGACCGTGATGAGCTCTGAATCGGGGTCTATGACCACCTTTATCTCATGCTTCCCTCTGGACAGGTCATACGAGGTCCAATTGTACCAGACGGTCCGTTGGCCTAAGGCCGGGACGGAGACGGTCGTGTTGTATATCTCTTCAGGCGAGTCCTTGTCGTCATTGAGATAGAAGAAGACCGGCACGTTGTTGATGGTCACATTCCCAGCATTCTTCAGTACGGCCTTGATGACGATGGGGTCGACCGCCTTGAGGTCGACCTTCAATGTCTTAGAGACGTTGGTCGAGACGTTGAACGACTTCGCCGTTATCTCTACATTGAACTTACCGGCGCTCTTAGGTGCGGTGAGGTTGAAGAAGAACACCCCTGTTCTAGACGGTCCTCCCATCGATGGTGTCAACCTCGCCTCGGTCCCCAGATCGCCGCCCAGCTTTGCCGACCAGGTATAGTTGCCCCCAGTGGTGTTACCAGGTCCGCCGCTGACGACGACCTTGTATTGTTGCTTGACGCCCACCCCGAGGGTCCTCGGCCCGATGAGCTCGATCTTGACGCTGTTGTCCTCCTCCTCGGCCTGCGCGCTGAGCGGCATGAGCGCCAGACCTATGAACGCAAGGAGCAGGATGGCCGTTATCACTTTCTTCGTCCGAACACCCCCCTCTGGTAGCTATAGTAGACAGCCAGCGCGGCCAACAACACCAACACGGTGAACGCCACATACGTCTCGAGCGGGATCTCGGGCAGCTTGTCCTTCACCCCGACGCCTTCGACCGTCAGACCTCCATCCTCAGGTATCGTGAGGTCTGGGAATACGGCTGTCATGGTAAGTTCCTTCATCCTTGCTGAGTCGTCCCTGGACTTGACCATCAACGTTATGTTGACGTTCGGGTCTTGGCTCTCCCCTACCCGTGTGAGCGATACCTCGACGTTCCTTGACCTTCCAGCGTCAAGGCTCATGTTCACATATCTGCTGAACCCTCCGGTCTCCCCGACCCTTATGGTCGCGTTCCAGCCCTTCGCCAACAGCTCGGCGGCGTTCGCGACCTCGACGTGGTAATTGTCATCGGCATTGCCTGTGTTCTTCACAAGGTACTTGTAGACATGGCTGGATGCGTTCTGGGCGTTGGCCTGCACATATGTTATGTTGATATCATACCTCGGCTCTATGTTAACGTCGAGCCCGAGCTGTGCGCTCGCACCTGACCCTGTGATGGACTTCGCCTTGAGGACCACCATTGCGTGCTTGACATAGACGGTGCTTCCAGGCGTGAGAGTGACGGTCACGTTGACGTACCCGTCGGTCCCATAGGGGACGTTCTCGATGACCCTCTGCGATATCGAGATGTTCCAACCGCTCGCTGTCGCATTGAGCTCGTATGAGTCGATCGCATTGCCTGTGTTCCTGACCCTCACGTTGTAGGCCGCAGACCCGCCCGCACTGACGGTCTGCTTGATGCCGTCCCATGATAGGCTGACCGAGTATTCGACCACCTTGGTCACGTCTATGTTGACGACCGATGCCGAGCTTAGGTCGACGTCCTTCGTCCCTTTGTACTTGACCAATATGCCCTGGTCCGTCTTGTTCGCCGTCGCGGTCACCGTATAGGTGCCCGCAGGCAGCCATACCTGATAGCTTCCATCCGCCTCGGACTCGAACTCGTGGTATGCCTCGCCTGATGATACCTTGACCTTTGCTGGAACGGCCACACCGTCAAGCCTCACGACCCCGCTCAGGGAGGTCCCTGGGCCAAGTGCGACCCCAAGCTCATTGTCAACATAGGGCATGATCTCGATCTTACCAAGGAATGTCTCGTTCATCGGCGATCTCGCGTATAGGCTATAATTGCCAGGCGCCAGGTCGATAGAGCCTGAGCTCGCGGTGAACATCTTATCGATGGCCGTGCCGGACAATGCGATGAACCGGTATTCGACATCGGCCAGGAGACCATTGACGGTCGAATTGTCATAGCTCCTCGTCAATGGTATATCGACCGATTTGGCGACCATGTCAAAGGCGAGGTTGATATCGGCCGTGTAACGCATGTACTTATAATCTGTCTGGCCTGGCAGCCTGGTCAGCATCCTGTGGTCCACGGTCACGTTGTATATGCCCTCTGCCATGTAGAGCGTCAATGTACCTGTCAAGGACGTGAACGCCGTGTACTCCGCTCCTGTTGATGGGTCCCTGAGAGCGACTTTCACCCTGGCCATCAAGGCACCGTTGTTGTGCTCCACGGTGGCATCTATGCGCTTGGCCAGGACCGCGGTGAGGTCGAGGCCCAGAGGCGCGCTGACATTGACCTTTTGGAACACCACGTAGCGGGTGGTGTTTGACACCATCAGCGCATAGAGGCTATAATTCCCCTGCCTGAGATAGACGGTGTATTGTCCAGTTGTGTTGAGGCTCACGCTGTCGCCCTCATTGGCTATGAAGGTCATGCTTCCGCTTCCAGGCGTGATCACCCCTGTGACCTTGTACCGCACGACCGCCTCCAGGTCCATAACGACCGGGTCCTGCCCGACGGTGATGTTCAACAGATAGTTCCTGATGAACTGGTACTGGGACCCGTCATCTCCAGCCGTCACGTCCTGGGCGAGTACCAGCCTGTAATTGCCCGGCCTGAGCTGGACCGAGTAGCGCCCTTCGGCGTCCGTCGTCACGTTGACGCTGACGGCGGCCCCGCCGTTCTTCTTGAACTCGAAGGTCATGTCCCCAAGCCCGCTCCCGCCAAGGTCGATCTTTCCAGACACGTCCCTTACCGAGCCGACCAGGTTGATGTTGTTGGACAATGTCCCGCTGACATTCGTCATCGGGATGACCACATCGTCGTAATACTTCAATGAGACCTTCAGCTCGAGGTCGGTGCCGTTCGGGACGGCCACGCTGTAAATACCGGTCTTGCCGCTGACCGTTCTTATGTACCAGCCATTGCTGTTCGTCACGGTCAAAGTGATGTTGCCCCTCAGCTCCGAGGTCTGTATCTGTCCATCGCCGCTCACGTCCGACCAGACCTTGCCCGTCAGGATTGCCCCTTTTGTGAGGGATATGTTGACATTGGCCGCCGCGACCTTTTCGCCCCAGAAGACCTTGTCGCTCTTATATGCATAGACCACATAGGTGCCCGCCGGGACCGCCAGGCGGTATTTTCCTGCGGCGTTCGTCTGGCCATATATCACCGCCCCAGCGGGGGCCCTCAGCGCGATCGAGGCCGATGGGACGGAGTTGTTCCCATCTTTGACCGTGCCCTCCATTATGACGGCCTTCGACAAGGCCAGATTGACACTGGCCACATCGGTCGCCGCCAACATCTTAAGGGCGACGTTCTCTTGGCCGTCCTGCACGCTCAGAGCATACACTGTGTAATCGAGCTTAGGGACCACTGCACTGTAATGCCCATTGGCATCTGCGACGGTCCATATCGAGACCTGCTCTGTCATGAACGCGACCCGGGCATAAGGCACAGGCAGGGATGCAAAGGTGACCTGCCCGCTGACGGCCATGGCATTGTAGAGCGTGACCGTCTCGACCACCGTCTCACCTGCAGATATCTGGTATCGCTTCTCGCCCAACGTATAGGCGGAATCGTTCGCCCTCAGGGTGTAGTTGCCCTCCAAAAGGTTCTCGAACAGGACGTAACCATTGCTATCGGTCGTCTTTGTGATGACATCACCATTGGTCTCGTCGACAAGGTCGATCGAGACGTTGGGGGCGGCCGAGCCCCATGGTAGTATGACAGTGTTGGATACCTTGGCCGGTCTGGGCGCGATCTGGACGGTCCTGTTCCCACCAGATTCGATAAGGGCGGTGGTCCTTCCCACCACATGTCCATTGAACTCCGCCCAGAGGGTCCCGCTCATCGGAGGTAGCGCGGAGAACGAATAGGACCCTCCATATGCGACCGTGCTCCTGGTGTATCCTGAGACCGGGTCCCTGATGGTCACTGTGGCGTTCTCGAGCAAGATATCCGTGGGATCGTAGATCTTATTGTTGTTGAGGTCGATGAAGACCTTCCCCTGGAGCTTCCCACCCATGATGACCGTGGTCTGATTTATGACCCAGCCCTCCTCAGCGTTCGCCGATGGCGACTGAGATGGCCCGACCGGGACTGGTTCTTTCCGCATCGCCTGTTCATATGTGATGTTGTAGGTGTCGCTCCTGATCACCGTCGCGGTCAAGGACCTCAGGTTCAGCTTTCCATACGAGTAGGTGACGGTGATGTTGTTACCGAATGGTAATATCACGCTATAGTATCCGTTCTCGTCGGTCTTCACCAGATTGTGCGGGATGCCATATTCATCTGATGCGGTCACCCATATGCCTGACATCGGCTCATCTGCCTCGGAGACCACCCTTCCCTCCAGGATCACTCCGTCGTAATACTGGATGAAGACGACCCCTCCGGCAAGGACGCTGGTGGTCATGTCCACGGTGGCATTCAGGAGGCCGTCATCGATGAGCTTCTGCTTAACTAGTGCCTCATCATAGCTTATCGCGGTCCAAGCATCACTGTGGTTCCTGACATCCCATTCTGGATATGGGTTGTAGTAGGCGGTCCTGTAGACCATCCTGAAGTGGGACATGTTCCATGCCTGCATCGAGTTGTAGCTGGCCAAGGAACCGGATATCCCTGGGACCCCTTGCTCTTTCAGCCCGACATCCGAAGGGCCGAAGCCCATGAACGCACGGTACAGCATGGTGTCGTAGAATAGCTCGGTGTACTGTATCCTATAGTCAACAATGGTCGTTCCTTCGGGCACATCATCAAGGTCATACTCATTACCATACAGGTCCACCGCCTTGATCGAGTAGTAGTCCACCGGGTCCCCTGTCTTCGGGTCTACGACCCTGTCCGAAAGCTTGGCAGGCGCATAGAATATGTTCTGCGTATAGGCATTGAACGGGAACAGACGAGAATCTATCGCAAAATAGCCGATGTCCAGGTCCGTGATCTCCCTTACATCATGGTATGCATTGACGACCGTCTCCATACCGTACTTGGAAAGCTCATGGCTCGCCGCGACGTAGAGCGCGTTGGCCGCGCTCAGGTCCGTGTCAAAGTTGCCATATATCTCAGGATGATCGAGTATCTCCTTGATATAGTTCGATGGGTTCCTTATAATGTCCAGATAGGCATCGACATCGATCCCGTAGGATGCCAAGGCCTCATAAATGTGTGACTGGTCGGTGCCAGCGGTCACCTCTTTCCATACCAGCTTCTCGACGATCCTGGTCAACATCAATGCGACCGCCTGCGTCTCGTTCTGGGCCAGGATGAACGTCCCAGCGAACGGATAACCGTTCTGGAAGTTGTCGGCCACCGTGGGGTGTTTCCCCTTCTGCACAGCCTCGAAACCATAGTCCCACCATGACACAAAGGCAGGTCTGTCGCCGATCTCCTTTCCCGTATCACGCCCAGCGTACCAATCCCACGCCGCGGGCCAGTAAGTGGACGGCAACGGCATGCTGTAACTGAAGGCCCCGAGGTACCATGAGGATCCGTTCTTTTCATCATAACCATCCGGCCTCAGGAAATCTGGCATGAAATTGTAGATCTGGAGGTCATACTTCTTCTTCTCCTCGGAAGGTATCGATGCGTCCATGGCCGTCCATACGTTCGGGACCACGAGCAACAGGGCGAGAAGGACCGTGACGACCACCACCCTGGCCTTGAGCATCTTCCTGAAGAGGAGCTTCGGGCTCCTTAATACTGGCCACAGGGACCTGAAGTACTCATCGAACTTGACCCAATCGATTATCATCATCAGGGCCCAGCCACCTAACAACGCGAAGGCCGGGGCCGCGTTGAAGAGGAACCTGCCGGCCGATGCGGCCATGTATATCGAGACGGCCCCATAGATGACCATGAAGACGAAGTGCGGGCTTGACGACCTCGGTATCTTGACCGCCGCATAGCCCACCCCGAACAGCGCGAGCCAGAAGGTCAATGCCCCGAAGGACATGACAAGGTTGGAGAACGAGGGGGCCTGTGCCTCAGAGATCGTGGAGTAAAGCTTGCTCTTCACGAGGTAGCCCTGACCAGATATCACCGCGTTGAAGATCTCTGGGGCGAGAAGCCACATGACAACGAGCGATACCGCCGCTATTCCAAGTATGACCGGGACCATCAGGACCCACGGGTAGTCCCTGGTGGTTATGAACAGAATTCCCACGACAAGACCTATCATCAGCAGGATGAAGGGCATGTCGAACCAGACATACCAATAGTCCATCTGGTAATAGAGCGGCGCCATGACGGCGAAGGCCACCAACCACATCGTCATGACGCTGATCATGACGCCCATCGAATCTGAGCTCTTGAAGCGGTCGATGAACAGCTGCGCGATGTAGTAGACGAGGATGATGATCAATATGTACGTATAGCCTGTCCAGATCATGCCTACTGCAGAAACGCAGACGCCGCCCAATGCCGCATAGAGCATCGATATCTGGTTCTGCCTGATGTAGGACCTTAGCCCGGGCAGGACCGTCCTCCGGTCCTTCCAATCGGCAACCCATTTCGTCCCTTCTATTGTCTGGAGGGACCTCATGAAGAAATAGAACGCGAAGACGACGAAGAACAGCACCATCGCATCGTGGTCAGCGTTTGAGAAGATGCTCCTCTCTATGTGACCAGGCATCAGCGCGAAGAGGAATGCGGACAGTAGGCCTGCTCTCCTGCCGAACAGCGTGTTCGTCATCATGAAGATCGGTATCACCGTCAATGCGCCCCAGACGGCGGTCGAGAACACGAGGGAATAGCCCACGCCGTCCTCAAGGGACATGCCCAGGGCTTTCAATGCCAATCCGCTCACCGCGACCGACCAGTCATATAAGGGAGGTCTGGCGTTCCTCATGCCGAACGGATAGTTCAGCTCAAAATCATACACAAGGTGCTGGCCGGTGCCGGTTACGTGGTCGATGACCCTCTGATGATAATACGAGTCGGAACCTCCTGAGACGAGGAATCCATTGTCGACCGATAGGGGATACGCGAAGTACGCCCTGACGAAGAAAGCCAATAGGATCACCATCACCAGGACCAAGGCCGTCTGCCAATTCCTCATGACCCAGGAATCCTTTATCCTGACCATCATGGGCTTGGCGGTCGTCCCGCCTATGGTCTCAGGCGTGGTAACCATCCCTCCCTTTTTCGATGCCATCTAGATTCTCCTTGTGTGATGTTGAAAATCTGCTTCACATAATGCACCGCCTATATTAACATTATCTGCCCGATGACCTTTTTTTTGAATGTCTGGACAGGCCTCATGGTCGATATTTTTGCCTACTTGTGCAAGGAAGCGTACCTGGCCTCGTCAACGATCGCCTTGGCCGCCCTCCTTGGGTCATTTGAGCCGTAAATCGACCTTCCAACGATTATGTAATCAGCGCCGTTCCTCAACGCGTCCGAGGCGTTTCCGCCCTGGGCCCCTACGCCAGGTGACAGGATGAGGAGGTCCCCGATGATATCGCGTATATGCTTGATCCTGTCCGGCCTTGTCGCTGGGGCGATCACCCCCCTTGCCCCGCTCTCGACCGCTATCCTTGCCAACCTTTCAGCGTTCGGTGCAGTGAGCTCTGTCCCGCCGGGGTGGCTCATCTCCGTGACGACGAATATGTCCGCGTGCTTTGCTGCGGCCACCGCCGCTTTGACGCTGTCGCTGCCTGCGAACCCATGGACGATCACGCCTGACGCCCCGAGCGAGACCGCCTGCTCGACTATGAGCCTGTTGGTGTTCGGGATGTCCGCGACCTTGAAGTCACATATGACCGGTGCGAGCCTGGAGAGCTCGGTGATCGTCCTGGGAGAAGTTGAGAGGATGAGGGGCCAATTGATCTTGATCGCATCGACGAGGTCGGTGACCTGCTCAACCACGGCCATGGCCCTCTCCCCATCGGTCTCGTCCAATGCAAGGATCAAACGCGTGCTGCACCTCATATCGCTCAAAGGGCCATGACCTAAGGGGTTAGTATCCCTTTCGGACCGCATGAATTATTAGGACGTTCGTTGCTAGGTTGGTCCATGCACGTGCATCCATTTGGGGCCGGATCTCTATATACCCGCCTGCTTCCCATGGGCTGCAGACATTGCCGTCGCGGCTCCAAGATGGTCCTTTTCATCACTGGGAGATGCGATAAGGGTTGTTTCTATTGCCCTTTGTCCTCAGCGAAGAAGGGGAGGGACGTGATCTACGCGAATGAGCTTAGGACAGATGACGAGAAAGAGGTCCTGAGGGAGGCCGAGCTCATAAGGGCTACGGGCACTGGGATAACCGGCGGGGACCCTCTCCTGGTACCGGACCGCACCATCAGGTTCATCAGGCTCCTTAAGGAGAGGTTCGGAGGTGGCCATCATGTCCACCTTTACACATCGACGGTGGACCCGTCGATATTCAAGGAGCTGGAGAGGGCAGGGCTGGACGAGCTGAGGCTGCATCCGATGGTCAAGGAATGGAAAGACCTGGGGAGGTTGAAGGTCGCGGAGGCGTTACAAGAGCTCGATATACCGGTGGGGTTCGAGGTTCCTGCGATACCTGGTATGATGAGCGAGACAAGGATGCTCCTCAAGTATGCTAGCGAGAATGTCCTCGATTTCGTCAATCTGAACGAGCTTGAGTTCTCTGAGACGAATGCTTCCAAGATGAGGGAGAGGGAGTTCGAGGTGAAGGACGAGCTTTCCTCCGCCGTCAAAGGGAGCGCGGAGATGGCGGTGGCATTGGCCCTCGACCGTTCATTCAAGGTGCCGGTCCATTTCTGCTCATCGAGCTTCAAGGACCGGGTCCAGCTCAGGAACAGGATCCTGAGGAGGGCGAGGAACGTTGCGAGGGCGTTCGACGTGGTGACCTCCGAGGGCATGCTGGTGAAGGGCGTTATCGAATCGGATGACGTTCGGGCGGTTACGGGAATGCTGGAGACATTGGATGTGCCGTCGGACATGTTCATGTACGACAAGGAGAAAGGGCGCATGGAGATAGCCCCGTGGATACTAGCAGAGATTGCTGAGGAGCTGCCCTGGAACGCGTACCAGGTGGAAGAATATCCCACGGCCGACCGTCTCGAGGTGGAAAGAGAGCCCTTGAACAAAATGAGAAGGAAAATTAAGAAATGATATGTGAGGGGAAGAGGTTTTCAGGCGACGTTGATGCTCTGGACATTGTGATGCCTGTTGACAATGTCCCTGGCGATCTTCAGGTTGCGACCGTTCTTCCCGATGGCCCTTCCCTTGACCTTAGGGTCGACGGTCACGGTCGCATGTACGATATTGCCCCGGTTCTCGAGCACGACGCTCTGGACATTATAGTTGTAAAAGACGTTCTTTATGAAGGTCTCAGCATCGTCCGAGTACTCGATGACCTGGATGTTCTTGCCCGTCCTGTTCTTCAGGTTGATGACGTTCTCCCCTCCCTTGCCAACGGCACGGTTGGCCTGGCCCGGGTCGACGACGAAGACGAGCTTGTCCTCGGTCTCCATACAATCGCGCACCCTCGTCCTGGTCATATCCTCGAACAGGCGGATGTACCGCAACGTGTCCTCAGTGAAAGTTATGTCTACCATGGCGATCACAGCGAAAGGATGTTGGACGCGCCCTTGTCGATAACGGCCAGCGCGGAGACCGAGTGGGGTTTCCCGGCCAGGGCACCAAGTTCCATATTGCTGCCTTCAAAGACATGGACAGGGACCTTGTGGCTCTTGGACTTTAGGAATTCGTTCGGGCAGTTGCTCGAGATGATGACCATCTTGGCATCTCCGCTCTTGACCGCCTTTATCGCCTGCTGCACACCGAACACCACCTTTCCGGTGGATGCTGCGGATTTCAATTCTCTTCCCAGATCAATCATTCTTCGACCCCCTGCGTACAGGAGTATATACTAGATTAACAGCCCCGGTACCGAGCGTAACCGGCTGCCCTACTATAATGTTTTCTGCCACGCCATCGAGGTGGTCCTCCTCTCCCGTCAGTGCGGCATGGAGGAGGTGGGCGGCGGTTATCTCGAACGCCGCCCTCGCGAGGACGCTCGACTTGCGACCCGAGATGCCATGCCTCCCTATCGCCTTCACATCCCCGTCGGCCGTCATCAGGTCAGCTACCAGCATGATGTGCCTTATGTCGACGGTCAGACCTTGTTCGTCCAACGTCTTATAGGCCTCATCTATGATCGACTGCCTCGCCGCCTCTACGCCGAGGACGTCATAGATCTCCTGTATGGAGTTCGTCGTCGTACGGCGCTTGTCCACCTCTGGCACGCTGAGAACGTCCCTCAGGTTCGACCCCTCTGTGTATATGACGTACTCGTCACCAGTCTTCTTTATGATGGCCCTCGAGATCTGGTCGACCCCTTTTATCTTGGCATCCCTGACCATGTCGACAATGTTCTGAAGCCTCTTGAAGGAAGGTTCCTCGGAGTTTATGATGATCACATCATCATCAAGCTCGACCACTGTCTTCAGCCCACGCAACCTGCCGATGCGGTCATAGACGTCCTTTGGTGTCAGCTCATGCTGTTCCAGGCGGTGCACGTCCATCTTGACCAATATCCGCATGTTCGTCATGTCGGTCTCGATGTCCGCTATCTCACCGACCGTGGTGGTCTCGATCTGGGAGGCGATCCTCTTCACCTTGTCCCTGTCGTTCCTGTACTCCTCGGTGAGGTATATGTTCATCATCGGTGTAGATGGGACCCTTCTAGCATCTACGATCTCTATCAATCTCGGCAGACCTAAGGTGACGTTGATCTCAGCGACACCGGCATAGTGGAAGGTACGCATGGTCATCTGGGTCCCTGGCTCACCTATTGATTGTGCCGCTACTATCCCTGCGGACTCGTTAGCGTCCATCCTGTGGTCCAGGTACTTTTCGTTCGCCTTCCTCAGGATCGCCTTGACCTTCTCATCGGGGACATCGATACCCTCGATCCTCCCGGCGATGGTGCTGATCACTCTCCTAGGTAGCTCAAGACCGAGCTCCTCTGCGATCTTGCTCAGCTTCTTCTCATACTCGCTCTGGGGCCTGATCTTGTCGAGCGGCATCTTGAACTCGTCCTTTTCCTCCTCCACCGGCTCGGCCTTCTTCAGGGACTTCTTACCAACGGCGACCTTCTTGGTCTTCTTGACGCCCAGGGCCCCGAGGACCTTCTCGACCTCTGCCTCATCCAGACCCGCTTCGAAAAGCTGGTCCTTGCTGGCGGACTTGACCTCATCGATCTTGTTGAACCTCGCTGATATCTTCACTATGGTGGCGTTGTCGAGGCCCTTGCGCTGCAGCGCCTTCTCGAAATCCTTCTTTGCCATCACTCCTCACCTCCGGCCTCGAACTCGGGCTCCTCGCCCGCCTCCTCAAACTCCTCCTCTCCTGTCTCCATGAGGTCCTTCTCGACCGTCGCGTAGCCGCCGACCTTCTTCTCCTCGATCTTCGCAAGCAGCTCGGCCTCTTCGCCCAGCACCTCTGTGAGGATGTCGTCGATGTCTATCGCCTCGCCCGCGACCGACCTCGTTGGATCGATACCGTCCTCGCCATACTGGAACTGTATGATGCTGTCCGCCGTGTTCCTGACCGTGCCGTCCTGCTTCATCTTCAGGTCCTCCAGCGCATTGATGAGCCTGCGCTGCATATATCCTGACCTGGATGTACGTACGGCGGTATCGACCAGACCTTCACGTCCTCCCATCGAGTGGAAGAAGAACTCGGTCGGAGTGAGACCAGATTTATAGGAGTTGGTGACGAATCCTTTCGCCTGTGCCCCAAGGTCCCCCTTCCTGAAGTGCGGGAGCGTGCGGTTCCAATACCCTCTGCTGAGACGCTCACCACGGACCGCCTGTTGGCCGATGCAGCCTGCCATCTGAGATAGGTTGAGCATAGAGCCGCGGGCACCGGACCTTGCCATCGCGACCGCCGCGTTCTCGATGCCCAGATGCTTGCCTGCTATCTTACCGGCCTCGTCACGAGCTTTTCCCAGGACGCGCATGACCTCGACCTCAAGTGTCTCTCTCATGGAGCGTCCTGGCATCTGTTCGAGCTCGCCGTTCTTATATGCCTCGACGAGCCTGTTGACCTCGTCGATCGACTCCTGGAGCATATCTTCTATCTGGCGCTTCGCCTCCTCTGGGATGTCCTCATCGTCGATGCCGGTGCTGAACCCGCACACCATTATCGCGCCGATGGCCATCCTGGTGACGTTGTCAAGGAACATCCTGGCCTGCTCTGCGCCATAGTCCCTTGCTATCTTGTCAAGTATGCGGCCTTTGAACGAGCCGATGGCCTTCTCGTCGATCGTACCGGACAATAGCTGTCCGTTCCTGATGCGGACGTATGCGTCCTTGTCGCATTTGTCCTTCTTGCAGCTCGAGCACTTCTCACATATGCTTGCCTTGAAGGTGATTCGGAAATCCTTGGGCAATATCGTGGAGAACAATCTCTTCCCGCTCCAGAGCGGTCCGTTCTTGTCCGATGAATCTGGCTCCGGGAGCTGGACCCCCTCGAGCTTCGAGAGGATCGCAAGGGCCTGGGCCCTGTCGAACTTCCTGTTCATGTAGGTCAGAATGAAGCATCCGGTGATATGATCGTGGATCGCGCCTATGACCGGGCCCCCGAACCTGGGCGACATTATGTGCTCCTGCACCTTCATCAATATCATCGCCTCGGCCCGCGCCTCCTCGCTCTGTAGCACATGGAGGTTCATCTCGTCCCCGTCAAAGTCCGCGTTGTAAGGCGGGCAGACACAAAGGTTCAACCTGAAGGTCTTTCCAGGCATGACCCTCACGGTGTGCGCCATCATGGACATCCTGTGCAGCGAGGGCTGCCTGTTGAAGAGGACTATGTCACCGTCCTGGAGATGTCTTTCGATGACGAAGTTGGGCTCGATGGTCTCAGCGACCGTCTCGGCATTCTTGTCCGTGACCCTTATCCTGCGGCCATCAGGCCTGATGACGTAGTTTACGCCCGGCACATAACGGTCCCCAGATGGTGTTGGGCCACGCTTCACGAGCTCCTTGAGCACCTCGATGTTCGCCTTCGTGACATTGACAGGGACGGTCAGCTCCCTTGCCGCCTCCTCTGGGACGCCGACCTCGTTGATCGATAGCCCGGGGTCCGGGGAGATGACGGTACGCGCCGAGAAGTTGACGCGCTTACCTGACAGGTTCGAACGGAAACGGCCCTCCTTTCCCTTAAGGCGCTGCACCAGGGTCTTCAAGGGCCGACCGGACCTGTGCCTTGCAGGCGGTATGCCAGATGTCTGGTTGTCGAAATATGTGGTGACGTGGTACTGGAGCAGCTCCCACAGGTCCTCGACTATCAGCTGTGGGGCGCCAGCATCACGGTTCTCACGAAGGCGCTGATTGATCCTCAGCACATCGACGAGCTTGTGGGTGAGGTCATCCTCAGACCTGTCGCTCGACTCCAGTGTGATCGATGGTCGGACGGTCACGGGGGGAACTGGGAGCGCTGTGAGCACCATCCACTCAGGACGGCAGGACTGGGGGTCGATGCCTAGCGGCACCAGGTCCTCAGCTGGTATCCTCTCCAACCTCTCCCTGACCTCCTTCGGGGTCAGCTTATGACCGTCCTCTCGGAAGGTGGTCGGCTTGTCCAATGTTATCTTGAGCTGTTCCTTTCCGCAATGAGGGCATATCTGTTTCTGTGCGTCCTTGGCCGTGTCCTTGGAGAGCTCGCGTATGTCGGTCGTGTCCCCGCCCAGCTCCTCGAACTGTTCCATCTTCGACCTGAAGCCCTTGACCTCCTCCTCGTTGAGCATCAGGCGGCCGCAGCTCTTGCAGGTGGCCTGCAACAGCTTCTTAATCTCCTTGACATAGCCCACGTGAATGACGGGCATGGCAAGGTCTATGCTGCCAAAGTGGCCGGGGCATTCGTCCACCTTGTGCCCGCAGGTCTTGCACCTGAGGCCCGGTTCGATGACCCCGAGGTGAGGGTCCATCAGGCCCATCTCTATCGGGAAACCGTCATCGTCATAGGTGTCGGCCGTTATTATCTTTGCAGCGGACATCTTGCGTATCTCATCAGGGGACAGGCAGGCGAACTTTATCGACCCTATCCTCTTGGAAACCCCTCTCTTCATCGCAAATCCTCCAGCTGAAGGCGCATGGCGACCCCAAGCGATAGCAGCTCATCGAGGAGCAGTTTGAACGCATAGGACGTCTGCACCAGGTGCACGTTCGTGTTGTTTCCGCATACAGGGCAGCGGAGCGCCCCTCTTCGGTCCAATATCGCTATATGGCCGCAGTTGGGGTTGCCGCATACATATTGATAGGTACCATCGGACTCGTCGAGAAGCCGGTCCTTTATGACCATGGCGGCACCATGGCCTATCAGGCAGTCACGCTCCATCTCACCGAACCTGAGACCGCCCTGTCTGGAGCGGCCTTCTGTCGGTTGCCTCGTGAGTATCTGCACAGGCCCGCGGGACCTGACGTGCATCTTCCCTGAGACCATGTGATGGAGCTTCTGGTAATAGATCACGCCCATGAATATGTCGGCCTCTATCTTCCTTCCTGTCTGGCCATCGTACATGACCTCTCTTCCGGAGTGCATGAAGCCGGCCCTGACCAAGGACTCCCTGATCGCCTCCTCCTTCTCTCCGCTGAACGGGGTGCCATCGATGGTCCTCGCCTCCGCACAGCCGACCTTTCCACCGATCATCTCAAGTATGTGCGCCACGGTCATACGGGACGGTATACCGTGCGGGTTGACGACCAGGTCGGGAGTGAGCCCTTCTGCTGTAAAGGGCATGTCCTCTGCAGGTTGGATCAGACCGACGACCCCTTTCTGCCCATGCCTTGAGGCGAACTTGTCGCCCAGCTCTGGAATGCGCTCGTCCCTCACCTTCACCTTGACGAGCCTGGAGCCGTTCTCGGACTCGGTCAGCATGACCGAGTCGACCCATCCGGTCTCGCCGCCGCGGCAGGTGACCGATGTCTCCCTGCGCTTCTGAACGGAAAGGAAGTCACCGACATCCTCCTCAAGGAACCTCGGCGGCGAGGTCTTCCCTATCAGCACATCGCCGGCATTGACCGCTATCTCAGGTGAGATCAGACCGTCGTCAGGGTCAAGGTT
The DNA here is from genome assembly GCA_013415865.1 of Methanomassiliicoccales archaeon. Classification (NCBI taxonomy): domain Archaea; kingdom Methanobacteriati; phylum Thermoplasmatota; class Thermoplasmata; order Methanomassiliicoccales; species Methanomassiliicoccales archaeon. The sequence continues at coordinate 973,814 of CP058896.1, forward strand.
GACATATGACTGGTCCTGCCTTGCGCCACGGACGTCCGGCTGGGGGATCTCGAAATGGTCCTCCTGTCCCCCTGGGTATCTGCGTTCCTCGGCCCTGTATGTTCTCATGAATGTGGACCTGCCGAGGCCGCGCTCGACGCTCGCCTTGTTGAGGATCAATGCGTCCTCCATGTTGAAACCATGATAGGACAGGACGGCCACGACAAAGTTCTGCCCTGCGGGCCTCTTGTTGAACGCAACGAAGTCCATCGTCTTCGTCTGGACCAACGGCTTCTGCGGATAATGCATGATGTGCCCACGGGTGTCCGGCCTCATACGGTAGTTGGAGGCGGCCAGGCCCAACGATTGCTTCGCCATCCCTGCCCCCATGGTGACACGCGGTGACGAGTTATGCTCTGGGTATGGCACCAGTCCGGAGCAGACCCCGAGTATGCACATCGGATCTACCTCCATGTGGGTGTGCTCCTTGGTGATCAAAAGCTTGGATGAGATCATCCCTCCGCAATGCCTGCATTTGAGCTGGGCATCCTTGTCCGCCGTGCCTGGGTTCATCCAATCAAGGTCCATAGGTGATAATGCACGCCCACAATGGTCACATCTCTCAGGGACCTCATACGGAGATACGGCGATGAACGCGTCCTCTTCCTCCTCCGCATCGATCCATTCTATGACGCCCTCGCGGACGAGGTCGTTCCAGCGGAGCTTGCCCTCGCGGATCTCCTCAATATGCCTCCTGGTAAGGGCGATCTTCCCATCATTGACAACGATGAGGCTCCTCCGGAGACGCCCCTCATCGCAGTTGATTATGACCTCGTCCATCTCCTCATCATAACGGACGTTTATCTCATGTGAGAGGAGCCCTGACCTGCGCCTCTGGCGCATCTCGTTGATGAGGTACTTTGCCCGGTCATGGACCCCCTTCAGGTCCCCATTTACATAGACCCGGGTGCCCGCCTTCTGCTGGCCTCTCACCTCTTTTACCCCAAGGTCCTTCAGCAGGTATGTGACGTCCTCCTCACGGAACCCTTCTGAGACGTCGATGATAAGCGCGGCATTCTTGACCAGACCGCAGTTCTGCCCCTCGGGGGTCTCGTTGGGGCATAGACGGCCCCACTGGGTGGGATGTAGGTCACGCGCCTCGAAGTGTGGCTGGCTCCTGGTCAAGGAAGACGTAATACGCCTGAGGTGGGAGAGCGTGGACATGTTCGAGGTCCTGTCCAGCAGCTGGCTCACACCTGCACGACCACCGACCCAATTGCCGGTCGCCAGGGCGTGCAGGAGACGGTGTGACAAAAGGTCTGGCCTGATTGCGCTCCCTATCCGAAGGTCCTTCTTCCTTGCATAGGACCTCTCCAGCTGGTACTTCAGGTCTTTCATGAGGTTTGTGAAGGCGACGCGGAAGAGGTCCTCCATCAGGTCGCCTGCCAGCTTCAGCCTCTTGTTGGCATAATGGTCCTTGTCATCCTCGTTCCTCATGTTCAATGAAAGCTCAAGCACGGACCTTGCGATGCGGCCGAGGAATATCGCCTTCTTCATGCGGTCATCGGGCGTATCGCCAAGGTGCGGGAGCAATGAGCGGTCGATGATGGACTCGACCTTCTTGACGCGGTATTCCTTTGCCTGCCCGGTAGCGAACTTGCGTTCCAGGTAGGCGATGGCGTCGTTCGTGGTGAAAATACCGTTGGGGGGGTAGACCTTCTTATCATGGATCTCCTCGATGTTAGCGTAAACGATGTTGCTCATCCTCGGATCGGACGCGATGGCCTCGAATATCTCCTGGTCGTTCTCCATGCCTAAAGCCTTCATCAGTGCGACGAGGGGTATCTGGCCAGATGCCGCCGGGACGGTGACCATAAGCACCCCATCCCGCTTCTTCTCGACAAGCGTCAGGGCTCGGTGCCCTTCCTTCTGCGAGAACACCTTAGCTACTTCCAGCTTCGTGCCATAGCGCTCGTTGAACTCCACCATGACACGGTTAGGCGCGAGGTCCTCGAGGGTGATAAGAACACGCTCCGTACCTCCGATGATGAAATAACCGCCTGGGTCCATCGGGTCCTCGCCCTTTTTCTGAAGGGTCCTGTTATATTCCTCCTCTGTCAGCTCCCGCTCCTCTTCAAGGTTCTCTTTATAAAGGTTGCACTTTTTGCTCTTGACCATGATCGGGAGGTCGCCTATGTGGACCGTCTCCGACTCCTTCTCTATCCCATCCTCTATAACCGTGAACTCGAGAAAGATCGGGGCCAGGTAGTTGAGGTTCCTCAACCTGGCCTCCATCGGGGTCAGCTCATGGACGTAACCATTGGCCTCCCGGGTCTCAGGGAGCTTGACATGGATCGTAGGCTTGGCGCTCTGGTCGATCGCTCCCGTCTTCTCATCCCTCTTCCTACCGACGCGGATCTCGACGATCCTTCCGTCCGTCTTGTCCTTGTCCAATCTTATGATGCCCCTGTCAAGGTCCTCAGCGGACACACGAAGGTTGTCAACGATCTTCTGCATCCTGCTGTTAGGATTGTCCATTGTGGACAGGAAGTCATTGAAGCTGGATATATGATGGTTGACGATGCTCCTGTCCTTAAAATAGAGTTCGACTAGATCTCGCAATTAATTCACCCTCTGACCAAACGATAGGCGACCGCTACCTCCGCGGTCTTGCTCTTGCGGGTTATCTGGATGATAGACCCCTCCTTGATGTCTGTATGACTGATCTTCTCGAGGACCTTGATGCAGGCGTCGTTCTTCCTAATCTTTGGAAGCTGATCCTTGGAGATCTTGAGCTTCGCTAGGACGGCCTCGGCCTCTTCATCCGATAACAAACGATGCTCGGGCACGAGATTGTGCTCTAATACGTTGAACTGTGGCGTTTCGACCAAAAAATCACCTCGTCAATGACCCGCGACCTGTTTTCATCCTATAAGGTATAGATATTAATAGGCATCGGTGTCGGATTATGTTCTCCTGTTCGACTCCCATATTCCATTCACCTACCCAAGCGGGCCCGCGGGGATTTTCGACGCCACGGAGTTACCGTGAAACGATTCGAACCCCGGACCACCTGGTTAAAAGCCAGATGCTCTTTCTAGGGACCGCTGTTGCCAACGGTCCTACCTAGCTGAGCTACGGGCCCTTTTGGATGTGTGCGCCGGCGCTGCGCCGCCGAGCATAAATGCTGCCCTTATTTAAGTGTTCGCCAAGTAATCCTTTCTTCCGACGCCGGACGGATAAACTATTTCATCTATTGTGAATGGGAATTGTCACATGCCCAGTTCTTACCCAATCTTTATATTTCCTTTCGAGGATGGTCTTTTTAGACCATACAGTCAGGGCCCTGTGACCGCCCATTCCAAGTTCATTTATGTTCTCTTTGACCTAGGCTGAAATTTTTATATAGGGAGCCTAATCTCGCTACCCTCGCAGGTGCGATACATGCAGAATGAAAAGATTTGCAGTTCATGCGGCATCAGGTTGACCGGGACCGGTATTACATTCTTCAAATGCCCTGGTTGTGGGCAGGTAGAGGTCGGACGATGCTACAATTGCCGCGACCAGAGCGTCAAATACGTTTGCCCTAGATGCGGGTTCACAGGACCATAAAGGTGTTCATATGGGGCAGGTAGCTTCAGTTCACACCTTGATGTCAGAAGACCCTGACTTCAATTATGAGAAGCTAGGTAATGATCTTCAGAGCTTGGTGCCGTCAGGCATCAAGGTCATCAGGACAGAGGTCAAGCCTTTGGCCTTTGGACTGAAGATGTTGGAGGTCACCTGCATCATGCAGGACGCAGCGGGACTCATCGAGGAGCTGGAAAAGGTCTATAGCTCCATCGAAGGCATCTCCAACGTCGAGGTCAAGGAAGTCGGCCTCATTTGAGCGCAGGGTCGTTCAATGTCATGCTGATAAACGCCTTCCGCTTCGGATTTTTTATTAATGTTGCTCAAGCACCTAGTATCTAAGGTCCTCGAGGTTTGGAGGTCTATGATATGAGGGCGACGGTCATCGACTGCTATATTGACGAACCTGGTTCCCTGGGAGTCCCACCGTTCATACACCCAGGGGTCCGGGCCGTATATGGCGCGCTCGTCGATGCCGGCTGCGACACCTCGTACGTAACTATAGATGACATCAGACAGGGAATGCACCTTGACAACGCGGATGTGTACGTGGTCATGGCTGGATGCGCAGTTCCTGGCAGATATATCAGGGCGATGCCTGCCTCGGCCAAAGAGGTGCTCTCATTAGCAAGGACTTTGCCAGGCATCAAGGTCCTGGGCGGACCCGCTGCCCTTGAGAAAATGGATTGGTCGAGCGCCTTCGATGTCATAGGAAAAAAGGACGCCGCCTCCGCTTCCTTCGATCTCGTGAGAAAAGGGTGGGGGACAGACCGTTGGAGGACGGTCTCGGAATGGGAACGGTGGTTACTGAAGGGTGCGGAGTGTGTTATGCAGCACCCTGACCATCCACAGCCATTGATAGCAGAGATAGAGACGTACAGGGGATGCGTAAGGTACCGAAGCGGAGGATGTTCATTCTGCATCGAGCCACTTAAGGGAGAGCCTGAGTTCAGGGATGCGGGCAGTATAATAGAGGAGGTCGCTCGCCTGCATGAGCTTGGCGTGCGCAACTTCCGTCTTGGAGCGCAGACCTGTTTCATATCCTATAAGGCCCATATGGATGGAACGGACAGGCCAAGACCTAACCCCCAGGAGGTCGAGCGCCTTCTTTCGGGGATCTCCTCGGTCAGACCGGACGTCCTGCACCTTGACAATGCCAACCCGGCGATCATCGCTCAATGGCCAGATGAGGCCAGGATGGTCCTTGAGAGCATAGCTGAGCATTGCACGAGCGGTAATGTTCTGGCTTTGGGGCTAGAATCGGCCGATCCTGTCGTGAGGGAGGCCAACAACCTGAACGCCTCGGCCGAGGAGACCATGCAGGCCGTGAGGATGATCAACGAGGTGGGAGGTGAGCGTGGACCCAACGGGCTCCCCAAGGTCCTCCCAGGCATCAATTTCATAGTTGGTCTGGATGGTGAGCGGAAAGAGTCGCTCTTGCACAACATGAGGTTCTTGAAGGGAGTTATGTCCGAAGGCCTCCTCCTGCGGAGGATCAACATCAGGCAGGTGATCGGCATCCGCAGACAGTTCAGACAGAACCTTACCCATGGGGAGTTCCTTAAATTCAAGGAATGGGTCAGGCAGGAGGTCGACCACGTGATGCTCGAAAGGATGCTTCCCAGGGGCACCCTTCTCAAAGGAATATATACCGAGCTCAAGGAGGGCAAGGTGACGTTCGGTAGGCAGATAGGTACTTATCCCATCCTTGTGGGATTCGAGCATCCTGTGGAGATGTCCCGCCTCTATGACGCCAAGGTCACAGGCTGGGGTTTCAGAAGCATCACCGCGGTTGAATGGCCCTTGAGCATCAACAGGTGCCACATATCTGCGATCGAGGCCCTTCCGGGCGTAGGGAGGAAGAGGGCCATGAGGGTGTTCAGGGCAAGGCCTTTCAAAGGACCGGAGGACTTTGTTGCAAGCTTCGACGATGTTGAGCTAGGAAGATACCTGCTGGATTACGTGACCTTCGATCGGTTGTAATGTAAGTTTTTTATCGGCACATAAGGATGGACAGGACATGGAGACCCAACTCCTGTCCCGATATCCGTTCTTGAAGGCGGCCTCCGAGCTGGTCAGGTCCAGCAATGTCTCTCTCGATGAGCTATTGACGCACAGGGCGTATGAGGGTCCAAGGGCCAGGGGAAAACAGCGGGTCATGGACGCGTTGAACGACCTGAAGGTCGGTCTTGTACCTACCTCTTCGGACGAGGGGGCGATATTGCTGGAGGTGCTCAGCTATCCCGTCGCGAGGGTCCTGGTATCTTGTGTGGCCGATGAGTTCCTCGTAAGAAGATATGCCTTGGCCGAGGCGAAGACCATGCACGAACGCCTGGAGACGGAGGATCTTGATATCGTCGTTGAGGTGGCCGAGGACCTGGGCGTCACTGCGCACAGGGATGGCGATGTGCTCAGCATGCATTTCTGTGATTTCTTGCGGTACACCTCTGGCCTCAGGGGGAAAGAATGGAAGCTGGTCAACCATGAGCTCAGGAAAGGGTTCGTGGTCCTCCCAAAGAAGAAGTTCGCAAGGGTCCTTGAGCAGGCCCTCGCTGAGAAGATCGGGATGGAGCTTCCATTGCCCGTGTCTGATGATATAATGGAGGCGATGGCCAAGGACGTCGCTGAGATCACGGCCGTCGTGTCACAGATGAGGGAGAGGATGAAGGAGCAGGGGTTCGGCGAAGTGAGCATCACCAAGTTCCCTCCCTGCATGAAAAAGCTGACGGTAATGGCCGAGAAGGGGGAGAACATGCCCCATGCCGGGCGATTCGCCATCACCACTTTCCTCAGCGCCCTGGGAATGTCGAATGATGACATCGTGAAGACCTTCTTCTCTTCTCCTGATTTCGATAATTCCATGACGGTCTACCAGGTCAGGCACATCACGGGGGATGGGATGGGTAAAAGATATTCCTGTCCAGAGTGCGCGACCATGCGAACGAACGGCCTGTGCATCGATATGGACGATCTATGCCGGAGCGGTAAGGTCAGACATCCATTGGGTTATTACAGGATAAGGTCCATGGAACAAAAAAGGAGGCCCCGTCCTGAAGAGAGCGAGCAGATAGCTGCTCAGAGACCGTCAGGGCATTGAAGAGCGCTACCTGCCCCCCAGCGCCCTCCATGTGTAAAGGGCCCTTTGGACCGCGGTGATGTTCCCGATGACCGCGAACCAGGCCATCATCAGCTCGAAGATCGATATTTCAGACCCCAGGAGCGAGAACGTCATATCTCCCGTGATGGCAGTGAACGATAATTGTAACATTGGGACAAAGAACATCAGGACTATCCGGTCGGCACGGCCCAGCAGGCCTCCGTACATACGACCGATGCCCAACGCTTGGGCCTGTGTGCCCATGTATGAGGTCATCAGTACGCCGAGGAGCGCCAGGATCCCTAGATGGATGTCACACCACCCGCTCAATGCGACACCGCCTATCATGAAGATGTCCGCATACCTGTCGAACACGTGGTCGATGAAGTCGCCGCGCTTGTTCGCCTTTCCAGATATCCTGGCGACCTTACCATCGACAGCATCGAGATATCCGCTGGTGATGACCAATACCGATGTTGATGGAAGAAGCAGCCTCCAATGTTCATAGCTGTAATAAGCAGAGATGCCTGTCAGAAATGCCAATATCAATGCCATCAGTGAGATGACGTTAGGGTCCACTTTCCTCAATGCCTTTGCCGCTGGCATCAGGAACCTCTCGGCCTTGTCCCTCTTCGCATCTAGTACCACTTCAGCACCTCGTCGCTCCAGTCGATATTTCCAGGCGCGTACTTGTCTGTTATCCCGTTTATGATGGACAACACGGCATCCACGATGTCCTTTCTCGGTCTGTCGGTCGTGTCTATCTCATAGACCTTTCCTGCAGTGCTCAATGATTCTATAAGGACCGCGTCGACCGCCTCTGCCTCGATGTTCTCACGGACCTTCCTATCGCTCCACCCACGTGATGCCAATCTCTTTCCGAGCACGCTTGGCCTACATCTCAGGACAATGGCCACTTCAGGACCGACCAGGTGGGCTAGGTGGCCAACCAAGATGACCACCCCCTCACCTCTCAATGAAATAGCGGCTGCTTTGAGCTCGCCCACATCGACGTTATAACTATTACGGTCTACATCCATCTCCCCGAGCATCCCATGTTCCTTTGCCAGATCTGATACTTCTACCACGCGCAGACCTCTTTCCCGAAGATCGGAGGCTATGGTGGATTTCCCTGTCCCGGGGGTACCTGTCAGAGCGATGAGCACACCATCTGAATGCACGTTGTGATTAAAATATAGGAGGTACGGAGGCACCTATGTGAGATGCCCCTCCCCCGTGGTCCTTCTCCCCAAACCTTACTAATGACTCAGAGCACGGGAACGATATTAAAATAATGATTGAGCATGCTACAGTCTGCTTTATATACTAGAATGTCGAGAAAGAGCATGCCACATTTCCAGGTCATTTGTCATCGTTACCGATATCTAGCAGAGAATCGTAAAAAAATAATTCGAGAAGGGCCTCTTCCCTTTTCTCACCTACCTTTCTTTTCATAGGCTCGGTGCTCTCCGCCTTGAAATCGATGTCATAAATAATGTCCATCAAGCACAGGCCATATGGGTCTGCAAGGCCGAAAGATATGTCCCTTCCCTCGAGCGCTTCCCTGATGTCCGCTACGGTGACCGTCCCCCTCCCGGCCTTTTCCATCGCCGCCACCATCCTTCTGACCATGTTCCTGAGGAACTCCCTGGCATATAGGTCGATGATGAACAGCCCACCTGCCTTGGTAACGACTATGTTGTTCACTGTTTTCACCGTTGCCCTGCCTTCAGGCTTGCAAAAGCGTCGAAAATCGTGCCTTCCGACGAATAGCCGAGAGGCAGATATCAGTAGGTCCATATCGATCCCGTCGTCCGCAAGGAAGTACCTGTACCATCGTTCCTTGGCCCTTCTAGGGGAGAATGATGGTGCCACTTCCCTGCAAGCGATGAAGTAAACGTCATCGCATACAGCGTTCAGGGCATGAAGGATCCTGTCCCTGCTGAACTCTGTGTCAAAGCATACAAGATTGCCCAACGCGCTCACACCTGCATCGGTCCTGCTCGCCACCTTGAACCTGGCCGTGACCGGGTCGTCCATAGCGCCTATCTTCTTGAGCCCCCTGATGACCTCGCCCTCGACCGTCCTTACCCCTGGTTGCCTCTGAGAGCCGTTGAAGTTCTTCCCTTCATATGCGAACTTGATGGCGGCGCGCCACATCCGCATCCAATCTCTGTCCTGCATTATAATCGTTTTCCGATGTTATGCGAAATAATGGTGAAAAGACAAATAATCCATCAGGCTCTCCTAGAAAAAGATGGTCTCCTTCAGAGTGGTCTTGGTAGAGCCGCAGAACGACGGGAATGTGGGTGCTGTCGCAAGGTCCATGGGTAATTTCGGTTTCAAGGAGCTGTGCATGGTCTCCCCATGTGAGATAACCGATGAGGCGTTCAAGCGCGCGAAGCACGCTGGCGACATACTCAGGAGCGCGAAGGTCGTGTCGAGCTTTGAGGAGGCGGTCAGGGACTGTTACCTTGTGGTCGGGACCTCAGGGATAATCACCTATGGCGATGCCCATTTTGTAAGGATACCGATAACACCAAAGGAATTCGCACAGAAGACCGTGGGCTTGGAGGAGAACATTGCCTTGGTCTTCGGTCGGGAGGACATAGGCCTTACCCAGGAACAGCTGCATAGATGTGACCTGTTGGTCAACATCCCGGCCCATGAAGAGTATCCCGTCCTCAACCTTTCACATGCGGTCACCATAATACTCTATGAGATCTTCGCCCTCCAAGGGAAACCGAGCAACACGAGGCCTTCGACCGACGAGCAGAAGGAGCTCATGTTCAAATTCTTCGCAGAGGTCCTTGAGGCCATCAACTATCCTAAGTTCAGAAGGGAGAAGACCGACGTCATGTTCCGAAGGATGATGGGACGTGCCGTCCCGTCCAGATGGGAGTTCTATACTATCATGGGGGTGCTTGGCGGGGCGGCCAAGAAGATCAGGAGGCTCGAGGCGGAGAATGAAAGGCTCCGACAGACGACCGGGAAAAAATGACCTAACGGCCATATTTCTTGAGCAATACTGAAAGGTCCCTTGTCATCTCAGGGCCGCTCGCCGGTTCATCAGGGATGTCGGTTATCCCCGTGATGACGGCTATCAGGCGGATCGTCGATTCGTTATCGTCCTCTATCCTCACACCAAATTTAATGTTCGCGTCTGGATCAAGATGTCCGGTTATGCCTTGGAAGACCTTGTAGGCCTTCCTGAGGGTCAGCGTGCTACCTCCTGACAGATGGACCAGCGCTCCCGTCCCTCCTTTGATGTCAATGTCAAGGAGGGGATTGTTGATCGCATCATTGACGACCCCATCAGGGTCAGCGTTCTCGGCATATAATATGGTAGATACCCCACCATGGGAAATGACCGTCTTCAGGTCGGCGAAATCGAGATTGATGAGCGATGGTTTGGTAAGCGCGTCCACTATGCCCCTAATAAGTTCGGCGATGAGCTGGTCCATGACCCCTAATGCCTGATTGAAGGGGATGTTCCCACATATTTCAATGAGCCTGTTATTGTCCAACACCAGTAACGTGTCGGATGATTCGCTCAGACGCCGCAGGCCCTTGAGAGCGTTGCTCTTCCTTACCCCCCCTTCGATATGGAAGGGCAAAGTGGCGATCGATATCACGACCGCCCCGTTACGCTTGGCCGTCTCAGCGACTATCGGTGCAGCGCCGGTACCGGTCCCCCCGCCCATCCCGACGATGATGAAGCAGAGGTCTACATCCCTTAGGGTCTGGTCGATGATCCCGCCTGCATTCATTGCGCATGTCTCTCCTACATCGACCCTTCCACCCGCGCCACGCCCCTTTGTGTACTCAGCACCTATGAGAAGGCGGTTCTTCGCGCAAGTTGCCTTAAGGCTGATGGCGTCTGTGTTAATTGCGAGCGTGTCGGCCCCTTCGATCCCTATCTTGTTGAGCCTGTGTATGCTGTTACAACCCGCCCCACCGCACCCCACTACGAGTATCTTTAACCGATGGATATCGTAATCTGATGCTTCGCCTCCGTAGCTGGACCCCATCCCTGTTCCTCCGGAGGGCTTGAGCGAGTCATTTCATCTCGTTCACGGCCCTTTCGAGACGCATGCGAACGTATTCCCGGACCGCGTTCCTGATCGCGTCATCGATCGATACCGAATCACCTTCTTTTACCAAGGCCTCCAGCTCAACAAGTTTACCTTTTGGGAGCTCCACCGTGACCCTTTCGATGTATTCTGGCGTAAAATGGGTCTCGATGAAGTTGTCGATGGCTGCTCGTATGGCGTCCGATATTGTCGGATATTTGCCATCATTGACGAGCCCCTGAAGGGCCTGCAGCTTGTCAGCAGGTAAGCGGATCGTGATTCTCTCGGTATCGCTCATGGCACAACTCTGGAACGATGTGTCTGACATATATAGTTATTTTGTCAGACAAATGCAAGATTATTTTGTAAATATATAAACATTACAACATAGGGATTAGAGATGCACCAGATTGTAGTAGCGATGGATTTTTATTCATCTGCCGAGACCGATGATCGTTCATAATGGTTCCTCATCTGGCGGATCGACCAGCATATACGTTCTGAAGAGGTCTGGCCAGGATGGCGCTGTATTAGATGTCGCGGCGAGGCGCTCAGCCTTCATATCGATGGGTACGTGCCTCCTTTCCTTCATGCCTGAACGTGTCTGCCCATGTGGCAAAATCCTTTATATAAGGTATTTAAATACCACGCAAAAAGGTGACCTTGTAATGGCCAAAATCAAGATAGAGAATGTTGTGGCATCGACCTCCCTCGGGGAGGAACTAGACCTTCAGTCCATCGCGTTGGCCCTCGATGATGCTGAGTACGAGCCCGAGCAGTTCCCTGGCCTCATATACAGATTGAAGGACCCAAAGACCGCGACCCTTCTATTCCGGAGCGGTAAGGTCGTATGTACTGGGGCAAAGTCCCTCGAGCACGTAAAGGTCGCGATCAATAAGGTCGCCAAGCAGATAGAGAAAGCCGGGATCAAGATAAAGATGGAGCCAAAGATCGAGGTCCAGAACATCGTTGCATCTTCAGACCTTGGACAGGAGATCAACCTGAACGCGATCGCGATATCCCTCGGCCTTGAGCGGGTCGAATACGAGCCCGAGCAGTTCCCTGGCCTTGTCTATCGGATCGATGAGCCGAAAGTGGTGGTCCTATTGTTCGGTTCCGGGAAACTTGTCTGCACCGGCGCCAGGAAGCCCCAGGACGTGGAGGCGGCGGTCAACAAGATCACCGAGGAACTAAAAGCAGCTGGTCTGCTAAGGTGAAATCTTTTCCATACATCCTCGACAACCACATTCATCTTCAGCCGAAAGGAAGGGGGGTCGAGGCGATCAAAGAATTCTCAAAGGCAGGAGGCACGCACGCCATCCTGAGCCATATGCCTTATGATGAGGTCTTCATAAAGACCTCCGCCGATTTCATGAGGTCCTATCAGATAACTCTGGAACAAATGGACCTTTGCAATAGAGAGACCCCTGTGAAGATGTTCTGTACCGTCGGGCCCTATCCTGTGCTTCTTATCGAGCTTGCCAAGGATCACGGTCTGGTCAAGGCCAAGGAGATGATGATGGAGGGCATGGACCAGGCAGCCCACCTTGTCGAAGAAGGGAGGGCGGTCGCGATAGGAGAGGTAGGAAGACCTCATTTCCCGGTCGGCGCGGACATGATGGAGGCCTCCAATGAGATCCTGGCCTATGGCATGAGACTTTGTAAAGAGCTTGGATGCGCCATCGTCGTCCATGCCGAGAGCGCTACGCCGTCATCGATGGGGGACCTTGGAAGGATCGCTGATGCAGTCGGTCTTCCCAGGGATAAGGTAGTAAAACATTTTTGTGCACCTTTAGTGCTTCCAGAGGAATCGAGGGGGTTGATGCCCTCGGTGCTGGCCAGCAAGAATGCTGTCCAGGAGGCCCTTTCCAAGGGTGACCGGTTCCTTTTGGAGACCGATTACATGGACGACCCGGCCAGGCCTGGAGCTGTCCTAGGCATCGCGACCGTCCCAAAAAGGATAAAGGGACTTTTGCTCTCGGGGGCGGAAGGGGGCCGGTTAGAAGATGCCTTATGGAAGATCAATAAGGATAATCCTGAGAGGACCTATGGCATCGACATCAGGTGATGATCAATGGATCTCGAAGGTCGAGAACTCATTCTTTGGGGGCAGCCAGATGATGTCTACATGGTCAACTCTGGCATTAGGGTGGTCCTCAGACAATAACCGTATGACCTCTTCGATCGCTTCGCTCTCCCCCTCGAACACAGCCTCCACAGACCCGTCTGGCATGTTCTTGACCCATCCTGTGACGCCCAGCCGCTTTGAGAACCTCCTGGTGAACTCCCGGAAATGCACACCCTGAACCCTTCCCCTGAACCTCACCTCGGCCCTCGAAGTCATTCGATCCCATTTTTAAGAAGGGACTGCATCAGACTTTAATATTCTCATACTTGATGGGGGCCATTGCCGTTGCTGCGAGCACGACCTCTACATGGTGAAAATAATGGGCGTTGGCGGTCGTCAAATCGACCGACCATTTACCAACATGGCCATAAGAAAGCCTATGGATCGATATGGGCCCAGACTGGCCTGGGGTTTACAGTTTCATATCGGCGTCAAATATGTTTATCAAAGGTTTTTTATTAATTCAAATGGATGAGGGTTCAATTTGTGTATTTCACACTAGGATGGGATTGGGATGATGAAATCGCTCGTAGAGGAAGCTTTGGCTAAAGATAATGATGTGCCGATGAGGCCCGAACCCAGGATGCAGATGGCCCCACCGCCGATGATGGACAACACCGATGCAGAGCTGATCGAGCTCTTGCAGAAACTAAGGACGAACATCAAGATAATCGGTGTGGGGGGCGGCGGGTCCAACACTGTCACCAGGATCTCTGAGGAGAACATCGCCGGGGCTGAGACCTACGCGGCGAACACTGACGCACAGCATCTTCTGGCATCCAAGGCACAGCATAAGATATTGCTCGGAAGGAGGAGCACCCGAGGTCTGGGTGCAGGTGCCATCCCGCAGATGGGCGAGGCTGCCGCCAAAGAGGCCGATGTAGAGCTGAAGAAGGCCTTGAGCGACGCAAATATAGTATTCGTCACTGCAGGAATGGGAGGGGGGACCGGTACCGGCGCTGCTGCGGTCGTGGCGGAGACCGCAAAGGAACTAGGGGCCCTGACGATCGCGGTCGTGACGACGCCGTTCAAGGGAGAGGGTAAGCTTCGTTTTGAGAATGCTGAGTGGGGACTACAGCGCCTCAGGAATGCTGCGGACACGGTCATCGTCATCCCGAACGATAAGCTCCTCCAGCTATATCCTAAACTTTCTCTCAATGCTGCCTTCAAGGTTGCCGATGACGTCCTTTACAGGGCCATCAAAGGCATCACCGAGCTCATAACCAAGCCTGGCCTGGTCAACCTGGACTTCAATGACCTAAAGACCATTATGAAGGGCGCAGGGGTCGCCATGATCGGGATGGGAGAGAGCGACGGGGACCCTGCGGACAGGGCCATGGAGGCCATAGAGATGGCTTTGAACTCCCCACTGCTCGAGGTCGACATATCGACCGCCACCGGTGCGCTCGTGAACGTCATGGGTGGGCCGGATATGACCATAGCAGACGCCCAGAAGGTCGCCGAAGAGGTACATAAGCGCATAAGTCCCAATGCCAGGATAATATGGGGAGCGGGCGTGGACCCATCTTTGGAACACAAGATCAGGGTCATGGTGGTGATGTCGGGTGTCAGATCGTCCCAGATCCTAGGAAGGTCAGAGGAAGCGCATAAGATCAAAGGGGCAGACCTCGACTTCATCAAGTGACTCTTGAGGGTTCAACAGACGGTCAAAAAGGCGGCCGGTCAGGCCGCCTTGTGAATTCTTTATCTTCTTCCCTAAACAGAACAGGGCATGATGCAGATGGACATCTGGTCTCGATCGCTCCATCTGACGGTCAGTCAGATGTGAACAATTCCTCGACCCTGACCTTGAACAGCCTTGCTATCCTAATGGCCAATTTCAAAGAAGGATCGGAGCGTTCATTCTCGATCGCGATTATCCGTTGCCTTGTGACCCCCACCTTTTTCGCCAGCTCTTCCTGGGTTATGTTCGTCATCGCCCTGTACATTCTTATCTTATTTTTCATGTCAGCCCAGAAGGAGATGATTGTGATATTAAATTAACATTTTGTTAATTATTATATACAAAATGTTTATCACAATAAACATAATGTTAATTATTATATACATTATTTATTGATTATTAATTATAATATAGCATATTAAATAAATCAATGCCAGTATTTATAATATATATTATAATAATATTATTTAACTGCAAACATGACGCTTGGGACCGAAACTCTTTTTTATATTCGAAACGGTAACCACCATAAGGAGTGATACCTTAGGGTATATCCTTTGTCAAGGGGAGTCTCATATGAAATCATTCATCACAGATGCGATGTCAAAGGCGGGGCCTTCTAGCGCCCCAGAGATGATGAGCAGCTATAGGAGCCCGACCGCGGACGATGAGGAGCTCGAGCGCATACTCATGAGCCTAAAGACCAATGTGAAGATCGTTGGATGTGGTGGCGGGGGATGCAACACCATAAACAGGCTTTATGAAGCGAACATCAGGGACGCGGAGCTGTTCGCGCTCAATACCGATGCACAACATCTGCTGATAGTCCGCGCCAACAAGAAGATACTGTTGGGCCGGAGGAGCACTCGTGGACTTGGTGCTGGCGCATTGCCTCAGGTAGGCGAGGAGGCCGCCCGTGAAGCTGAGGAGGACATACGCAAGGCGCTAACGGGGGCGGACATCGTCTTTGTGACGGCCGGTCTGGGAGGAGGTACTGGGACAGGGTCTGCCCCTTATGTTGCCCAGATTGCAAAGGACATGGGTGCATTGACCGTTGCAATAGTCACATCGCCGTTCAAAGCGGAAGGTGCGATAAGAACTGAGAACTTCGAGTGGGGCCTCGAAAGGTTACGCGGGATCGCTGATACGGTCATCGTTGTCCCGAACGAGAAGCTCCTAGAGCTGTGCCCCAGGTATTCCCTCAATGCGGCGTTCAAGGTCGCTGATGAGGTCCTGATGAGGGCCATCAAGGGCATCACCGAGCTCATAACCAAGCCAGGACTGGTAAACCTGGACTTCAATGACCTTAGGACGATCATGAAGGGCGCAGGGGTCGCCATGATCGGGATGGGCGAGGGCGAGGATGACGACAAGGTCGAACAGGCGGTCAGTGAAGCGATCAACTCCCCGCTCATCGACGTCGACATCACAGGAGCTAGCGGCGCCCTCATAAATGTCACCGGCGGCGAGGACATGACGGTCAGCGAGGCTGAGAAGGTCGCCGAGATAATTCAGTCCAAGATCAACCCGAACGCCAGGATCATCTGGGGGGCGTCCATCGATCCATCCCTTGAGAACAAGATGAGGGTGATGGTGGTCGTCACCGGTGTCAAATCCAAATATGTCCTTGGACATAAAGAAGGACAGGCCCAGAAGGTGATGGGGGTAGACTTCATTAAGTGAGCCCTGTCCGAAAGAAAATTTAATTAAATAGTATCTATTAGGGCCGCAGTCACAGAGCGTAGACCGATGGACATAATCGAGAAATCCCAGGAGGTCCAAGACGGGATCGAAGAGAGGGTCAGGAACCTCGGGAAGGGCAAGTATGGGCGCGTCCTGAAGATGGCGCGCAGGCCCACCAACGACGAGTATTCCAAGATCGTCCTGATAACTGGCATAGGCATAGTCCTGATTGGATTGCTAGGTTTCGCCATATATTGGATATGGAAGTCCGTCTCGCCTTGACATGGCGGAAGGATGTTACGCTCACAAACGAGGTTTGATCATGAATCAAGACGCGGACCAGCAGGCAGCCCCAATATCGACGCGCGGTGGAAGCGTGGTCATGAGCGGAGAGAGCGGAAGGCTCAACGTCACGGCCGGAAGCGTCGCTAACTGGAACATACAGATCAGAACAGAGGACGCTGCCAAGAAGAACGTTGTGGTGCGCGTGAACATCAACTACGAACCAGGCGCGCCCGAATGGGATGTAAAGCTCTCCGATAGGATGGACGTGCTTTACGACTCGGCCTCACTTGGTGAACCGGTAGTGAAGCTTCAGCTTGACAACCGCCCGAAGGACCTCAAGCTGAGCGCCGAGGCGCCACGCGGTGCCAGGATAGATGATGTCGTAAAGATATCATTGGAGGCCTTCCCTGAAGGGGACGCGTCATCGATTAGCAGGATGGAATTCTCGGCCTATGCTGTCCCTTCCGTCCTGATCCTAAAGACCTCGATAGGTCATGAGAGAAATGTTGCAGATGGCGTTGCAAGCAAGGCCAAGGCCGCGAAAGACCTTGGTAACAGCCTTGGCATATTCGCCATCTTGGCCCCTGAGAAGCTGGACGGGTATGTGATCGTTGAAGGGATGAACACAGACCTTGTTCGCGAGACGGTCCGAGGGGTACGGAAATCAAAGGGACTGGTAGAGGGAGAGACCAAGTTCAGCGAGATAGAGCACTTCCTGACGCCGAAGCCGCTGGTTTCTGGTATAATGGAGGGTGATGTCGTCGAGCTGGTGGCCGGACCGTTCAAGGGAGAGAAGGCCAGGGTCCAGAAGATCGATGAGAGTAAAGAGGAGATCACGGTGGAGCTCTTTGAGGCGCTGGTACCGATCCCAGTGACCGTCCGCGGAGACCATGTGAGGGTCCTCGAGAAGGAGAAGTGAGAAAATGCCAGAAACGATCGAGGTGCTGGTGGATGGCGGCAAGGCCACACCAGGTCCGCCGCTCGGGCCCGCATTGGGACCGACGGGGATCAACGTTGTACAAGTAGTGCAGAAGATCAACGAGAAGACAAAGGACTTCGCCGGCATGAAGGTCCCGGTCAAGGTCATCATCGACCCTAAGAACAAGTCGTTCGAGATCAAGGTCGGAACGCCACCGACCTCCGCCCTCCTCTTCAAGGAGCTTGGCATCGAGAAGGGCTCAGGGGCTCCCAAGGTGACCAAGGCAGGGAACATAACGATAGAGCAGGCCATCAAGGTCGCCGAGATGAAGAAGGACAGTCTCATGGGTAAGGACCTGAAGAACCGCGTCCTGGAGGTAATCGGCACTGCTGTCTCCTGCGGCATCACCATCGAGGGCAAGGACCCCAAGGAGATGCAGAAGGAGATAAAGGATGGAAAGTGGGATGCCAAGTTGGTCGGATAAACGCCATCCCATCCAATACCTTTATAAACGGTAGTCCCCTTAAGGGGGGCGCCGTACTGTAGGAGGGCCAAGGGCCCGCAAGGACTACAGGAGGGATAGAATTGGTAGAAAAGACGACACTTGCGGCCGTCAAGGAAGTGCTGGAGAAATCTCCTAAGCGCAATTTTCGTGAGACGGTCGACCTATCGATAAACCTGAAGGACGTTGACCTGTCCATCCCAAAGAACAGGATACAGGAGGACGTCATTCTGCCCCACGGTAGGGGCCGCGACATCAAGGTCTGCGTCATCGGTGGCGGAGAGCTCGCCATGAAGGCACGCGGGGTCGCGGACAAGGTCATAATGCCCGAGGAGCTCGGGACGCTCGCCGACGATAAAAAGGCGGCAAAGAAGATCGCCAATGAGATGGATTTCTTCATTGCGGAGGCGACTTTGATGCCCACTGTCGGTAAGAGGCTAGGTATCGTTCTCGCCCCGAGGGGCAAGATGCCCAAGCCTATCGCACCAGGTGCTGACCCAAGACCTTTGGTCGAGAACCTGCGCAAGAGCGTCACGGTGCGAAGCAAGGACAAGATGACCTTCCACACCACGGTAGGGACGACAGCCATGACGCCGGAGGAACTGGCCGAGAACATCGAGCTGGTGCTCAAGCGCATTTCCGCAAAGCTAGAGAAAGGAACGATGAACATCAGATCGGTCTACGTCAAGACGACGATGGGACCTTCGAGGAAGATAATGTGAGGTGAGCTGAATGGCACACGTTGCAACTTGGAAGAAGGACGTCGTCAAGGACCTGACCGAACAAATGACCTCGCACCAGGTGGTGGCGGTCGTCAACTTGAGAGGCATCCCGTCCGCACAGCTGCAGAAGATGCGCGCCGACCTGAGGAAGGATGCGAACCTCGTGATGACGAGGAACACCCTCATGGACATCGCGATCACCGAGGCTGCAAAGAAGAGGCCTGGCCTGGAGGCCCTGAAGGAGGTCGTCGACGGGCAATGCGCCATCGTGACCACCGACATGAACCCGTTCAAGCTGTTCAGGGCCATGGAGGCCACCAAGAGCCCCGCGCCAGCAAAGCCCGGTGATATCGCCCCCGAGGACATCACCATAAAGGCCGGAGAGACGCCCTTCAAGCCGGGCCCGATCGTTGGCGAACTTCAGAAGGTCGGCATTCCGGCCGGTATCGAGAACGGTAAGGTCGTGTTCAAGAAGGACAAGGTCTTGGTGGAGAAAGGAAAGCCGGTACCTGACGATATCGCCAAGGTACTGCCACGCCTGGAGATATTCCCAATGACCGTTGGTCTTGACCTGATGGCGGCCTTCGAGGACGGTCTCTTGTACCGCAGGGACGTGCTGAACATCCCGGCGGACTACTACACGACGATGCTGTCCACCGCTAGCAGGAACGCGCTCGCTCTGAGCATGCATATCGCATATGTCACGCCGCAGACGATCACACCGCTGCTCGCCAAGGCGTACCGCGAAGCGATGGCCCTGAGCGTAGAGGCCGCGTACCCGACAAAAGATAACATCAAGATCCTCCTGGCCAAGGCCGATGCACAAATGGCAGCTCTGGCCCGAAAGACCGATGGGTTGGAGGATGAACGCCTCAAGAAGAGGATCTAAGGATAGAGCAGAATAATAAGGAGGTAAAAAAATGGAGTACATATACAGCGCCCTGGTTCTTCACGCCGCTGGTAAGCAGATTTCCGAGGACGCCGTCGCTGCCGTATTGAAGGCCGCCGGCGTCGAGGCCGATGCCGCTAAGGTAAAGGCCTTGACCGCATCCCTCGAGGGTGTCAACATCGATGAGGCGATCGCCTCCGCGATGGTTGCCGCCGCCCCTGCCGCAGCCCCGGCCGCCGCCGGTGCAGCACCTGCCGCTGAGCCAAAGAAGGAAGAGAAGAAGGAGGAGGCCGTTTCCGAGGAAGAGGCCGCCGCTGGACTCTCTGCCCTCTTCGGCTGAAGCCTATCAGGCGACGCGCCGACCTTGGGGCATCATGCCCCGGAAAACCATTTACCATTCTTTGTTTTGACTCCACAGATGCATTGAACCGATCAAATGATTACACCTTTTGCTGCTGAAACGACGTATCAAGCCTGTTAGGGCCTCCGCTTTGGGCCAGCTCATATTGGTGAGGCCCTATGGTCCGAACAAGAGGGCCCAATGATTCCTTCTATTTCGAGCTCGGACGCCCGCCTGATATCGTTTCCTTGACGACCTACTTTATTACCAGATGAGTGTTGCCGCCCTTGTCCAAGAAGACATTATATAATCACATGGTTTTTTCAAGGGCATGTCCCTCAAACTCGGGGAGATCTATCGCTTGGCCATTGAAAAGGGGATGGAGAACGACGTCCGCACCAAGGAGGAGATCGCTTCTGACCTCGCACGGGTCCAGAAGAGATATGAAAAGATGGACGTCAAGGAAAAGGACCGTTTTGACACGGACGCGCTATGGAACCCCTATGCGGACTGCCGGGTCCTCTTTGGGGACCTTGAGAAGGAGGTCAGGACCGTCCTTTGGGGCATCGACATCGCGACCCCGGAGGTCCTTCTGGCCGACCGCCTGAGGGAGAAGGGAAGAAGGATAGACGCTCTGATAAGCCATCATCCCATCGGAAGGGCAAGGGCCAGGTTGCATGAGGCGATGCCGGTGCTCGAATACCTTATGCGCTCTGCTGGGGTCCCGATCACTACGGCCGAGGACATCCTCGGGCCGAGGATGAGGGAGATCCGCAATCTTACGGCCGTTGACAATCATATGCAGACGATAGATGCGGCTAGACTGTTGGACATACCATTGATGTGCCTGCACTCTTGCACCGACAATCTTGTGCAGAGGTTCATAGAGAAGCTGGTGGAAGAAAGAAGGCCAGAAAGGATCGAGGATATCCTCGAGCTTCTGCTGGAGCTTCCAGAGTTCGATCGCATGGCACGGAACGGGAACGGCCCTGAGGTCTATGTCGGGGACAGAGGAAGGCGTGCTGGGAAGATCATGGTCAAGATGTGCGGCGGGACCTCTGGCCCTAAGGAGATGTTCGAAGAGCTCTCGGACGCTGGCGTCGGAACCTACATGTGCATGCACCTCCCTGAGAACCAGCTCGAGGAGGCAAAGAAACATCATATCAATATCATCATTACAGGTCATGAGGCCTCGGACTCGCTAGGAGTCAATCTTCTGGCGGACGAGGTCGAGGCCAGAGGGGTGGAGGTCGTCCCGTTCTCAGGGTTGATCAGGGTGAAGAGGAATTGAGCTCAAAACTTAAGCGGCATGGTAGGGTCTTCAAGGACCAGTCGAAGCTTTCCTTCGATTATGTACCTGAAAGGCTGGTCCATCGTGAAAAGCAATTGGAGATATTGAGCTCCATCTTCAGACCGGTCCTGGAGGGACAGATGTCCCAGACCGCCATGCTCGTGGGCAGCGTCGGGACGGGCAAGACGGCGACGACGAAAAGGTTCTGCCTTGATGCGCAGAGGGCATCTGAGGGGTCGGGGCGCGCCATCGATTTCATCATCGTGAACTGCAGACAAAGGAGCTCTGAGAATGCCGTCCTCCAGAGGTTGATCGCTCATTTCGACGACCGCTACCCCGACAGGGGCTTCTCGACCGCTGAGATGCTCAGGGCGATCGCGAAACACATCGAAAAGAGAAAGATACACCTGATAGTCGTCCTGGACGAGGCGGACGTCCTTGTGAGAAGGGGTGCCTCGGACCTCATCTACCAATTGTCGCGGTTCGATGAGGAGAAGATCTGCCCAAGGCCATCGCTCTCCCTGATCCTGATCTCCCAAAAATATGTGCTTGACATGCTGGACCAGGCGGCGGTCTCGACTTTCCGCCGAGCGAACGCCATCCGCTTTGAGAGATACAGCTCTCAGGAGCTGAAGGACATTGTGAGCTCCAGGGCGGAACTGGCCCTGTTCCCAGGTTCGATCGATGATGGCCCCGTCCAACTTATCGCCGATATCGCCTCAGAGTTCGGTGATGCAAGGTTCGCCATCGAGCTCCTGGAAAAAGCTGGGATGATTGCCGAGGAGGGGGGGCATGATTCCATATTGGCCGAGCACGTACGTGCAGCGAAGGCGCTCACATATTCCGTGGTCACCGAATCGAAAATAGAAGACCTGGACAGACAAAGAAAGCTGGTCCTTTTGGCCATATGCCGGTCCATGAAGGACCAGGCCTATGTGACGACCGGGGAGGTCGAGAGGGCATATAAGGTAGTAGCTGAGGAACATGGGGAGAAGGCAAGGGCCCACACGCAGTTCTGGGAATATGTACAGGACCTTTCCAACAATGGGCTGATCAGCACGAAGGTCACGGGAGACCCGTCGGGAGGTAGGACGACATACATCTCATTGCCAGATATTCCTGCGAAGGTCCTCGCCGAAAAATTGGAGTCCGTGCTGCGGCCGTGAGTAAGAAAACTATACATGGACCGTCGTGCCATCGGTCAGTGTGATGATATGAGGAGGACCCCGCTCTACGAGGAGCATCTGGCATCAGGGGCCAGGATGGTCGATTTCGCAGGTTGGGAGATGCCGATACAGTACCAAGGCATAATCGACGAACATCTGGCCATCAGGTCAAGGGCCGGTATTTTCGATGTGTCCCACATGGGGGACGTCCTTATCTCGGGTCCCAACGCAAAGGACCTCCTTCTCAGGCTCCTCACCAACGATATTTCGAAGCTCCCGGTCTGGAAGGCTCTCTATTCACATATATTGAATGAAAGGGGGAAGATAATTGACGACACCATCGTCTATCGGTTGGGCGAGGAAGAGTACCTGCTCATCCCTAACGCTGCCACGACCGACCGGGTGGTCGAATGGATCGAGGAGCACAGAAGCTCGGAGGTCGTTGAGAACATCTCGTCCAGGGTCGCATGCATTGCCCTCCAAGGACCGATGGCGGTCAACATATTGCAGAGGCTGACGTCAGAGGATGTCCCCTCCATCTATCATTTCACATGCAGGTTCCTCGACCTTGGTACGAAGGTGAGCGGGGATGTGATCTGGAACGGAAAGGCCCTGGTCGCCCGGACCGGATACACAGGTGAGGACGGTTTCGAGATAATGCTCGACAGCTCTCTCGCAGTGGAGGTCTGGAGGAAACTTCTCTCGGCTGGAAGGCAGGACGGGCTTGTGCCAGCAGGCCTTGGGGCCAGGGACACCCTGAGACTGGAGATGGGGTATCTCCTGTCGGGAACGGACTTCGACGGCTCACAGAGCTCTGTCCAGACGGGACCGTCGTGGGTCATCAAATGGGACCATGACTTCATAGGGCGCGAGGCCCTGAGGGCAGATGCCGCCAATGGGTCCCTTCCCCGATTGGCCTGCATTCAGCTCGAGTCAAAGGGCATACCTAGACATGGATACTACATCATGCATGATGGGAAGGTCGTGGGGCATGTGACGTCCGGCACATTCTCTCCATCATTGAGAAGGGGGATTGCGATGGGCTATCTGCCCCCTGAGCTGGCGAAGGAAGGGCAGGAGGTGGGGATCGCCATCAGGAACGAGAGGGTGCCCGCCAAGGTGGTCAGGCCGCCCTTCCTGAAGAGGTGATCGTATGGACAAGAACGTCATGGAGACCCTCATAGACCTGTTATTGATAGAGAGCGACCACACCAAGGACAAGAAGGAAATGGTGGATTATGTTGTAGGTTGGCTCCGCAATCTGGGTCTGGAGGTGGATATTGTCGGTGACCCCGCCGTCCCTGCCATCAGCGCCTATAATGGCTACAACGGTATAGCATTGGCGGGGCATCTGGACACTGTCCCGATAGGTATGAACTGGACCTATGAGCAGGGAGAGGTGGAGGGCAACAGGGTCTACGGTCGGGGAGCTGCCGACATGAAGGGCGCCTGTGCCTGCATGCTGCACGCGGCCAAGGCCCTGATGAAAGAGGACGTGGATTTCTATGTCCTGTTCACGACCGACGAGGAGATGAGGATGAGCGGGGCCAAGGCTCTCCTGCACTCGCATGCCGTCAAGAACGCCTGTGGAATGGTCATCGGTGAGCCTACCGACCTGAGGGTGGCATATAAGGAGAAAGGGGTCTCCCAGATAGAGCTGACCACAAAAGGAAGGACCGCCCATGCAAGCATGCCGAAGCTAGGTGACAATGCGATCATCAAGATGAACCGTCTTCTGAGCAGGGTCGAGGCCTATGCTGAAGAGGTGAACGCGGACGGGAGCGGGCTGACCGTCGGTGTGAACGTGATAAGGGGTGGGGAGAAGAGCAACGTGGTACCAGACCTCTGCAGAGCGGAATTGGATGTAAGGACACCCTATCCCATGAAGGCCGAGGATGTCGTAGAGGAGCTGAGGAGCAGGTTGAATGGACTGGAATTTGAAGTGAGGATAGCTCATGAAGTGCCTTCTTTCCAGACCAGCCCTGACTCCCCCCTGTTGAGGGCCGCTCTCGAGATGCTCGGCACCGAGGCGATAGAAGTGCCTTATGCAACTGAGGCTGCGATCTACAGCAAGGAGGTAAAGGACATATTGATCTGCGGCCCTGGGGACCTCAGACTAGCCCATTCTCCTGATGAATATGTCGAAAAAGAGCAGTTGGGGCGCACTGTCGATCTATATGTCCATCTTGCAAAGATCATGGCTCAGGGATAGACCCTTGCCACCGTCCTCGGGAACGGTATGGCATCCCTGATGTGCTCGAGCTTGCAGACCCATCTGACCACGCGCTCTATGCCAAGGCCGAAGCCGGAGTGCGGGACGGACCCGAACCTCCTCAGGTCAAGATACCATTGATATGCTTCAACAGGTACCTGATGCTCCTCCAACCTGGCAAGAAGTTTGTTAAGGTCGGTCTCCCTCTCGCTGCCCCCGATTATCTCCCCGTAGCCTTCAGGCGCAAGAAGGTCCGCGCACTTCACGGTCCTTGGGTCCTCAGGGTCTTCTTTCATGTAGAAGGCCTTGCACTCCTTCGGGAAGTTCATGACAAAGGTGGGTACCTTCTCATCCTCTGTCACGGCCCTCTCCTCCGGTGCCCCAAGGTCCGAGCCCCATTCGATCTCGAAGTTCTTTTTCTTCAACCTGTCGATCATCTGGGAGTAGGTCACCCTTTTGAAAGGGGGCGCTATCTCCTTGAGGTCCTCGATGTCCCGCCCGAGAAGTCTGAGCTCCTCGGGGCGCTCCTGGACGGCCTTATCTACCATCGCCGATACCAGCTTCTCCTGTATCTCCATGTTCTGAGCGTTGTCCGTCCAGGCCTCCTCCAGCTCGAGGTGCCAAAATTCGGTCAGATGTCTGGTCGTCCGGGACTTCTCGGCCCTGAATGAGGGCGTTATTGCGTATACCCTCTCCAACGAGAATATCATGGCCTCCAGATACATCTGCGCGCTCTGGCTCAGGAATGCCTGGTCATCGAAGTATTTCAGCTTGAAGAGGGTCACCCCGCCCTCGCAGGCATTTTTTGTAAGTATAGGCGGTGTCACCTCGTAGAACTCGTTCGAGTTGAGCCATTCCCTTGCCCCCTTCATCAAGGATGCTTTGACCTTCATCACCGCGGTCTGTTCCCTGGACCTGATCCAAAGGTGCCTGTTGTCAAGAAGGAGCTCCTCGCTCTGATATTCGGTTATGGGGAACGGTGCTGCAGCACCGATAAGATGGAAGGATGTGGCCCTTATCTCATAGCCACCGGGGGCCCTTTCGTCCTTGAACATCCTGCCCTTGACGACCACGGATGATTCTATCTGGGAGCGCTGAGCGTCCTCGAACTCCTTGTCTGGAAGATTCCCCTTCTTTATTGTGACCTGTATAACACCTGTCGAGTCCCTGAGGACATCGAACACGATCTTCCCACTGCTCCTGGTGCGGTAGACCCAGCCACGGACCTCGACGTCGGAGTCGAAGACTGGCTGTTTCAGAAGGTCGCTGATGTGGGATGCTGGGCACATTTTGAACACGCTCCCGTCCAATCAATGTACGGATATCTCATGATTTCGATTGCGCAACGGTGCCGTGTTGCCTGACAAGCGTTATCAATTGGCTTGAGGATGGTCCATCGATGAACATCCGCCCTGCCTCGATGGACGACCTAGACGGCCTTCTGGAAATAGAGGTCTCCTGCTTTGGGAGCGAAAGGTTCGATTCCAAGATGCTGACGAGCATCATGCTGGATGAGCGCAACGAGACGTTCGTCGCGGAGGAGGGGCATGTCATCATAGGGTCTGCCATGGTCCATCATGATCCTGCATTAGGACGTTCCAGGATCCTGTCCATCGCCATCCTTCCTTCTGAGAGGGAGAGGGGGAAAGGAAGGGCGCTTTTGGAGCATCTCGAGGAAATGGCGAGATCTAAGGGCTCCAAGATAATGGAGCTTGAGGTCAGGATCGTCAATGTTGCGGCCATAGGGCTCTATCTCTCATCGGGATATCGTCCCCAAGGGATCATACCGAACTACTTTGGTCGAGGAGAGGATGCCCTCTATATGGAGAAATCCCTCTAAGATGGCCCCATCTCTGACCGAGCATTTCCATCATCTGGATGCCTCTCAGTTCATCCGATGGTTGACAAAAATGATTTATATAGAGGGTTGTATTCCGCTTTTTGTCATGCCCTCATATGGGTGTTGGCTCGAGGTAGGTTTCCATGGAAGAGTCTCTGTGCAACGTCGAGTTCCTCAAGAACAACAACACATTCATAGCCCGCGTGCAAAGCGAGCTCGGTGGCCTTAGGGAATACCAGAGCTCGAGCCTCGAAGAGGTTCTGGAACAGGTCATCATCGATCTGCAGGAAGAGTTCGAAACCTCGATGTGAGCGTCAGTACCCTTTGTAACCGCCCTGAGAAGGATCGTCAAGCGGGGGTTTAGCTGTGCCGGAAGAGGAAAAGAACGGTATCGATAAGGTCATGTCATCCTATTATGGAGATGACCAAGTGACCGCTATCATCAACCTAAAGGTCGACACCAAAGAGGCCGACAAGATCGCGCAGAAGGTCTCAGAGATCGACATAGTCGAAGATGTGTTCCTGGTCACTGGCGACACCGACATCGTCGTCAAGACCAAGTTCAAGAACTATAACCAGCTCAAAAGGTTCTTAGTTGAGGACATTTCCGTCATCAACGGTGTGAAGGACACCAAGACGCTAATGGTCGTGACCACGTTCAAAGAGAATGGCGAGGTCAAAGAAGAGGGCCAAGAAAGCTAGGTTCATAATTACGATACAAAGGAGGTAATAAAATGGCAGTCGATCCAAAGATTAAGCTTGGCCAGATCATCGAGGTCCTTGACCAGCTTGCCGAGGACACTTCGGTCCCAAGGAACATCCGCCGCGGGGCCACTGAGGCTAAGACCAGGCTCGAACATCCGACCGAGCCCATGGACGTCAAGATCGCAGGAGCGATAGGCAAGCTTGATGACCTGGCGAATGACCCGAACATACCGATGCACGGAAGAACGGTCATTTACAGGATAATCACCGAGCTAGAGAACGTCCTGAAGATCGTCAGCAAATGATGATCTCGGGGCCTCTTACCCGACAAGCACATCTATTGAAACGTACATCCGAGAAAACATGCGGGTATAGTCTAGTGGTCAGGACAGAAGCTTCCCAAGCTTCGAGCCCGGGTTCGAATCCCGGTACCCGCACTCCATATCATCGAACCTTGATCATATCTGTAGGGCCTTCTGTCCGACCGGAAGATAGATGTTGAACACCGAGCCCTTACCTATCTCGCTCTTTACCTCGATCCAACCACCATGACCTTTGACCACACCATATGCTATCGACAGCCCGAGCCCGGTCCCTTTGCCCTCAGGTTTGGTGGTGAAGAAAGGGTCGAACATTCTCGACATGACCTCTGGCGTCATGCCGATTCCCGAGTCGGACACAGTTAGGACCACGTAACACCCGGGAGAGGCGCCATTATTGACGGCCGCCTCACTGACGACCTCATTCCTGAGGGAGATGAGCAATGTGCCTCCAGAGGGCATGGCATCCCTTGCGTTGGTGACCAGGTTCACCAACATCTGTTCCAGCATCCCCTGGTCCCCTTCGACCGGCCACAATCCTTCCTCCTTTTCGTACCTGACCTCAATGCCGGCGGGTAAGAGGCTCTCTATAAGCTGAAGTGTCCCGTATGCGACCGAGCCTAGGTCCACTGTCGACCTGTTCATTGGTTGTCTCCTGCTCACCAATAGCAGTTTGTTCACAAGTTCGGACGCTCTCATCGAGGCCTCATTGATGTTGTCGGCATACCTCTCCGTCTTGCTCCCCTTTTCGGAATGGGCCTTGATCAGGTCCGAGTTGCCCTTTATGACTGTAAGAAGGTTCTTGAGGTCATGCGCCAGTCCGGCCGCCATGCTTCCGATCGCTTCCATCTTTTGTGAATGGAACACTTGTTCCTGCAATTTTCTGTTGAGCTCCTCCGTCCTTTTCATGTCGTCTATGTCGATGACGGTGCCGATATACCCCATGAATGTGCCGTCCTCCGTGATGATCGGTTTCGCTGAGTCCAGGACCCATCTGTATGTACCATCATGACGTCTGATCCTGTATTCCATCCTGAGAGGGAGCCTCTCATCGAAGGACCGGTTATAGGTCTGGATGCACATCTCTTTGTCCTCCGGATGGAGCCCCTCCGTCCATCCGTCGCCAAGCTCCTCCTCCATTCTCCTTCCTCTGAACTCTAACCATGGCCTGTTGAAAAAGATGCACTGCTTGTCGGCCCCTGAGACCCAGATCATGACCGGTGCCAGATCGGCCATCAACCTTGCACTTACCCGTTCCACCCTCAGTAAGGGAGCGTTTGATGATAACACGTTTTCAGCCTTTCAAGAAACCGATGCTTGAACTAATAAATTCTATCCCGTGAATGAAATATTCGAAGATTGACGGGGCGGGATGGCCGCGCCGCCTTTTTTTAAGTTCACTCCGTCGGTTTCCCGTCGTACTCTTCCGGCTCGGCCAATGCCTGCGCCTTGGTGTGACGGACGGTCTTGTCCATGTGCTCCGGCGGCGAGTATATCGTATAGAGCTTGAGGTCCTTCTTCTTGGAGGTATTGACCACGTTGTGCTTCGCCCCCGATGGTACAATGACGGCCATGCCGTCCTTCACTTTATGCACCACATCATTGATTATGACCTCTCCCTCTCCCTCCTCGAACCTGAAGAACTGGTCTACTGTATCGTGTACCTCAGAGCCTATCTCCTCGCCGGGCCTCAGGGTCATGAGCACCAGCTGGCTATACTTACCTGTATACAGCACACGGCGGAAATCGGTGTTCTTGACAGTCTCCTTCTCGATGTCAGTGATAAATCCCTTCTTTGCCATTTCATCCCTCTCCTTAGAACAACCTTCCATCTTTCAATATTAAATTGTGATAAGCATTCACAGACCCCATGATATTAATTTTTTATGCGCCCCTACATCAATGCCTACGGGCGTTGCAAAATGACCTATGCCCGACCCTCATCCAGATCTTTGTTTCACAGCCCGTGCGAGCTCCTTTGTCTGCTTGAAGGCGTCCTCTATGAGCTTTAAGGAGCAGCTCCTGCTCTCATGCCTCAGCTCAAGGCGGTCGGCGAACTCCTTCGAGCGCTTCTCCCAATGGTCCCTATCACCCACGTTGGTATCTATGAACAGACACCTCTGGTATCCCTCGAACATCATCTTCATGAAGTACATCGGGTCATAACCTTCATCCATCATCGAATCCAGATGGAGCTCCCTGATCGCGCCTTCGATCCCCACCTCGGCCCAGCCAGGGGTATTGAACCACGTGCCTGTGCACTGCCTCTTCTCCTCGGCATAGCCCTGAGGTGTGAGCACCGCGGCAATGCAATCGTCCACCTCCAGCATAACCGTGGGGACCCTTATCTCCTGGGTCACCCCTTTCAGGGACTGGCATATGGCATATCCGAGGAATACCGCGTCGACCTTTCCCTCGAGAGCGTTGACCTTGTCCAGAACAGTGAACCTCAGCTTCGGCGGGTCTATGTGCAGGGCATACTCAAGATACTCCTTGTGTACCACATCTGGGTCGTCACCGACCACCTTGTCTATCTCCCTTTTTATGACATCGCAACCGATGACGCCGATCCTGACCCCTTCGGACATCAGTATGGTTAAGGGAACATAGTATTATAATAGATTTCCACCCCGGTGGTGGTAGAAGCTGGCGCTACTCTTTTCTCATATCGTCCTCGGTTCCTTGACCTTCTATTTTCATATGGTCTGGTCCATCGACATTATTCAAGGAAACCTCCGCGCTCAAGCTTGCTCTGTCATAAGGGCCGGTCACATCGACCTTTCTCTGCTTCTTTACGATGGATCCGAAGGCCGCCCTTCTTTGGGCCTTGTCCTTGATGTTCTTTGTTTTCAGGGGGGAGGGGGCTCTCTGAATGCTCTTAACATTGAGCGCATGACCTTCTCCATGTGCCCTTACAGCACGTGAGGTCGTATGCATCATGACGATAAGAGATACGAGATATCCAAGGAGCACAAGGAGGCTGGACCACCAGATGATCGTGAACATGAACGTGGCCAGGACGATCGCGGCCATGGCCGCGGTGATGAAGGCGGATATGAACCTGCTTATCTGCCTAGGGTCCCTGACAGCGACACCGAGATTGTCGTAATTGCAGGTCCTCACGATCCCAAGGAACTCCTTTTCAGCGAGCGGGTACATCCAGGCCGTCACGGTAAGCACGGCCGTCAAGACCATTAGCTGGGGGGGGCCGTTGGTTATCATGAGGAGGATGAGGAGGATGAAGTAGCTTACAAGAAGTGCGTCCATACGTCTCGTCCTTTGGAACAGCTTCAATGATGACGGAAGTATCACCTTCCCTACTGTCCTGTTGATAAGCGCCGCGGAAAGGCGAACTGATGATGGCAATATCTTTCTAAAGAAGTCCGCTATAGAGCCGCTTGCCCTCATCAAAGCAGGGGTCATCATGCTCATTGAAAAACAGAAGGCCCCAGCAAAGGGGTGGATGACCGATGCTTTTGTCACGCCCACCGAGTTCGACCCTATGGTGGCGAACATCACCGATTCGGCCCCTCTCCCGCACATCGAGGAGCCCATGAACGCGGCCCCTTTTGGCCCGAAACCTAGGAAATATGCAAGGGCTCCGGTAAGAAGGAGGTCGCTGAGAATGACGAGAGGTATGGCCAGGACCACTATCGGAAGGACGGTCCCGAACATCGCCGGGTCTATCATCATGCCGAAGGAGACAAAGAAGACGGCCACGAAGGCGTCCTTGAAGGGGGAGATCCTTTCCTCCAACCGTTTTGACAGTCTCGACTCTGCAAAGACCATGCCCAGGAAGAACGCCCCGATTATCGCTGGGACGCCCGCCGCCTCGGCCAGTGCCGCCGACAGCAGCAACATCCCCAGGGCAAAGAGGACGAACAGCTCATCGTTCTTGATCCGTTCGATCTGCTTTATCGTCCGCGGTATCACCAACAGGGCAAGAAAAATGAAGAATGCATAGAACGCGACAATGCCTACGATCATCTGGGTAAGGCTGAACGGGTCCACCGCATTGGACTTGAAGATAAGGCCGCCGGCGATGGTCATCAGCACCATCGATACGAAGTCCTCAACGACAAGTATCCCAAGGAGAAACTCTGTCTCTGGAGCGGACATCTTCTGCATCTCGAGAAGGGATTTCCCTGTTATGGCCGCCGAGCCCATGGCGAAGACGCCGGCGAGGAACACCGTGTCGATGATGGGCCATCCAAGTATGTACCCGATGGTCACCCCCATGAACATGTCCAGGCCAGTGTTGAGCAGGGCCACGATCAATGCGGGCGACCTCGTCCGTCTTAGCTTGCTGAAAGAGAACTCCAGCCCGACGAAGAACATGAGGAGGGTGAGCCCGAACATGGACAATGCGGAGATTAGGTCAGTATCGTGGACGAGACCGTCGTACCTCCAACCGAACAGCTCGAGGGCCATATGAGGCCCGATGAGCATCCCGGCCAGGATATAGCCTATGATGACGCTCTGCTTGGCCTTCATGGCCAAGGCTGCGCCTATGAAAGACACTATCATGATCGCCCCGATCTCGAATATCAGGTTGCTCGTCTCCATCGAAATCCGGGGCCGAGGCCCCGATGCAAACCACTGGCCCGGACGATGTCGCGTATGATCGCTGGCCGGAGCAGGGGTGTCCCTGGACCTATTTCACCATCCTCTCGCGCCCATCCGCATCTGAACGGGCCTTGTGCATCCCGAAGGCCGCATTCCGTTCCGAAGATATTAATGATTCGTGACCACCACACCTCTGTTGACCAGTAGGAGAACATATCGTTATGTTCTTCCTATACTGCCTATGATGGCATCGGTCAAGGAGGGAAAAGAGGTCGTCATCGACGGCTCGATGGGCGAAGGGGGCGGACAGGTCGTCAGGACCTCGGTTGCGCTTTCAGCTGTGACTGGTAAGGCCGTCCGGATCAAAAATATACGGGCAGGGAGATCGAGGCCTGGCCTTATGGCCCAGCATTTGACCGCTATCAGGGCGGTCGGCCAGCTATGCGATGCGGAGGTGGCCGGGGACAAGGTGGGAAGCTCAGAGGTCATGTTCTCGCCCTCCTGTGTCCGGCCAGGCAGGATAGATGTCGAAGTTGGCACGGCCGGGAGCGTGAGCTTGGTCCTGCAGTCATGCATCCTTGCGCTTGCCAGGACCGACGGTGAGAGCCTTCTCATCATCAAGGGTGGGACCGATGTGAAGATGGCCCCTCCCCTGTCATATTACGATCTGGTCCTGTTCCCATTATTGAAGATGATGGGCATCGATGCTGTGATCGAAGAGTTTAAAAGGGGCTTCTATCCCGAGGGAGGGGGGATGTGCCAGGTCAGGGTCGGCCCGAAAGGCATCGTCGGGCTGGACCTTGATGTCAGGGGCGGGTTTAAAGGCACGAAGGGTGTGGCGTACTCCCAGAACCTCCCCGAACACGTGGTCTCGAGGATGGCTTCCACGGCCAAAAGGGAGCTGGTCGACCATCAGCCGGTGACGATCCTACAGGAACGAAGTTACGGACCGTCTACGGGGGCGGGGGTCGTCCTTTCAGCCATCTATGAGAGGACGGTCATCGGGTCCTCCTGCCTTGGGGAGAAGGGGATGAGCTCCGAGAGGGTGGCACAGATGGCATCGGAGGAGCTGAGAACGTACCTCAGGTCCATATGCACCCTTGACGTACATGCGAGCGACCAATTGCTGCCATATATGGCATTGGCGGATTCCCCTTCGGTCTTCATCGTGGACAGGGTCACATCGCACCTCGAGACCCAGATAGAGCTGGTCAGGAAATTCCTAGACATGGATGTCTCCATCGAGGGCCAAGGCCCTTTCAAGATCAGGATAACGCCTATCCGAACATGACCTCTCTGGAGCGCTTCTTCGCCATCTCCTCTGAGTCCGTGGTCTTCTTCGCTATGTCCTTTAGGGCCTGTTCTATCATCGCTGCCTCCTCCAGCAGGGGTTTTGTGTCCAGCTGTGTGTGCAATAGTAGCTTATCGATGACCTCCACCGCTGTCGCGGCGGCCCTGGCGTCAGGATAGTCCGCGTGGGCCTCGGACAATATCGATATCACGTCGAAGTCCCTGTTCACGCCCTCGTTGAGCAGGACCCCTGCCAGACCAACGACCACGCCGTTCTCGAATATCGGGATGTTATTGGCCTGAAGAAGCTCCCTGGCCCTTGGGGTCGACGCGACGCCATAGAATGTCACTTCCGGTTCGTCCCCCTTTTTCTCGACCTTGGTCTGGGGACCGTTACCTTGATTCTCACTGGCCTTGCTCGCGATGCCTTCCGGCGAGATGACCATCCTGCACCTCTTGTCCTCCACCCAGTCCATGAGCGTCAACGCCAGTGATTTGAGGATCTCCTGTGGTGGCTCGAACTCGGATACCACCACCACGATCTTGTCCTTCTTGTCCTGACCGATCTGGCCAGCATATATGCGGACCGGGCTGTGGGGAACACCGTCCCTGACTATCGAGACAGAAGGCAGGTATGCTGAGTCGAGGATGGCGATCTGCTGCAGGTCCAGCAGCGTGACGATGTAATTTGCGGCGATCGAGCCTACGAGGCCGATGCTAGAGAAACCTTCGATCACGTAAGCTCCCTTGATGTTGTTCGGCCTGATCTCAATGATGTCGAAATCGTTCATCGCCAGTGTATTGCTGAATCGGCCATATTAATTGATTGACATTTACCGCAAAGTATTATGAGCGGACCGAGGGATGGGTGGGACATGAGGCCCAGGGTCATTGTGAACTGTGCCATGTCCGCAGATGGTAAGATAGCCAGCAAAGAAAGGAGACAGTTAAGGATATCTTCGGACGAGGACCTTGCCCGGGTCAAAGCGCTGCGCCTCGATTGCGATGCCGTCTGTGTGGGCGTAGGGACGGTCATCGCCGACGACCCTCACCTGACCGTCAAAGGCCGGCCAAGGGAGGAGCAGCCGCTCCGCATCGTGATCGACCCCAACGGTCGTACCCCTGACGGGGCCAAGGTCCTTAATGATTGGGCCGATACCCTCATCGTCACCAACATCAGATGCAGGAGGAGATGGCCAGGTGCAGAGGTGTTGAGGTCCGGGGAGGACCGTGTCAACCTCCGATCTCTCATGGCACATCTGGAGGCGAGCTGGGTCAAGAAGCTCCTGGTCGAGGGGGGCGGAGAGACGATATGGTCCTTCTTCGAGGCCGGCCTGGTGGACGAATATCATGTCTATATCGGGCCGATGGTAATAGGAGGGAGGGACGCGCCGACCCCTGTCGACGGCGCTGGTTTCACTGGCAGTTCTGCCGTAAAGCTCAGACTGACCGGCCATGATAGGATGGGAGAAGGTGTGCTGTTGAGCTTCGAGGTCGTCAAAGATGTCTAGGCCACGGTTCGCCGCGGATGAGATGCTCGGGAGCCTTGCAAAGTGGTTGAGGATACTTGGTTATGACACTACCTACGAGAAGGACAAGAAAGATGATGAGATCCTAAAGCTCGCGATCGAGGAGGGAAGGGTGCTTCTGACCAGGGACAAGGGGCTTGCCAGGTCTGCCGAGGATAATGCTCTCTACATTGAGAGCGATGACATCGATGAGCAGCTGAGGCAGGTCGTTTCAAGGTACCGTCTTGTGTTCAACGAGGGGTTCACGAGATGCGCTTCCTGCGGAGGGGACCTTATGAGGGTCTCGAGGGAAGAGGCCTCAAAGGAGGTGCCTGCACGCTCGCTTGCCATGACCGATGAGTTCTTCCGATGCGTATCGTGCGGGCAGTATTATTGGAAAGGCACGCATTGGAAGAGCATGACCGAGAGGATCGATTCACTTGGTATCCCTCACGAGAGGTCTTTAGAGTAGTAGTCTTCGCTGATGATCTTCCCCGTCCCAGCGTTCAGGACCATCACGCCCTTTACACCTTCGACGCACCAGACTGGAAGATAATGGATGCCAAGGCTCTCTAGCACTATCTCGTCCCTTTTCGGCGACACCTTCTTACGTTCTGTGACGGTGACGTTCCCTGACTCCCTCACCACGTCCCTCTCGGCCGTGTGGCGGGCCATTATCTCGTCGAGGGCAAAGGCCTTGGACTCGTCGATGTCTATCCTCGGTTCAAGCCGCTGATGGCTCTGGTCGATGGTGAGCACGAGCTCCATGTTCTCAGGCCATTCGACCGTCTCGTTCGTCAGCGCATTGATCGCGAGCGTCCCTTCCTGCATGCCCAGCCTATGATGGTCGATATAGAGGGCGCAAGCATAGCGGAAAAGATAATGAGGCACCAGCTCGAGCCTGAAACGGAACCCCTCGACCGTTCTGGCCCCTATCTCCTTTGCGGCGTCCACGTTGACTATCGGTTTGACGATGCGCTCCCCGACCTCTAGAACATCGAACTTATCAAGGTCCTCGGCCGATACCGTTCTGGGATAGTCGTCAGCGACGAACTCATCCACCAGCCCTGCCTCCCTGTTGCCGACTATCCTCTCGATATGGACCCGACCGATCTCGTGCTCTATGGCCTCCCTGTCCCAAACAATTATACCAGAAGGGACCTTGTTCATGAAACCTTCCGGTAGACGGGAAAGCGTGGCGATGACCTTCCTTCCAGCGAGCCCTTTTGTCCTGGACACGAATTCGTCGAGCTTCCTTTCGTCAGGCATTTCCATGATAAAGAAGACCACCTCGACGTCTCCTTTCTTGCAATGGATGAGCCCGTCCCTTTCGACGACGCCGAAATCACGCGAGTGCATGATATCGTAAACCAACGCCTTCAAGGAGGACATGGAAGTTCCGGAGACCTCAATCATGCTCGGATATTAAAAGGATTATCCAGCCGCTCTGAAGATGGCTTCCGGTCATCCAAGGGTTCATTGCTCAAGGTCCGCCCATAGGTCCCTGCCTAGACATGCATCGTTGCTCATCATCTCCAGGAACTCATCAGGGAACGGTTGCAGGAACCTCTGTTGCCTCAGATAGGGGATGTCGAACCTCGCGACCCAGGCCTTTATAATCCCGATAGGGACGGTCATCGGGACCTTTCCATCATTGAACTTCTTGAGGGTGTCGAGGAAGAGCGCCTTCTCCTCTGTATTGAGCTTGTCCGACAGATAGCCGAAAGCATGGAGCAGGACGTTCGTCCCAGAACCGCATCGGGGGGGCCTTGACAATGCCGCGTAGAAATGAGGAGAATAGGCCTCTATGACCTCATCGAATCTTCTCTTCTCTCTGTTCGCCACGATGTTCCCCAGAGTTCGAAGTTCCTTATGGCTATAGCTCATGAGCAGCAGCTTGTACCTGCTATGCATGTCAACAAGTTTTGACAATTTCCTCGACCCCTTGACATCCCGCAGCTCGGCGAAAGCGAATATCTGAGTAAGAAAGTGCTCGCCGATCCTCATGTTCAAAAGCCTGGCCTCGTCCTCGATGGCCAGATGGCCGAACTTTGCGAGCACTGCCCTGCCGAAGAACCCCCTCTCCTTGGCCGTGAGGGCGGCAACCTTCTCTCCTGGCGGGTAGACCTTGACATCCTTGATGCCACAGGAGGGGGACCTGCTCTTGAGAAGGAACCCGTCCACCTCGCCGATATGGGAAAGGTATCTGTCACAGAACTCGTTGGCCAGGTCCGTAACGTCCCTCCCCGTGGCAGGTTGCACCATCCTCAGCCCTTCCTTTTCCTTGACCACCCTTACCGGGTCCCTAGGAACGCCCAGGCCGATCTCGACCTCCATGCATACCGGGAGCATGTCACAATAAGGCATCAATCGCTTGACAATGTCGCTGTTGATCATCTCCCCGTTCCATCTGCATCTTTCGAACTCGATGCACTTGCTGATGACCAACCTCGGTCGGCAAAAGGAAGACATCTGCGATGCTCTCCAGGAAATAGATATATTACGACGTTCTTAGGTTGTATGCTCAAATTATAATTTCCCCTCCTGGTGACACGATGAACTACCTGAGAACCGTCGGTAAGGTCATGTTCTTTTTCGGGATGGTGTGCATGGCCATAGCTCTCCTGGGAGGGGAGTTCGAGATAGGGCTCTTCATGATGTTCCTTCCTGTGCTCATAGCCAAGACGTTCCTTTCCACACTGGCGGTGCTTCTGATATTCTTCGGTATGATGACCTGGATCTTCGGGATGCTGGATGACGCGAGGACAAGGGAGGAGGTCTCCCATCTGCTCGAGAAGGGGCTGGACGGTAGCTGTCAGAACGGCGAGGACAAGATAAAATGTGCAACATCCGGTGTCGTCCTGATAGGCCCGATATTGATCGTCTGGGACTCGGACTACAGGATGATACTTCTTGCGGTCGTGATCGTGATGGTGATGCTCTCCTCGATGCTCCTTCTATACTTCAGATGATCTTGCTAGTAACTTCGCGGCCTTGTCCAGCGATACATCGTCCTTTTTTGCCCTGCCTCTGACGATCCCGATCAGCCGGACATAATCATCGTAGCCCAGTCCTTCCCGTCTCATGCATCTGCCAAGGACCTGTTCGAAGACCTCGCCCTTGTCCTTGAAGGCCCTTGCCGCCTCTTTCAACGCCCGGACCTCGGCTTCGCTCAGCTCTTCTTCGCGCGCTCGACCACCCTCAGGAAGTTCTTGAAGATGTCATAACCATGCTCGGTGTTCTCGACCTCGGGATGGAACTGCAGGCCGTAGATCGGCCTGGACACGTGCCTGATTGCCTCGATCTCACAGGAGTCCGTACGGGCCAATACCTCAAATCCTGGAGGGAGGGTCTTGACCTCATCGTTGTGCGACTCCCATACGGTGAACTCCCTTGGCAGGCCGTCGAACAGGTCGCCGTCCTTCTCGACACGGAGCGTCGCCTTCCCGAACTCGGGCCTCTCCGCCGGTCCTATCGTGCCACCGAAGTGCGTGCTCATGAACTGCATGCCAGCACATATGCCCAAGATGGGGAACGTCGCCCTGTCCAGATATTCACCGTTCCTGCCCATCCGTCCCGCCTCCGAGGCCACGCTGGGGGACCCTCCTGACAGGATGAGCCCATCTACCTCGGCTATTTCCTCGAACGGGGTACTGTTCGGGACTATCTTGGTGTCCACCTTCAGATACTTCAGGACCCTCCATTCCCTATGCGTCCACTGGCCACCGTTGTCGATCACGTAGACCTTCATCTGCTGACGAAAATGACCGAATTATTATTAAACCGATGGGGTGGCGTGTTCCGCCATGAACGAGAACCTTCTGAGAAAAAGGTTAAATCAAGGGCGACAATGGTCAACCTGAGATGAAAGCCGTCCTCTTCGACCTGGGCCATACGCTCATCGATTATTATTACGATTGGGAAGGGCCAGAGGACCGTTCCATAAGGAAGTTCTATGGAATGGTGATCGATGCTGGCGGGGATGCTGAGGAGATGGAGTTCACCAGGTTCGTCAAGGCCCTATTGAACGAGGGGAGGAGAAGGAGATCGGCCGAGATGGTCGAGATACCTCTCGAGAAGGTGCTGATGGCCGTGCTGGAGCATTATGAGATGGAGGATGATGACCACCTTGTCAAGCTGGGCTGCGATGCGTTCTATGGTTCCCTCATGGAGGAGAGGGAGCTGGTCCCAGGGACCATAGAGATGCTTGAGAGGGTGAAGGCCAAGGGTTACAAGGTCGGCCTGGTGTCGGACGTTGCCTGGGGCCTTCCTGTGGAGTATCCCATGCAGGACATAGAGCTCTATGGCCTGGATGCCTACTTCGACGACCTCGTCTTCAGCACCGATGTCGGGCTCAGGAAGCCTCACCCCAGGTTGTTCAAGCTTGCGCTATATAACCTTGGCGTCAAGGCGGAGGACTCTTTCTTCATAGGCAATTCGATAAGATGCGATATCAAGGGGGCGAACGACGTTGGAATGACGTCTGTGCTCAAGGAATCGGTGCACCCGGAGCCTGTGGACGGCGTGGTTCCGAAGCACAGGATCAAGGACTGGGATGAGCTGGATGACATACTATGACACGGCCCTGGTATTAATGGTTCACTCCCATTCGATCGTCGCGGGCGGCTTGTGCGTTATGTCGTAGACCACACGATTGACGTCCGCCTTCATCTCGCTCGTTATCCTGAGCGATATCCTCTCAAGGAC
The DNA here is from genome assembly GCA_013415865.1 of Methanomassiliicoccales archaeon. Classification (NCBI taxonomy): domain Archaea; kingdom Methanobacteriati; phylum Thermoplasmatota; class Thermoplasmata; order Methanomassiliicoccales; species Methanomassiliicoccales archaeon. The sequence continues at coordinate 1,013,350 of CP058896.1, forward strand.
GTCGTGCGGGACCTTCGAATAGGCGGCGCTCATGCCATCTATCGACTCCACCGCCCTGACGGCGATCGTGCGGCCGTAGGCGCGCCTGTCCCCTTGTACCCCTACGGACTGGCAAGGAAGAAGGACCGCGAAATATTGCCAAGGTCTCTCCATCTTTCCTTCGGCCGAGGCCTTTTCGAGCTCTTCTTCCACTATCGCGCACGCCTCACGGACGATCTCGACCGACTCCCGCGTAGCCTCCCCTATCACCCTTATGGCCAATGCCGGGCCTGGGAAGGGCTGCCTCTCCGACACCTCGATCCCGAGGTATCTTGCAACGACGCGCACCTCGTCCTTGTAGAGGTCCCTTAACGGCTCGACTACCTTCAGATGCATGTCCTCAGGCAGCCCACCAACGTTGTGATGGCTCTTGATAGTGTCCCTGACACCGTCCCCCGACTCTATCCAATCAGGCGCTATGGTGCCCTGCACGAGATATTCAGCGTGATATGCCTTGGCCTCGCGCTCAAATACACGTATGAACTTCTCCCCGATGATCTTCCTCTTCTTCTCTGGCTCGGTCACGCCTTTCATCGCGCTGAAGAACTCGTCCGACGCGTCGACTATCTTATAATGAATGTTCAGCTTGCTGAACATCCTGTCAACATACTCTGTCTCCCCCTTCCTCATGAAGCCGTTGTTGACATATACTGTCAGCAATTTGTCGCCGATGGCCTTGGAGACCAGAACGGCCGCGACCGTGCTGTCTACCCCGCCAGAGCAGGCGATCACCGCCCTCCCCTTTATCGTGCTTTTCAGCTCTTCGACCTTCTCGCTCACGAAAGACCCTGCGTCGAACATCAGTTCAGCTCCTGAGAGTCCTTCTCGATCTTTTCGGCCATCTCCTTCCTATAGGCCTCGAGCTCTCCCTGCAGCCTCTTGTCCTTCAGGCTGAGGATGGAGACCGCCAGCAGCGCCGCGTTGTCCCCGCGGTCAAGACCGACGCATGCCACCGGTATGCCTGGTGGCATCTGAACGATGGATAATATGGAATCGAGGTTGACGTTCCCGCTTATGGGCACACCTATCACCGGTCTCGTCGTGAGCGAGGCGACGACCCCCGGAAGGGCGGCCGATAGGCCTGCCATAGCTATGAAGACCTCTGCATCGCTCGTTGTGACGAGCGATTTCACCCTCTCAGGGGTGCGGTGGGCGGACGCCACCTTGATCTCGCTTGTCACTTTGAACCTGTCCAGCATGGCCTTGGCCTTTTTACCTGTCTCAGCATCGCTCTTACTTCCTAGCAGAATGAGGACTTGGGGCATCATGTCCACTGACCGATTACAAATAAAAATATCTTTTCTTGATAAAATGAAAAAGGGATTGTGAGGGGGCATCCCCTTCGTTCAGCTCTTCATTATCGCCAAAAGGAACGCACCGATCGCGATCAGGGCGCCGATCACCGCGGCGATGATGTACACGAACGCGTTCCAGATCACATCACTGATGTGAACATCCTCTGGCAGTGGGATGTAGTCTCCCCCGCCCCACATCGCGCCATATACCCAGATAACGCCGACAACGAGGCCGACTACGAGCAGCACGATACCGATCATCCTGCTCTTTCCACTTCCGAAGTAGGCGGTGAAGACGCCGGCCACGAGCATGAACAGAGCAAACGTCAGCACGAGCACTGTCAGGAACTCCCAAAGATCCATTTAGGTCACCTTTCTGTCGTTGACATGAACATTTTTATATTGATGACTTTCGGGTCCTCTCGAACAGAGTTCAGCCCAATATAGGACCGGACAACGTTCCAGTGGTCCCACCGCCACCCGTTCACTTGCCGCCCGTTACGATTTTTTAGTTATTAAACGTTTCTACTTTGGCCGTGCATGGGTTGATTGGAAATCCATAGGTCCAGAGATTTATTCTTCCTCATGCTTGAAAATCGCTCATAGGTATGGGGCCGCCCTTTCCATCACCATGTCCCAGGTAGGGATGAAGGTCAAGGAGCCTCTGCTCTCTATGACGAAAGAGGCGGCCGAGCTTCCTAGTACCCCGCACTCGAACAGACTGAGATCTCTGTAGAGGCCCGCATAGAACCCGGCCCTGTAGGCATCTCCACAACCGGTCGTGTCAACGATGCTGCGCGGATGGACCACGGGTATCTCCACCCTCGATTCCTTGGTTAGTATGACGCTGCCCTTGGCCCCCCTCGTGCTGACCACCATCGGTACGAGGTCGAGAAGTTCCTCTTCTTTGGTCGTTCCCGTATAACGCAAGGCCGTGGAGAGCTCGCTCTCGTTGCAGAACAGGATGTCGCTGAGCGCGAGCGCCTTACTGAAACGCCCAGGGTCCCAGACGTGATGGACCTCCTGCGCGGGGTCGAAGCCGACCTTCTTCCCTTTGCTCCTGAGCTTTTCCATGACCTTCAGATAATAATCAGGGCGCCCGGTCATGATGTGCGCCCTTTGGGACCTCTCGGCCATGTCCGTGATGGGATGGATGGTGTCCATGGCCCCCATGGGGCCTTGGTAGACGAACGCTATCTGGTTGTGCTCTTTGTCTGAGACTATCCAGACCGTAGGGGTCTCATAGCCTTCCACGACCTTAAGGTCTGTAAGGTCCACGCCGAAGCGTTCCATCATCCTGCGGAACTCGATGGGCATGTCCGTTCCGACGAAGGATGCCAATGCGGTCGGGACGCCAAGGGCGGAGGCCATGGTCGCGACGTTCGCGGCGGTACCTCCAAAATACCTCTTTTTCTCAATGATATCGACCGAGGTGTTCTTCGGGGGAAGCCTCTCCAGGCTCATGATGAAGTCTAGATTCGTGTGACCATAGACACATAGGAACGGGTCCGGCATCAGGTCCCCTCTTTCCACTCCTCAAGATACTTCCTCTGCCCAGGGGTCAGCACGTCGATCTTTGACCCCAGGGAGCGGAGCGCCAGATGAGCAACTTCCTCATCGATCTCCCTCGGAACGTCGTATACCTTGTTCTCCAACCTCGGATGCTCCTTTACAAGATGTTCAAGGCACAGTGCCTGGATGGCAAAGCTCATATCCATTATCTCCACGGGATGCCCCTGCCCGGCGGCCAGGTTCATCAACCTGCCCTCCGCGATAAGGTAGACCTTCCTTCCATCTCTCAGTACGTACTCGTCCACGAACTCCCTGACCTTCCTCGGCCTCGACGCCGCTTCCGCGAGCGCGACCTTGCTGATCTCATTGTCGAAATGTCCTGAGTTCCCCATGACGCAACCGTCCTTGATCACCTCGAGGTGCTCCTTCCTGATGATGTCCTTGCATCCTGTGGCCGAGATTATGATGTCCGCCCGGGACGCTGCCTCCATCATCGGCATCACCTGGTGCCCGTCCATCCTCGCCTCGATCGCCCGGACGGGGTCCACCTCCGTCACGATAACATTAGCACCAAGCCCCTTCGCCCTCATGGCTATGCCCCTTCCACACCAGCCATAACCGGCAACGACCAAGGTCTTCCCTGCGACCAACAGGTTGGTCGCGTTCATCCACCCATCGAACGTGCTCTGTCCGGTCCCATACCTGTTGTCAAAAAGATGTTTCATCTGTGCATCGTTGACCGAGATCACAGGAAAGCACAGGCGGCCCTCCTTGGCCATGGCCCTTAATCTGATGACGCCCGTGGTGGTCTCTTCGTTGCCGCCCTTGACGTTGGCGAGAAGGTCCCTTCTCGTGGTGTGCAGGAGGGTGATGAGGTCCGCGCCATCGTCGACGACGTAATCAGGCCTCATGTCAAGGACCGCGCCCAGGTTGGCATAGTACTCCTCGGTGCTCTCCCATTTTTTGGCATATACCTTGACCCCATAGTCCTCCCTCAGGGAGGTTGCTACAGAATCGTCCGTGGACAATGGGTTGCAGCTGGCCAGCCTTACCTCGGCACCCGCCCTGGCAAGCCATACCGCCAACATGCCGGTCTTCGCCTCCACATGAAGGGCCATACCGACCTTCACACCTGTCAACGTCTGCTCCTGGACCATCCTGTTGCCTATCTCTTTCATCACCCTCATATGGGTCTCTGCCCATTCCAGCCTTCTCTTGCCCTTGGCCCTGAGCTCATCGTCCATCCAGGATCACCTTCTTAGGCAGGCCTCGCCCCTCCCCCTCATTAGATTAGAGCATATGATGACCATCATCTCCTCCAGGCATCTCCTGTTATCATGACCCGCGATGGCGTTCTTTCTTGCGACCGCATCCTCCTTCATACGCTCCGCCGCCGTGATCATGTTTGCCACCGCCCTTGTGAGCTCGTCGACTATGGTCACGTGAGCGGTCTGTGCCGTCCTTGACAATGGGTTAAGGTCGATGGCTATGACCTTCTTCCCTGCCTTTACCAACGCCTCGGCCCGGTCGCCGTCCTCCAATGGTATGAGCACCACGTCTGCGGCCATAATGCCCTCCTTCGTGCACTTGGCCCTGTCGGAGGCTATACCTGGTAAAACCGCATCAGGCTCCCTTCCCAGGACCTTCATCCCACCTTCTTTCTCAACGTAAGCGCAGACCTTTTCGACCCTTTCGTCGGTGCGGTGGAATAAGTTCACCTCGACCTTTGCCCCTACTAGCTTGGCCAGTTCAACGAGCTCTTTTGCGGCAAGGCCCGCCGCGTTACCGTTGACCGTTATGACGGGCGATCTCGCCTCGAGCAAAAGAGCGGCAGCGGCCTCTTCCGCTCCAAGAGCTGGGGGATTTGTCCTCTCTCCGATAAGATAGTCGAACGCCTCGCCTCTCCCATGAGCGATGAGGCCGGTCGGGGCGACGATCCCCAGCGAGACCAGCTCGCTCATCCTTTCCCGCGTCACCAAAGACCTATAGCGGGGATGGTCCTTCGATATTTCCACATAAAGGGGAACGCTCTATGCAATAAAGATATTGAGGGCGGAAGGGACAAGGACCGCTCCGTTCCTGAAAAAAGAGGTACTTCTTATCTACGTGGAATTTTTATATATGCCGCATGCAAAAGCAAATATATGTTTGGGTAAGGTTTAAATATTTGTTTCTTATTTGGTTCCCTAACGCCGGTTAATATCGGCAAGACCCTGGTGAAGTATGCGGTTTCTTGGGAATGTCCAAGAAGTGAGTTTTGATGGCAAGCTTATCGTTCGCGGTTCCTTCGCCCCACAGTCTCATTCCAGAGTTGTGGACAACAGACAGAGGCCTGTGGGCAAGGTCGCGAGGGTCTTCGGGCCAGTAGAAGCACCTTACGTCACTGTGGAGCCAACAGGCGGATCTTCGCTGCTCTCCGCCATAGGGAAGCAGCTATATGTGGAGGAGGTCGGAACAACTGCCAAAACCAAGGGAAGGGACAGACGAGATAGAAAGATGTCCTGAGTGCAACAGCGGTCACCTGGTCAGGGACTATGAGAGAGGTGAGTTGATCTGCGAGGAGTGCGGCCTGGTCATAGACGACCAGTTCATCGACCTTGGTCCTGAGTGGAGGGCTTTCGATGTCGAGCAGGGCGAGAAGCGGGCCCGCACCGGTGCCCCCATGACATATACCATACACGACAAGGGGCTATCGACCGAGATCTCCTGGAAGAACAAGGACTCCTACGGAAAGAGCATCCCGACAAGGAACCGCGCGCAGCTCTACCGTCTCCGCAAGTGGCAGAGAAGGATCCGCGTGTCCAACGCCACCGAGAGGAACCTTGCGTTCGCCCTGAGCGAGCTGGACAGGATGGCCTCCGCCATGGGCCTCCCGCGGAACGTGAGGGAGACCGCCGCCATGGTCTATAGGAAAGCGGTCAACAAGAACCTCATAAGAGGAAGGAGCATCGAGGGTGTCGTTGCCGCATCGCTCTACGCCGCGTGCAGGCAGTGCAACGTCCCAAGGACCCTCGATGAGGTCGCAAACTCCTCAAGGGTAGGGAGAAAGGAGATTGGGCGCACGTACCGTTTCATGACGAGGGAATTGAAGCTCAAGCTCATGCCCACCCGCCCACAGGACTATGTCCAGAGGTTCTGCTCCGAACTGAAACTGAGCGGAGAGGTCCAGGCCAAGGCCGCGGACATACTGAAGGACGCGGCAAAAAAAGAGCTGACATCTGGACGAGGCCCTACGGGGGTTGCGGCCGCTGCCATCTACATCGCCTCGATATTGTGCAATGAGCGCAGGACGCAGCGCGAGGTAGCGGACATAGCCGGGGTGACGGAGGTCACCATCCGTAACCGTTACAAGGAGCTGACGGAGAAGCTGGGGATAGAGATCCAGCTCTGAAAACCTTTCTTTTCCAGCCCGGGCCCGATGGTCCTGGGCCTAAAACGTATTATATAGCTCGGTCGTTTTTCAAAAAAAGGACTTGAGGTGCATCGAATGGACAAGAAATTCCTATTGTTGAGGCCCTTGGCCGTTTGGATGATATTTGCTGGACTGCTCACCCTGATAACTACGGTGGCTGTCACCTTCATCTTCGGGGTCCTCAGCTCTATTGTGGGTTTCATATCGCTCCTGTTCCTTGTCTTCCTCGCGGCCTATGAGATGGCGACCTTCCGTTCCATCTGGATAGCCCAGGTGGGGGAATGGGCCAACATAATCAAGGCCTTGGGCGTGAGCGTGGTCGTCAGGGCGGTCTTATTGTCTTTGACCTTCTCAGCATACGGCGATGGCTTCACCGGGAGCGACCGGGTGCTCCTCGATGCGCTCTTCCTTCTCAACGTCGCTTCGATCCTGATAGAGGCTGGAGGATTGGCATTCATATTCATGAAGAAACAATACTTCCTCCCTTCCCAAGAGGAGATAGATGCGGTCATGCGCCGCCTCAGGGCGGTTGGCACTACCACGGTCGCCGAATGCCCTACCTGCAGACAGTTGGTCGAAGCGGATTGGCGCTGCTGTCCCACCTGCGGGACTGGCCTCCCGAAGTTCTGTGCGTCCTGCAAGGCCGAGGTAGGGGGCGAAGATGTAAAATGCCCCAAGTGCGGGGCAGATGTCGTTCCGACAGAGGCCATCGAGAGCCTCATCAGGACGATGAAGGAGACGGCCGAACAGCCGGCCATGCCGGAAACGAGGTCGGTCCGTTACGCGAGATATGCCGAGGCGCTGCTGAAGGGAGGCCGTGTGGAGGAGGCGATCGAGGCCTACAGGCAGGCCATCCACTACACCAAGTTCGTAAGGAAACAGACGAACTTCCTCGTCAAGATGGCCACCATCTACAAGAACACTGGAAAGCAGAAGGAGGCCGCCGAGCTGTTGAATGCGGCGATCGAGCTTGACTCTGAGGACATCGCAGGTGCCAGAAAGGCATTGGAGGACCTTATGGCCCCTGTTGCCGGGGACGGGACGAAGACCGTCAAGGCCTGACCCGCTTCAGCTTTGCATATTGCACCCTGTCTTCTCCAACCCGCCCGAAAAGTACCTCTTTTTTGACCCCGTGGGCCAGACGGATGGCCCTCGATACCTCGGCCCAGATGGTCACATAGTCCTCAGGTACCGCGTGAACAAGATATTTCGAGTGGTGATTTCCTGGATCGCCCTCGTAGACGCGGAAATGGGTCCCATACTTGAACCCTGTCTTTACCACCAGGCCTCTGGACCTTAGGTCCGTGAAGGCCTTTAACCTCATATCGAAATCTGGCTGCACTGCCCTGGCCCTCTTGTTGAACGCTATCTCCCTGATGTTCCTACCAGACCTGCTGGAACGGACGGTGAGCCTTCCCAAGGACTGAAGATGGGCGGCCTCTATCAACGAGAGCTGGAGGAATCTTCCGACCTTCTTTCCATAGAACCCCTCCTTTATTAGGGCGTCCGCCTCGGCCTCGTCGATGACGAGCACGCTGTCCTCTACCAGAATCCCCTTTGCGTCCTCGATCATCGGTTCTTTCTCAAGCTCCCCATGAGGGTCGGCCCTTTCCGCCTCATAATACGTTATGTCGCCCTCCTCGTCGACGACGGCCAGAAGCAGCTCCTTCCTTGTCCGTTCGGATATTTCTGCCTGCGCTAACATATCCACGATGCTAAACGAGGATCTTTCAGACACTGCGAGCACCCACGCCTTTGTTTGGGATGTCGTCGGGGTCCCGCCCCTTGGGAATATCCTGAAATCGAAATCCCCCCCATCAAGCTTGACGATATACCCCCGCTGTCGGAGGTCCCGATAGACCAGGAAGCGCGTGTGGAAATCCTGCCTGCTCCCTACGCCGGCATGGACGAGCTCTTGCAGGCCTATCTCCTTTCCATCTGAGAACACCTTTAACCGGTCACTTTCTGTAAGATAGATGGCCTCCATTATGTCGAGCTCCAGGCTCCCACCCCGCTGCGGATATCCATAATAACCGCGGTTGTAGATCTGGCTCGCCTCGGACTGGTCCTCGATGATCACAAAGTCGCCACGGAGTTCGCCTGGCATCAGACCTTAAGAGGGATGCCGTAGTTAAATATTGTCTGGGGCTTGGTCTTCGATGATCGATCGTGTCCCGGACCGGGTAGAACGAGAATATTAAATAAGAGGATGTACAAGTAATGTATACAACTTGTAGTTGATATCTAAGGTGGCCCCTATGGACGAGCTCGACATGCTGCTCTCGGTGATAGAGAACCCTACGAGAAGGAAGATACTGGAGGCGCTGATGCGTGAACCGCATTATCCACTTCAGCTCTCCAGGGAGCTGGGCCTAAGCCAGCAAGGGATAATGAAGCACCTCAAGGTGTTGGAGGACTACGACCTTGTCAGGTCTTACAGCGAGGAGAGCGACCAGGGGGGCCCATCAAGGAAGATCTATGTTCCGACCACCGGGTTCACGATCACGGTGGACATCGGGCCAGGTCTTTTCAACACAGAGCTCGTGAAAAGGGTCCTTGAGATGGACGATGTCAATGAAAAGGAGATGTCCAGTTCAGATCTGAAAGAATTCAAGGACAAGCTCATGCAGGCGAGGGGCAAGATCAGGGACATCGACCGGGAACTGGAGGCGCTTGCGGAGAGGAGGGCCCGCCTGATACAGGAGAAGGAAAAGAGCCTGAACGACGCGTACAATCTGATCGAGGCGCTTATCGATGATTACCATGAAAGGCGCGTTCTTTATGCCTATATGCAAAGACCTGAGCTTGACGAGAAGGACCTGGCCCGTACGCTGGGCCTTAGGGACGAGTATGTGAAGGATACTCTAGAGAGATATGCCGGGGGTGTAAAAGATGACCGAAGGGGGCAGCGACAGGAGCGATAAATACGTCGAGGAACTGAAAAAGTTGCTGGATGATGCTCAGAAAGACTTTGAGAAGGGGATCAAGGAGATCGACCGATTAGGAAAGATCGTCTTTGAAGATGTCAGAAAGGGGATCAAGGAGACAAAGATGGATGTAAGAGAGACCACCGGAAAGGTTAGGGAAGACCTTGAAAAGGAGCTCCCGGGCATCAAGGCCGAGGTGAAAGAGTTCCAGAGAAAGATGGAGAGGCATCTGCGGGACCTTGAGGAGGAGCTTAAAAGGGTGTTAAAGTAAAATTTAAATAGAAGCGCAAACTATACTATACATTGTAAAGTATACAACTTAAGGTTGTAATCAGGAGGGATCGACATGGACGCGAAAAGAAGGACAGAACTGGTCCCGTTCCAGTGGGGACCTATGAGCATCTTCGAGGAGCTTGAGAGGTTCATAAATGACAGGACCATGGACCTTGACAGGTTCTGGTTCCCCCAGGTCGTCGCGGGAGGGTACAGGGTACCTGCCATCGACCTTAGAGAGGAAGGGGACAGGTATGTGCTCACAGCAGACCTGCCTGGTATGTCCAAGGAGGACGTGAACATCGAGATCGGCGATGGCGTTGTGGAGATCACCGCCAAGAAGGAGACCTCCAAGGATGAGGAGAAGGAGGGCTACATCCGCAAGGAGCGCGGGTCCATGTACTACCACCGGAGGCTGGCGATGCCCGAGAACGTCGACACGGAGGGCATCTCAGCAAAGCTTAACAACGGGGTGTTGGAGCTGACGCTCCCGAAGGTTAAGGAAGCGGAGAGGGCCAAGAGGAAGGTCGACATCCAATGATGTCGGCCATCAAAACCCTTTATTGATGAACGATAGGATGATAAATTGAAGATGGACAAGGAAAAGATATGGTAGCTACTGACAAAGTGCTAAAGGTCGCTGAGGCTAAGCCGAGGGACGCTGGCAAGGGGATCGCAAGGATAGACCCGGAGATAATGGAGATATTGGGCATACAACCCGGTGACGTTATTCAGATAGACGGCAAGAAGAAGACCGTTGCGGTCGTCTGGCCAGGCTACTCGGAGGACGAGAACCGCGGACTTATACGTATCGATGGACATATAAGGCGGAACGCCAACGTCGGTCTGGACGACAAGGTGGCCATAAGGAAGATCGTCGTTAAGAGCGCGCAGAAGATGACCTTCGCCCCTTTGGAGGAGATGAAGATAATGGGGGGCGAGGAATATCTGGGCCAGGCCCTGGAGGGCAGGGTCGTCACGAGAGGCGACGTGGTCGAGCTCAACGTCATGGGAAGGCGGATCGACCTGGCCGTGGTCTCATATCATCCAGCTGCGGATGCTGCGATGATCCAGCGTGATACGGAGATAAAGATCAGCGACAAGCCCGCTAAGGACACGCTGTCGAAGATACCGAAGGTCACGTACGAGGACATAGGTGGCCTGGGCGACGAGGTGAAGAAGGTCCGAGAGATGATCGAGCTGCCGCTGAGGCACCCAGAGCTGTTCGAGAGGCTGGGCGTCGAAGCCCCCAAGGGCGTTCTGCTGCATGGTCCTCCTGGGACAGGAAAGACGCTGTTGGCCAAGGCCGTCGCTGGCGAGACCAACGCCAATTTCGTCTCGATCGGCGGACCGGAGATCATGAGCAAGTTCTATGGCGAGTCCGAGGAGCGCCTCAGGGAGATATTCAAGCAGGCGGAGGAGAACGCGCCGACCATCATATTCATCGATGAGATAGACTCGATCGCCCCGAAGAGGGACGAGGTCACCGGTGAGACCGAGCGGCGCATCGTGGCGCAGCTGCTCGCGCTGATGGACGGTCTGGAGTCCCGTGGCAAGGTAGTTGTCATAGGGGCCACGAACCGCCCGAACGCGCTGGACCCGGCGCTCAGGAGGCCGGGCCGCTTCGACAGGGAGATAGAGATCAGCATACCGAACAAGGAAGGCAGGCTCGAGATCCTGCAGATCCACACGCGGGGCATGCCTCTGGACGAGGATGTTGACCTGGCGAGGCTCGCCGCCTTGACGCATGGGTATGCGGGTGCCGACCTGCAAGCGCTGGCCAAGGAGGCGGCGATGCGCTCCCTGAGACGGGTGCTTCCGGACCTGGACCTGGAGATGGACTCGATACCCGCCGAGGTGCTCAACAAGCTGATCGTCAAGAGGCAGGACTTCTTCGATGCCCTGAGGGAGATGCAGCCCTCGAGCCTGAGGGAGGTCCTGATCGAGTCCCCGGACGTCAAATGGGATGACATTGGCGGCCTGGAGGACGTAAAAAAGGAGCTGAAGGAGGCGGTCGAATGGCCCCTGAAGTACAACCTGGTCTTCGAGCGCATGGACGCAAGACCTCCGAAGGGGATACTGCTGTACGGGCCTCCTGGTACCGGAAAGACCATGCTGGCAAAGGCCGTTGCAACGGAGGCCGAGGCGAACTTCATCAACGTGAAGGGGCCAGAGTTCCTGAGCAAGTGGGTCGGAGAGTCGGAGAAGGCGGTCAGGGAGACCTTCAGGAAGGCACGTCAGGCCGCGCCGTGCATAATATTCATGGACGAGATCGATTCGATCGCCCCTGTCAGGGGAGGGAGCTCGGACTCTCACGTCACCGAGAGGGTGATATCTCAGCTCCTGACGGAGATGGACGGGCTGGAGTCGCTACATAACGTCGTGATCATCGCGGCGACGAACCGGCCAGACATGATCGACCCGGCCTTACTTAGGCCAGGAAGGTTCGACAGGCTCGTGTCTGTAGGCGTCCCGGACCTGGCGGCCAGGAAGGACATACTCAGGGTGCATACGAGGAAGAGGCCTCTTGACCCTGGCGTGGACCTGAACGAGCTTGCCGAGAAGATGGACGGATACACCGGTGCGGACATAGCGGCCGTCGTGAACGAGGCGGTCATGATGGCCATAAGGGAGTTCGTGGCGGAGGGCGGCGAGCTGACGAAGGAGCGTGTGGGCGAGATGAGGCTGATGAAGAAGCACTTCGACTCGGCGCTGGGGCATTACAAGCCCCGGACCAGGTCTGAAGTGTCGGAGTTCAACAAGCTCATCAAGGACTTTGAGTACGTGAGGTGATGATGATGGCGAAGATATCATTTGACATCGAGGACCCCTTCTCGGAATTCGACCGGATGTTCGAGGAGATGAGGAGGCGCATGGATGAGATGATCCGAGGCGCCGTTCCGATGTATGATGATGAGGAGCCTGTCTTCGTCTCCTACCGGAGGATCGAGGGGGCCGGCCGTGAACCCATTGAGGAGGTGAGGAGCAGCGTCCCGATGAGAAAGGCCTTGCCCGTCCACGATGAAGATGCTTTGATCGACGTAAGGGAGAAGGACGGAAAGGTGACGGTCCTGGTCGAGCTGCCTGGGATCGCGAAGGAGGATATCGACCTGGAGGTCGTCGACAAGAGCCTTGTCATCGATGTGGACGTGCCACAGAAAAGGTTCTCAAAGGAGGTGGAGCTGCCCTGTGCCGTGAAGGCGTCCTCGACGAGGGCAAGCTATAGGAACGGCGTCCTAGAGGTGGTGCTCGATAAGAATGTTCCACGCAAACGTAAGGGGACAAAGGTCAAGGTCGAGTGACCTGGCCTTTTTTAATTTCGGGCCGTGGGGTCCGGTCTATATAGTAATCCTTTTATAAACGTGCGGGACAATCATATTTTCGTGCAGCGTGACGATCTAATCAATGGAGTGAGAGAGGCCCTCATCCGTTCTGGGTTCACGGTCTCAAAGCCCCTCAACATGAGGAGCATAAGCTTTGACATCGTCGCGAGGCGGGACAAGTCCCTGCTGTTGATCAAGATATTGAGCAATGTCGATGCGTTCTCAAAAGAGACCGCGGACGAGCTGAAGATATTGTCCGAGGCGTTGGCGGCATCTCCCCTGCTCATAGGGGAGCGCTCTGGTTCGGGCGAGATCGAGGAGGGCATAGTCTATTCGAGGTTCTCGGTCCCGATAATATCCCTGAAGACCTTGTCCGACCTTCTTTGCGAGAACGTACCGCCTTTCATATTCGCTGCCCCAGGTGGGCTTTATGTAAAGCTCGACAGCGAGCTTCTCCATAAGATAAGGGAGGACAAGAACATAAGCCTCGGCACGCTCGCAGAGGTCGCGGGGGTCTCCAGGAGGACCATCCAGATGTATGAGGCGGGGATGGGCGCGATGATCGATGCGGCCATACGTCTTGAGGAGTTCCTTGACGCCCCGATACTCATTCCGGTGGACCCGCTATCGTTCAGGCCTGAAAGGACCGAGCGTCCGAAGGTCGATATCGAGAGCCTCGACCCCTTTACCCGTGAGATCTTCCGGGTCCTCATGAACATGGGATATTCGATCAGGCCGACACAACGGGCTCCCTTCGAGGCGCTGACAGTGGACGACGAGGTCCTGATCCTCACTGGCCTTGGTAAGGATGAATCGAAGGTCGTTGAGAAGGCAAGGGTCGTTCATGACATATCCAAGGTCACCGGGAAGGAATCGGTGATCTTCATAGAAAGGGTCCGCTCCAAGCAGTCGATAGGAGGTACGGCCCTCATCGGAAAAGATGAGCTTCGCAAGATTGATGAGGGCGTCAAGCTTCGCCGTCTCGTGATCGAGAGAAGTGAGACGGATGAGAAGTATTGAGCTGAACGGCTGCAAGGTGACCGTCCTGCCTGTGATAAAGGGACTTGTATCTGAGGAAAAGAAGGTCCAGGAAGCGTTCGATGCGGTCATGCCCGATGTCGTAGGGATATCGATCTCCAAGGAGGAGCTGGAAGGTCTTTCGCATAAAGAGGAATACGAGTTCATCGAGCCTTCCTATATAGAGAAGGTGTACCAGGCGAATCTTGAGACGTTCGGGGAGGTCAGATTGCCTCCCCCCTGCTATGTCAGGACCATGGACCTTTGCGCTGAAAGGGGCATCAGGCTCATACCGCTTGACATGAACGAGGAGCTGTTCAGCGAGACCTATTGCGAGAAGGTCGGTGGCATCGAACTTCTAAGGGAGGCGTTCTTTTCCAGCAGGGTCCATAGAATGAGGTTCGACCTCTCGTCTCCAGAGAAATTTGTTATTGATTGGGATAAAAGGATCAACAAGAGCAGGGGGCTCAGGGAGCTTGCTTCATTAAGGGAGCGGCATATGAGCGATGTCATAGAAAGGCTTTCGAAGGGCTGCAATAAACTTTTGGTGGTCGTAGAGCTGGAGAGGTCCGAAGGGGTCTTGGGGTTGATTACAGAATGATGTGTTGATAATAAGTTATATAAAGGGTGCTTTTGGCACCCTGAATTGATTTAAGGTGCGAACTTGCTCACATCCACATCGTTGACCATGCCAGCCCCGAGATTGTCAACGACATAAATCTGCCATCCAGAAGCGCTCTGTCTTCCTAGGTAGTTGGCATATACGAGCAGGTAGCCTGAATCTGTATAGGCTATGAGGTCGTCCCTGCCATTCCCATCAATGTCTGCACCGACCATCTTCATGAAATTCCCATACGTGTTCGAAAAGCTGAAGGACAGCAGCCCTGAATAGGTCCTTGTCGATTTTTCGGTCTGGTTGATGAAGAGTATCTTAGAGCTGGTGCAGACTGCGATATCGAGATATGCCTTTCCATATGGTGAGAAATATTTTCCACCTGTTATTGATCTGGCCGTATACAGTTGAGCATCGGCAGAGCTTACAGCGACTATATTAGAAGGCAGGAATATATCTCCTGGGCCATTGTAAAGCACATACGCCTGACCTCTATTGCCCGTCTTCATACCGACGGCCAATATGTCGAGGTCCCCATCTTGGTCCATGTCGGCCACGTTGATCGCCAGTATGCTGCTACCGATTGCCGTTGAAGAAACGGTCGTCAGGATCTTCATTTGACCTATCCTGATATAGTTTGGATCTGGGCTGGAGGTCGTTACTCCTCCTAGGTCCTTCACGCGTATATAGACTGTACCAGATACGGTCCCTGGTATCGACCCTGTATAAGGTTGCATCGGGAGGCTGGTCCCGATCGTGGCGGAAGTAATTTGCGTCCATGGACCGGCTATACTGGTCGAATAATAGAACACGAAATTGTCCCCATCGATGCTGGGTGACCTTAACGCATACACCTGGAACTGATGGTTCCCGCTCGAGGCCGGGTTCAATGTGAACTGCCATATATGCTCAAGGGAGTCACCAGTCTTCCAAGTTACATTGATCCACCAATAATCAAAATTGATGGCCGCCCCATTGGTGTTCGTGTTGGTTATATTCAGTTTGGCGGTCGTTAACGCAGATGCAAGTGTCCCTGCGTAGGGGGTCATATTGAACTCCCGTTCGACCCAGGCACCACTTGTGTTCTCGATCTGTATGGTATTTATAACCGCACCCGTTTTATTGGTCCATATGAGATAATCTCCAGTAGTTCCATAAGCTTCATCGGTCATGTATCTGACCTTGAGCGTGACCTTGAAAGGCACAAGGTCGTCCTGAAGACCGGTCGAGTCCCAAGCTATGACCTCTGCCGTGCTTCCAGCATTTACAGTGAAGGCGCTTTCTATTGGCACGATGTCGTCCCTATACCTCAATTGTACAAGCTCATCGCTCACCTCGTTATTTGGACCTTTCAATGTCGGGAATGTTTGCGCATAGCGATATGTGATGTTTTCTCTGATCTGCTCATAGACCCCATCATCTTGGATCGGGCTTGTCGTGCTCAAGTAGTTGTTCGTCACCGTACCTGTGACGTTATATTCTGCCTGTGCCCAGAAATCGATCAAGGCCGTTCCGGTGGAGCTAAGGCTTTGCTGTACCCAGGTCACACCATTTCCGAACTGGTTCTTAAGGACGGTTATTGTTCCCCCAGTTCTGCTGACTATGATGTCCTGGGACCTGCTCGGGTCATTCCCAGCCGTACCTGCTGGGTCCATATCCGCCAATATTACTTTCTGGACTCCCGACAATGAGACGGATGTTCTCGTCCATGCCCCATCGTTCCTATAGATGTGCAGAATACCGGTGGTTGCATAGCTGAGCACCACATCGGCATCATTGTCAAAATCTATGTTCCCGATGGCTATATCTGTTGGTATGCTAGACAAAATTGCAATCTGTGACTTTATCCATCCTCCACCAAAGGAACTCTGGAAGTTATAATACACATAGAGGTAGATTATGTCAGTGCTCCCATCTTGCAACACTGCCACCAGATCGGTCTTGTTATCTCCGTTCATGTCCCCTGCCCTCACCAAGAAGACGGTCGGGCTGTAGTACTTCTTGTCTGTGCTTCCGGTCTCAAGCAGCTGGGGTGGATACCATTGGTTCTCGTTCTCGTAATAATACAATGCATTTGCGGTGGCGAACCTGGCATTGCCGGTCGGTTGGCTTCCTATAGTGATGTCCAACTTGATGGATGGGGCCGTTATGTTGATTATCTTGCTCAAGAGGCTCTTTTCGGTGCCTGCCTTGAACATATCATATCTCAATGCATATGCGTTTTTCCCTGGTATCCACGATTTCCCATCGGTCACGTTGTTCAGGTTTATC
This sequence comes from Methanomassiliicoccales archaeon, assembly GCA_013415865.1. Lineage (NCBI taxonomy): Archaea > Methanobacteriati > Thermoplasmatota > Thermoplasmata > Methanomassiliicoccales > Methanomassiliicoccales archaeon. Next base: position 1,030,032 of record CP058896.1, read on the forward strand.
GCAAAACGGTATTTCCCAGGAGGTGCTTGCTGAATTATCTGCCATAGGTTGCTCACGGGTCCATTCCACTTGCTCAATGGGGTGTTGGTAGCATCGTATGCTGGTGCTTTTTTCAATTGGGCATTCCAGAAGAAATCTCTGATCTCTACATCCCCTGTGTACGGGTCCCAAGCATTACCGTTGTAATTCAAAATCTCGACATATATCACGTTGTTGGTCGGGTCGTAGGTCGTGAAGTCTGAACATGGGATCGTGTATGCACTGTCCTTGTAGGTCCTGAATACAGGGTACGTAGGCGTCTGCGAACCTCCAGGGACGGCAACGAATATCATGTCATTCATGACGAACTGGTTGTTGGGGACCCAATTGTCCTTCAGGGATGCCGTCACGTAATAATATGACGACATGTAAGGCAGATTGGTCGTGTTGAAGGTGGCTAGGTACACATAATAACCAGAGACGTAAAGATAGGGCACGAACTTGACATTGGGCGTTGAGACCGCCGAATATGGCAATTTCGTGGTCCCGTTTATCACCTGGAAGAGATTCTCATTCTGTGTGTTGACCAGATACTTGCTCACGACGACGACCGCCACGCTCTCGGTGTATGCGAATATCCTTCTTGGTGTGGCATTAAATGCATTTTCAATCCAATCGTTGAGCTCAAAGATGTTGAATCCTTGGAGCGCGGAGTAGTCGATATTACCAGGAGGGCCTCCACCTCCACCGATTGTTCCATTTCCCTTCTCATCTTTGAAGACAACGACAGTATAATCTACAAATCCCTCTAGATTTGTCGTGTCGGTCGCATTGAACCTTACTGTCTTACCATTCCAATTAAGGTCCGCCTTTACAACGCCTGAGGCCGACCTGAACGTTCCATTCCCTGGGTCATAGGTCAATTTGTATTTTACCCCTGATAGCCCAAGCCCAGAAAGGTCCACGTACACACTGTTGAGGTTCAGATTTGAATTGAAATCAACGACCTTACAGTAGAATGTTATTAAAGAATTTTGATAAAGAGGGAACTGGACGATGCCTCTTTCTGTGATTATCGGAGCATATTCCTGATTTATCACCCCGGTCACAAGGCTGGTCTGCCAGACGATGTTGTTGTTTGTATTGTCGATTATGCTTATCTCCAATTTGTCATCAGGAAGCACGCCTGTGGCCTTATATCTCCAGGTCTCCCCTGTGACCCAAGAGGGGCCTACACCGCCCTGGAGCAACGTGAGCCGTAGCGGATTATCGTTGATGAAGAGGACCACGATGACATCCTCATTGTTCAATATCTGCCCCCCGCCCATGGTCACATTTATCATCACATATGGGGTCCCTCCATCGGCCCCATAGAACAATGGCTGCTCATATGAGAAGTCCGCATATGTCTGCTTCTGTGGCCCTGGGAGGTTCATCACCGAGATGAGCACACTTGAGAATAACACCACAGTTATGCCCAATATCAATAAATTGCCAATTATGTCGGAGACCGCGCTTTTTGATCTTTTATGTCTCCCTTTTGGACCACACCTCATGTTTTTGGACCTCCCGTATGAGCAGATATTGTAGACTAATCCTAAATTGTATTAATTCGAAATCTGACTATATAATCATTTGTTTTTATTTTTACAGCAGAGAATAAAAAATACCACGATGCCAGATGTTCTAACTTCTCGTCTTCGAAGTTTGAACTAGCAACCTTACACGGCCCTAATATTCTACTCCTTTTCTTGCGATCACGCCCTCATCGTATGGATGCTTCTCGGCCACCATCCTTGTCACAAGGTCTGCCTCGTCCAAGACCTCTTTGGGCGCGTTCCTTCCCGTCAGAACGACCTCTGTCCCTTCCTTTCTGGACCTTACAACGTCTATCACATCCCTAGGGGAGATGAGACCAAAGAACATGGCGACATTGACCTCATCAAGGATCACCACATCATAATCATTGGATGACAGCACGTTCCTGGCGAACTCCAGGGCATGCTCCGCCAATTCAATGTCCTCCTTTCTTACGGATTCCTTGGTTATGAGACGGTCGCTCCCGAACTGAAACACGTCGATGCCTTCCATCCTTCTCAGGGCGATTATCTCCCCATAATCCTCCCCGCTTTTCATGAACTGGATGACACAGACCCGCAGACCGTGCCCCCACGCACGTACCGCCAGTCCAAGGGCCGCCGTCGTCTTGCCCTTGCCCTCGCCAGTATAAACGTGAACCAGTCCCAGCTCTGACCTCATGGAATGCCCTCTTCTTTCTATCCCGGTCTTATGTGATATAATTTCCTACGCCTTCTGCTTTATCTATGCATTTGACGATCTCATCAGATGTGATGGAGATCGAGGTCAAGGTCCCGATAAGGGACCGGGAGGGGGTTCTATCGAGAATCCTTTCATTGGGAGGTAAAAAGACCAGTGAGAAGGTCCAGGAGGACCTTTACTTCAAACATCCATGTAGGGATCTCGGCAGGACTGACGAGGCGCTCAGGCTTCGCAGGGATGGAGCAGATGAGGTCCTGACCTATAAAGGTCCCAAGCTTGACGGCAGGTCAAAGACTAGAGAGGAGATAGAGTTCCATGTGCCCTTTGAGGAGTCACGCCGCCTGTTAGAAAAATTAGGCTTTGAGGGTTCCTTTAGGGTAAAGAAGTGGAGAGAGGAGTTCGACCTTCCTAATGTCAAGATCTGTCTCGACGACGTAGAGGGCCTTGGCTGCTTCCTGGAGCTGGAATATAAGGGGCAGGATGTGGAGGAGGGTCTTCGCATGATCGGGAATTTAAAAAAGGAGCTGGGCGTCGAGGGGAGCGAAACGCGCTCCTACCTTGAGATGTTGTACTTCAATGAAAAATAAAAGTTGGCCGTGATCTGCCAGATCACATCGACTTGATCTTCTCGATCACGAAGTTCTTTATCTGCGGGTCGTCCGGGATGGTCACGGACTTCTTGAACCGCTCCGTCCCATCAGGCAAATAATAGCCCCTGGACAACGAAATGAACTCGTTCTCACCACCGTCCGCCGTCTTGGCCCTCTTGCGGGCCACCTCTATGAAGTTGTTCCTTCCAAATGGGATTTTCTCAGCGCTGATGGTTACGAAGGTCACATTCTTGTCCTTGCTGTCCTCTTCCAAATCATTCTCCTCCCTTGGGACTTTATATTGGAACAACTGTATGAATATAAAAAGGTTCCATGCTCTGTTCTTCATTTGGTTATGTAAAAGTATTGGCCAGATGTCAAAGATCGCATTGTCCGTATCTCCCTTGTGATACCGACAACTAAAAATAATGCGCTCCGGATGATTGCGCTCATGGAGCAGACTGGTGGGGACGCGCCAAAATGGCCTTTCTGCGGTCACTGCGGGAGGGCCATCCCAAAAGATTCCCGTTTCTGTCCATATTGCGGGGCCAGTACGTCCCTTCCTCGATCGGTGCCGGCATATAGCCCGTACCTATACTCATCATTGCCAAAGGAGACGACCTGGCAGAAGACCAGAAGGTTTGCTGCCATCGTCGTTGCGTTCGTCACATTGGCGGTGCTCATCGAGGTCGCGTTGAACGTCGTCCTGCTCCTTTGGGGTGTAACAATAATCGCCCCTAACTCTGGCCTTCATTTTCCCATCTTCATAGTCACACCATTCATCGTGACGTTGTTCGAGGTGACCGGTCCAGCGTTCCTGCTGTACCTCGGTTTCATCGTGGTGTGCATCGTCGCGTCCTTCGCGTTCATGACATGGAAGAGCTGGAGGACCTTCAACGAGGAGCTTATGGGCATCCGTCCGAAAGGAGGGCACAGCCCGTTGTTCGTGATAGCTACGATCTTCTTCGCAGTCGTCTTCTTCAATGTCATCTTCGTTCTGTTGGTCCAGGCGTTCGGCGTCGAGCCCTCCTCGCCCGGTCTGGAGGACCAGGACCTATGGGAGATCATGTACGACCTTGCCAACGCCTCTATCTGGGAGGAGGTCATCACCAGGGTCCTTTACATCGGGGTCCCTCTTTTGTTATACGATCTTGTGACCGGCCATCGCAAGCCTGCCCGCCGATATCTACTTGGCGGGGGATTCGAGCTTAAGGGGGCGGCGATCTTCTTCCTCTTTTTCTCTGCAGGGATGTTCGGTGTTGCGCATGTCTTCAATTGGGACCTGTGGAAGATAGCGCCAACGTTCGTGTCGGGGCTTGGCCTTGGCTATCTCTTCCTGAGATACGGCCTCTACGCCTCCGTGATGATGCACTTCTTCGTGGACTACTTGGCCATGCCGACCTATGTCTTCGAGAGCGACCTTGCAGACGTGGCCGTAGGCCTTCTTACGCTGGCGATACTCGCCGCAGGGTTCATCTGCTTCGTTTACTACCTAGGAAAGGTCTATACGTTCTTGACCGGGAAGGAAATCATCTTAGAAAAGCCAGTGACGACCGGTGGGACCGTTGTTGTCGATCAATATAATGTATCCGTCCCGCCGCCCGTCCAATCATCCCTGCCCACCCCCCAGACCGGGTTCGGGTTCGTCTGCAGGTACTGCGGTAACACCGAGGCAAGATACCATGATGGTACGTTGACCTGCACGAGGTGCCAGAGGAAGAACTGACCTAATGATGGGATAGGAGGTCATTTAGCCTCTCCTTAGAGGTTGATGCGTCCTCGAGCCTCCTCGCCTCGATCACATACCTTCCTTTATATGACGAGAGCTTGGAGATTATCGGGGCGAAATCGATGTTCCCATCGCCTATCGGAAGATGTTGATCGTACTTGCCCATGTTGTCATGGATGTGTATATTGACTATCAGGTCTTTGAGCCCAAGGTACTCGTGTATATTCCTCGTTGTGTTCGCATGCCCGATATCAAGGCAGACCTTCATCTCCGTCCCTTCGATCATCGAGAGCAGTTCATCCGGCGTCTTGACCATCGAGATGGGCATGTCAGGCATATTCTCCAACGCCACCGTCACACTGTTCTCTTTTGCCACTTTATCGATCGCCTTTATAGAGGCGATGGTGACGTGCCTCGCCTCTTCTCGGTCGACCATTCCAAGAGGAGTGTAAAATCCTGGATGCAAGGTGAAGGGGCCGAACCCGAGCCTTCCTGCCACCTCTATCGAGCTGATGACCTCCTTCATCGCCTGGTCCCTCATCCTTGGGTTGAGGCTGCCGATGTTGACATCGCTCAGCGGCGTGTGCACCGAGACCTTGAGGTCATATGATGGCAGCAGCGCTCTGAGGGCGGGCTCTATGTCCGGAAGATGGTGCCCCCCTTCCCCGACGATCTCCCAGCCCTTGAACCTGGGGGCCACAAATGCGAGCGACTCCTCCACTGAGAACCTCGTCAGGGCATGTGATGATATGGCTATCCTGTCGTTCATTCTATCACCTCCCCGTCCACCGTCATGGGGGCGATCTGGCTTATAGATGCCTCTATGTCGTCATCCTCGATGGTGACGGTGATGTTGCCCAGGGGCGGTGACCCCTCGGCCATGCTCACCTTTCCAGCATATGCGGCCTGCTTGTTCAAATGGAACGTCGTCCTGTTCCCTTCAATGCCTGCGATCATCCTCCCCCTCACAGCATCCAGTATCCTATGCTGACGGATGAGCGTCATGAACGTCCCAAGTTCGGTGGGCCTCGCTGTGATCTCGTCCTCCTCCACGACGACGTTCTCCGTCGGGAATATGTTGAGCACCGCTTCCCTGACCTTCTCCGCATCCTCCGTAGGGTAGACCTTGGCCCTGACCGAGACCATCATATGTCCTGGTCATAAGGGGAATAACTATTAAAAACGGATTCCCGTATCCGAGACCGATGAGCGACAGGCTGATAGAGTCCCTGGCCAGCCAAGGCTTCCTTCTTGATTCCGAGGCCGAGAGGTTCATCCGTAGCCAGGAGGACCCCCTTGGTTTCATCCGAGGGGCGATAGATGCCATGGAGGAGCGGCCGCTCATAATCACCATGGACCACCTGAGGAAGGTGGCCGTCATAGAGAGACGGGCGGCCATCGAGGCGCGCAGGATGGTGCCCCAATGTTCAGAGGTAAGGGAGTTCCACGACGGGGACGTTGTGGTGGTGAAGGACGTCACCGGCGTCTCAGACTGCATAGCCACGGTCGAGGGCTTCGCCCAGTATTTTCAGGACAGGTTCGCCGCCCTGAAAGGGCTGCTACTGAAGCGAAGGGACATGGTCGGGGCAACGACCGTCGACAAGGCCCTTGACCCCCGGAGGCTCTCGGTCGACAAGGAGGTCAAGGTCATCGGCATCGTCAATGAGGTCAAGGACTGGAGCTCGGGTGACAGGATGGTGGAGATTGAGGACGAGACGGGCAGGATGACGGTCCTCATCTCAAGGGACTCCAGGCTCGTCAACGATTCGATATTGCAGGATGAGGTGGTCGGGGTGATAGGAAGGCCCACCTCGCGGGACAAGAAGCTCCTGGCAACGGCGATCATCAGGCCTGATATTCCTCATGGGAGCGGTATGGATAGGAGGGACCTTTCTTCGGTCATCGGTTTCATGTCCGATGTCCATGTCGGGAGCAACACTTTCCTGAGAAGACAGTGGGACGAGATGATAGATTGGGTCAAGCTCGAGGGGCCGGGCATGGGCCTCCAGTACCTCGTCGTCCCAGGCGATTGCGTCGATGGCATCGGGATCTACCCCAATCAGGAGGAGGAGCTTGAGATAGACGACATCTTCCAGCAGTACTATCAGCTGGCAGAGCTGCTGAAGGAGGTCCCGGACGACATCAGGGTCATCGTTCAGCCTGGAAATCATGATGCTGTCAGACCGGCCGAGCCGCAGCCTGCGCTGGCAGGGGAGATAGCCAGGATGTTCGACTCCTCGACCGTGCTGATAGGGAATCCGGCCTATGTCGAGGTGGAGGGAAGGAGCATATTATCGTACCACGGCAAGTCCTTCGACGACCTCATGGCGACCGTTAAGGGACTATCATACTCAGATCCGTTGCGGGCCATGAAGGAGATGCTCAAGAGGAGGCATCTGGCCACCATTTACGGAAGCAGGACGCCGTTGGCCCCGGAGAGGAGGGACTTCCTTGTCATCGACAGGGTCCCGGACATCTTCGTCACAGGGCATGTCCACGGCGCGGGGGTGGACCATTACAACGGGGTCAGGCTTATCAATGCCTCGACCTGGCAGTCGCAGACGACCTTCCAAAAGATGCATAATTTCAACCCCGACCCCGCCAAGCTCATCCTGGTCCATCTTGGGACGGGGCAGGTACACGTGGAGGACTTCAGCTCGTGATCACGGTGGGCCGTTCCAGAAGATGAACATGAAGAAAAAGCCGAGTATCATCATGAAAAGAGAGATGATCCAGAAGTAGCGCAGCAGTTCGGCGCGCTTCTCTGGCGTGTTGTAAAGGTCTTCCAGTCTCATGCTTTCGCGGCTTTCTGCTTGACGCGCTTGAGCCTGAAGGTGTTCTCCCTCTCCATCTCCTCAAGGCGCAGGCGGATGAATGCCTCTGCCTCCTGGAGCTCTGGGATGACCTTGAACTCCAGGGCGTTGACGCGGCGCTTCGTCTTCTCGATCTCGTCCAGCAGCTTCTTCATCGTGGTCTCTATCTCCGCGGCCTCGATGATCGTCTCAACGAGGTCCTCGAACGCCTTTGCGGCCTCGTCGATGTAGACCGAGGTCCCGACGACGCCATAGCCTCTCTGGTCCATGGGCGTGCGTATGGAGTTCGCCTCGATCTCTGGTACGACCAGTCCCATGACGTTCTTGGACCTCAGCTTGATCTCTGGCTTGGTCTTCAGGGCGTAGGCGGCGGACTTCACCGCGATGACCCCGTCGACGGCGTCGGCGATGGCGATCTTCTCCATCGCTATCTCGTAGTTCTTCGTGACCTTCTCACGGACCTGCTTCGCCTGCTCCAGGATCTTGAAGAACTCGATGATAAGGCCGTCCCGCTTCATTTTGAGGATCTTATAGCCCGACTTGGTGAGCTTGATCTTCCTCTTGATCTCGAGGAGCTCGGACCTTGTCGGCTTCACTTCCCTCTGCGGCATCCTTCAACCCCTTTTCAGGCCTTCTTGTACTTCGGGTGGTATTTCTCGATGTACTTGCGGTCGATCCTGGTCAAGGAGCTCTCGTCAAGCGTGGCAAGTATCTCCCACATCATATCCAACGTGGTCTCGATGCTGCGGTCCTCGTCCCTTCCCTGTTTGACTATCTTCTTTTCGAAGAGGTCGGCGAAGTCAAGGAACTTGCGGTCACGCTCGGACAATGCGTCCTTTCCGACGATGGCGACCAGACCGCGGAGGTCCTTCCCTTCCGCATAGGCGGCGTAGCATTGGTCTGATACCGCCTTGTGGTCCTCTCGGGTCTTTCCCTTGCCTATGCCCTCGTTCATCAGCCTGGAGAGGGATGTGGAGACGTCGATCGGGGGGTATATACCAGCACGCACTAGCTCGCGCTTGGCCACGAGCTGGCCCTCCGTGATGTAACCGGTAAGGTCGGCTATGGGGTGCGTGATGTCGTCACCCGGCATTGAAAGGATCGGGATCTGGGTGATGGAGCCTTTCTTTCCCTTGATCCTCCCTGCCCTCTCGTACAATGAGGCCAGGTCGGTGTACATGTATCCTGGATAGCCACGACGGCCAGGGACCTCCTCGCGGGCGGCGCCGATCTGGCGCAGCGCCTCGCAGTAGTTGGTGACATCGGTGAAGATGACCAGGACATGGTATCCTAGTTCATAGGCTAGGTACTCGGCGGTCGTCAGCGCCAACCTCGGCGTGATGATGCGTTCGATCGCAGGGTCATCGGCCAGGTTCAGGAAGACGACGGCCTTCTTCAGCGCGCCTGTCCTCTCGAAGTCCTTCATGAAGTACTGCGCCTCTTCGTTGGTTATGCCCATCGCGGCGAAGACGACCGCGAACTCCTCCTGGGCCCCTAGGACCTTTGCCTGGCGTGCGATCTGCAGGGCGATCTCGTTGTGCGGAAGGCCCGACCCCGAGAAGATCGGTAGCTTCTGTCCCCTCACCAGGGTGTTCATCCCATCGATGGTGGATATCCCGGTCTGGATGAACTCTGATGGCGAGTCCCGGGCCCATGGGTTGATGGCCGCACCGACTATGTCGAGCCTCTTTTCAGGAACTATCGCCGGCCCTCCGTCCAACGGTTCACCGCTCCCTGAGAGGATGCGGCCCAGCATGTCACGGGAGACCGGCATCTTCATGGTCTCGCCGAGGAACCTCGCGCCCGAGGCCTTCTCGATACCGGCCGTACCTTCGAACACCTGGATGACGACGAAGTCGTCGGAGGTGTCAAGGACCTGGCCCTTTTTCTCGGTCCCGTCCGGCAGACGGACGATGGCCAGCTCGTTGTATCCGACCGGCTCGGTCTTCTCAACGAAGACGAGCGGACCAGCGATCTGCGAGATCGTTCTGTACTCCTTTGTGGTCATTTACTTCGCCCCCAGGGTCTCGAATTCCTTTGCAAGCTCTCCGCCGAGGATGGAGTCGAGGATCTGGTCAACGTTCTCCTCGAGTTTGGCCGTCTGCAGTCTGGCGCGGACCTTCATCTTGGAGATCGCGTCGACCGGGACATCTCCCTCCAAGGCCTTCTGGGCATGGTCGTTGAACATCTTGATGATCTTGAGATACTTGTACTGGCGGATCATCGGGGAATAGGTGTCGACCTTGTGGTATGCGTTCTGCTGCAGGAAGATCTCTCGGACCATCCTCGACACCTCGAGCGTCAGCTTCTGCTCCTCAGGCAGCGCGTCAGAACCGACGAGCTGCACTATCTCCTGGAGCTCTGCCTCCTTCTGCAACAGCTCCATAGCCCAGTTGCGCAGCTCCGGGAAGTCCTCTGCGACATTCTGCTTGTACCAGTTGTCCAGACCTCCGGCGTAAAGGGAGTATGAGGTGAGCCAGTTGATGGCAGGGAAATGCCTTCTCTCACGTAGCTTTGAGTCCAACGCCCAGAAGACACGGACGATGCGCAGCGTGTTCTGCGTGACCGGTTCGGACATATCCCCGCCTGGTGGGGACACCGCACCTACGACGGAGATCGAGCCGAGGCTTCCATCGGGAAGCTCGACCCTGCCTGCACGCTCATAGAACTCAGAGAGCCTTGCGGCGAGGTAAGCAGGATATCCTTCCTCACCAGGCATCTCTTCCAGCCTTGAGGAGATCTCCCTCATGGCCTCTGCCCACCTGGAGGTGGAGTCGGCCATCAGAGAGACGTTGTAGCCCATGTCGCGGTAGTACTCTGCGATGGTCATGCCAGTGTAAACGGATGCCTCACGGGCAGCCACCGGCATGTTGGAGGTGTTCGCGATGAGGACGGTCCTTCCCATGAGGGGCTTGCCGGTCTTTGGGTCTTCCAGCTCTGGGAATGTCGTAAGGACCTCGGTCATCTCGTTCCCGCGCTCTCCGCACCCGATGTAAACGACGATCTCGGCATCCGACCACTTGGCCAATTGCTGCTGGGTGACGGTCTTTCCGGTACCGAACGCGCCGGGGATGGCGCCGGTGCCTCCCTTGGTGAGCGGGAACAGCGTGTCGAGGATCCTCTGCCCCGTGACGAGCGGGACGTCGGGGGCCATCTTCTTTATGAAGGGCCTTCCGAAACGGACGGGCCACCTCTGCATCATCGTTACTGCCTTACCGCCGATCACGGCGACCGTGTCGGTGACGGTGAACTCGCCCTGTTTTATCTCCTGGACCTCTCCGGACACCCCTGGCGGGACAAGCACCTTGTGCAATATCGACCTCTCAGGTACGGTACCTATGACGGTGCCTGGTGCGACCTTGTCCCCCTTCTTGACGGTCGGGGTGAACTGCCATTTCGCCTTACGGTCCAGACCGGGGGCGGCGACCCCCCTTTTGATGAAGTCTCCCATGACGGCCATCAGCTCCGGGAGGGGCCTTTGTATCCCATCATAAACGCTCCCGAGCAGGCCGGGGCCGAGCTCGGCGACGAGGGGCTGTCCAGTGTTGATGACAGGCTCGCCCGGGGAGACACCCGATGTATCCTCGTATACCTGGATGACGGTCTTGTCACCGACGATCTTGATGACCTCTCCCATCAGCTTTTCCTTGCCGACCAGGATGACATCGTACATCCTAGGGGAGATCCCTTCTGCCGTCACGACAGGTCCAGCAACTCTATAGATCTTGCCTTCATTCGCCATTTAAACCCCTCATGTCTTGTATAGATCAACGCCAATTGCCCTCTTGACCTTCTCGCGAAGGTCGCCTTCTTTCCTGCCCACCATGACGACCACCGGGGCGATGCTCTCCATCACCTTCTTTCTGGCCGTCGGGCTCAGCTTGTCAATGTCATTTGAATCGATCGCCAACACACCGATGGACGGGTCGGCGATGAGCTCCAATATCGTCTTTTCGTACATGTCCGGGGCCGGAATGTACGTCCTCTTCACGCCGCCTAGGCGGAAGCCGATGACGAACTCCTCGTTTCCTAGTACCGCTACGTCCATTAGACCACCAGCAGTTTCTTTATCTGCTCGACGTCCAGCCCGCTCTGCTTGCCGCGAGCGATGACCCGGATGTTGTCGACCTCGATCTTCTTTCTTATCATGTAATCGATTATCGGAAGCACGGAGAGGGGGTACACGTGCCCGAACCTCTCCGACTGTTTCGCCTGTATCTTCCTCAAGGCCAGGCCGACCTCTGTGAGCGACCCTTTCTGCTTCACTGTCTCCAGTTCTTCTTTTATATCTTCGTAGAACGAGAGCTTGTTCATCTCAGAGATCATCTGGTCCATCGTCTCGGTGGATGCCAGCCTTATGAGCTCTTTGACAGGAAGCTCTTGGCCGCCGTCAATGAAGTATGTTCCTACCTTGTCCACCGGGACCTTGTCGCGCTTGAGCTTCAATAACGTCAATATGTTGACGTTGTCTATCTCCTTCCTCACGAAACTGAGGAGCATCCTGTCGGCCTTTGAACCCTTCTCGAGCTGTCCGATCAGGTCCTGGTAGTACAATTTATCCAAGTAATCCTCGATCGGCCCCAACGTGCCGCTCGTCTCGAACGCCGACCTCACATCATCAGGAAGGACGATGTTGGCCCTCTTCCTTATGTCCTCCAAGATGTCGTTGATGGTATCAAGGGAGTAGAGGTGGTTCAAGTACTCTTCAGAGAGCTTGCCTGAAGGGATGAGCTCTTCCTGTACCTCTTCCTTGGTCGCCCCTGAGAACTTACCCCTCAGCAGGGTCTTTATGTTCCAATAATCCCACCTGCCGAGGTACTTCTCGACCGTCTCCTTCAGATCGCCGGTGCAGAACGATATGATCTGTCTGTTGACCCTTGCGAGGTTCCTCGCCGTGCCGAGCTCGATAAGGTTGACGCCGTCATATTTCGATGCCAGTTCGGCCATCTCTACTTCGTACTGCGTCTCTCCAAGGAAACGTCCGATCTCGTTCAGGTCCATCATCAGGAGCTTGGGGTAGTTGTCCTTTGTGAGCAACAAGCTCTTTTTGGCCTTTACCCTTGCGCAGGCATATGAATAGTTACCTTTGTTCCTACCCCACAATAGCGCCATCAGTTCACCCGAACAAGATGTTCGAAACGTTCTTCAGTTCCTTTTCCCAGACGCCTTCCAGGACCGTCTTGAAACGGTAATCGAGGCTGATCGTTCCATCCTCGCTCTCGAGAATGAGCCCTGGCTCCATGTCCTTCTCGATTACGGCCCGGACGCCCATCGCGTTTCCAAGGAGGGCGGCGTCGCCCTTCGGGCAATAGACCTTAGGGTTAGGGATGACGCTCTGCGCCTTGGTGATGATCTTTCCGTAGACCTTGGCCCTTTCGGTCGAAGATATGGAGTTAAGCTCCTTCAACGTCTCTTGGAACGCCTCGTCCAAAGCGGCCTTCTTGGCGTTTAGGACGACCCTTTTCGCCTCGAGCTCGGCACTGGACATCTCCTGTTGTCTCAGACGGGCCAGAGCAAGCTCGAGCTCCTTCTCCTGGGCCTTCTTTTTCGCTGCGATGTTCTCGTCGGCCTGCTGAAGGATCGCTGCCTTCTCCTTCTCCGCTTCTTGGATCAGCTTCTCTGCTTCTTTGTTCGCGCTGTCCAAGATTTGTCCAACTACATTATCCAATGCCATGGAACGGCCTCTTGCTAGCTTTCAGCTTCCCGTTCACTCCATCTTGATCCAGAGCAGAACGGAGACGACCAGTCCAAAGATGACGATGGTCTCAGGGATAACTGTCAGGATCAGGCCCTTACCGAAGAGCTTCTCGTTCTCGGCCATGGCGCCGACCGCCGCGGCACCGATGGAGGACTCGGCAATGGCCGATGCCAAACCAGTTAGTCCGACCGCTATTCCCGCTCCGATTGCTATCAATCCCAAGTCTGCCATTTCTTACTCACCTGCTTTTTCGGTTGTTATCTTTCTCACGATGCGTAACGGGTCGAACTTGACCCCCCCGCCCTCGTAGAACTTCTGGAAGAGCTCAACGTAATGCAACCTGATGCTGTGCATGCCCGCGGATATTATCCCAAGGATGAACACCATCAGCTGTCCGACGATGAACACTGCCAATGCAACTATCGCAAAAACGATGTCCACTTCTTTTGTGACGTCTATGATTATCTCAAAGGCCAGTGTGTTGAAGGCGAATGCCAGGCCAGCCTTTGACATCCCTATCGCAGTAAGACGTGTATAGGACATGACATTGGACATCAGCCCAGGAAGCTCAAGGAGGGCCCCGCCCCCTTCGCCCAGGTAAGCCATTACCACGCCCGGTATGATCATTGCCAAAGATATGTAGAGATACATGTCCAACAGCGGGAATCCCCAAGAATCCAATGGGGCCACCAGCATATCGATGATATAGATGAGAAGGAACCATCCGCCTATGAGGATCAGAAGCCAAGAGAATTTCTCCATGACCGCGTGCTTGAGACCGTACCTTATGGTCTTGTTGTAAAATCCGATGCCAAAGCCCATGGCAAGATGCGCGAACCCAATCATCAAGGAGATGAACAGCAGGATCTTCACATCGTGAAGTTTGCTGAACGGCTCAGATATGAACGGCATGTCTATGTTCGTGTGCAACAAGGTGGACCATGTGAGCTCGTCTCCCATGGGCTCGAAGTGCATACCGAGCGCTTCACCGAACATGAAATAACCTATAATGATCGCCCATATGCCCCCGAAGAACAGCATCGTGGCGATCGTCCTCCATTCCGGGGACCTGCACTTCTTGAGACCGAGGGCGCCCAGGCTAGCGAATGCTATACCATAACCGACATCGCCCACCATCAGACCAAAGAAGAGAGGGAAGGTAATGGCCAGTACGAACGAGGGGTCTATCTCATTATACTTAGGCGTTGAGATCATCTCGGTCAGGAACTCGAACTTCTTCACCGTTCTGTTGTTCGATTGCTTGGAGGGCGTCTCGTCCTTCTTTCCATAATCGATCAGTTGGATGTGGCCAGTGTCGTGAGCATGGCCTTCGAACCTCTTGGCGGTCTCCAGAACATCCAAAAAGACCTTGTCCCCCACCCCTTCCTCAAGTGCTCTTCTTAGTTTGTCCACATCGGCGGTCGGTACCCACCCATCGATGATGAAGGCATGGGGGGTGGTCCCAAAACGCAAGGGGGTCTCTGCCACCTGGACCTCTATGCTCAGCTGCTCATCGGCCGCTGCGACCGTCAATCCGAACTTCTCTCGGATCTCGTCGAGCTTCTTGGTCGATTCCTCGAGCGATGCTTGGAGCTTGAGGATCTCCTCGTCGATCTCCTTGACCCTGTCAGAAGGCATCCCTTTGCCTGAAGGGATCTGGACCTCCACGAACCCTTTTTTAACTAGTATGTCCTGGACCGCGTTGGCATCCTTGAGCGGATAGAAGATGGCAAAGTTCTTCCCATCCTTGGAGGCGAAGACCTCCGCGTCTGGGGAAACCTTCTTGATGTCGGAGGTGGGGTCCCCATTGACATGGCCTGCGATGACCCCTATCGTGTAATATCCTTTATAAAGTTCTAAGGGGAGCTCGATCTTGACAAATGGTTCAAGGGACTTTTTCTCGATCTGGAGCTCGTTGAGCCTTGCCGCGGCCTTTGCTTTTGCCTCGATGACCGCTCCGAGCTCCTTGTCCAGCTCCTCCATCGACATCTCAAGCTCCGCCTTGATCTTGCTGACCGGGACGGTACCCTTGACCGGACCGTTGGTGAGCCCTAGGTCCTTCTCCAGGGCGCGGAGCTTGAGCAGCTTCTTGGAGGCCTCTGAGGACTCGGGCAATGGTGAACCGAGAGAGAAGCCCTGTTCATCCGCAGGAAAATCTATGACGTGAATTGATTCGCTCTTATACAGGACCTCTATCGTCTTTTTCATGCTTTCTTTTGAACCGACGATGATTATCCTGCTCATCTCTTCCGGGATCAACATGATAGCGCCTCAGAGCGATCTGTCGAATGATTCCTTTAGATACTGACATACAGCGGAGGTTCTGGAGGCCGAGTGGGCCTTGACTTTGCCCGCCTCCTCCTTGCCTTTGTTGATGAGCTCGGCCTTTATAGCCCCGATCTTTGCCCTCTCTGTCGCGAGCGCCTTCTCGTGGTCCTCCCTCATCTTCGCCTCAGCATCCTGGATCCTCTTGATGGCGTCGCGCCTTGCATTTGCGACGATGGCCCTCTGTTTTTCCTGAGCATCCTTGATTATCTGGGCCGCCTTTGCTTCGGCGTCCTTGATCTGTAGAAGTGTGTCAGCCCTAGTCACAGGACTCTCCCCGCTGATTTCCCCACCGAATCAATTTATGTTATTTAACCATTTGCTACGTCGTGACACGGACAAACGGAATAAACGATAGAATATGAAGAGGCGTCATCAATTCCTCAGAGGAATATTTTATTATTCGCCAGCAAATGATTAAACGATATGCATATTGGAATGCTGTCGGTGCCGGTAATTATGATTATATTGATAATATATATTTAAATAAATTATTTAATTTTTAAGGTCGCATCTTCTGACCTTCACGTTGGTCTCCGCGAGGATGTCCCGTGAGAGCGGGTCGATGTAGTCGTCCTTGAAGACTATTTCAGCTATGCCGGCGTTCAGAAGTATCTTGGTGCACATCACACAGGGATATGTGGTGGTGTATATCGTACCGTCCTTGATGCTCACTCCGAAGTAGGCGGCCTGGATCACGGCGTTCTGCTCGGCATGAACGCCGCGGCAGAGCTCGTGTCTTGTGCCGGATTCGATGTTGTTGTTGAGCCTGACGCACCCCACCTCTTCACAATGTCTAAGGCCCTTAGGGGCCCCGTTGTATCCTGTGCTGAGCACCCTCTTCTCTTTGACGATGACCGCACCGACCTTCCTCCTCAGGCAGGTCGAACGAGTGCTGACCAGGTCGGCCATGCGCATGAAATAGGTATCGTTATCGGGTCTGTCCATCTTTGCCCCTGCGGCTTGATAGCGGTACCATTATAATAAAAATGCCTGCGAACCCTGCACAATAATATATCTAGAAAGGCGACGGTTCCTTCGGGCTGTAAATAGATGGTGACCGCAAAGAAGGTTTGGGACGAGGTCAGGTCCTTCGTCATCACGATCGCCGTTTTCCTCATCATCATAGGGGCCCTGTTCCTCTACAGCGGGATATGGCCTCCGTTCGTGGTGGTCGAATCGGGCAGCATGCAGCATTCCGACGACAGGAGCAAAATTGGAATCATGGACACTGGAGACCTGATACTTGTCAGGGAGCTCGGCGAGGATGGTGGCATCGTCACTTATGTGGAAGGATATTCCACTGGATACCGCACCTTCGGCGATTATGGGGACGTCGTCATGTACAAGCGGGATGGCACCGACCGCTTCACCCCGGTCATCCATAGGGCCATAGTACTTCTCGAGTTCAATTCGACGTCGGGAAGCTACGATGTTCCTTCCTTGGCCAATCTCCCGAATGAAAAATGGTCCCACGATGGTGCATCAGATGGAAGATGGTGGGACCTTGACGGCACGTTGTACATCTATGGCGTTGGTTACAAAAAAGAGACCTTGGAGATCCATCTTGACGACCTTCTATCTTATGGCCGAGGTGGTTACATCACCAAGGGCGACCACAATGATGTCATCGACCAGAACCCTCAGGCCCCCATCTCCACGGGGCCTGTCCTGGAAGAGTGGGTCATCGGGACCGCCAAGGCGGAGCTTCCTTGGTTCGGGCTGATCAAGCTATGGTTCTCTGGACAATATAGACCATATGGACCGGGGGTGCCCGATAATAGCTGGACGGCGTTGTTCCTGACCATAGCCCTCATGGTCCTAGTGCCGATCGCCGTTGAGGTTGGGGACGTGCTTTTGAAGCGGAGGGGGATAGACGTCGTTGCCAGGATAAGGTCAAAGGTGCCCTGGACTAAAAAGAGGCCGAAGAGGCCCTGATCGTCAGATCAATGTCGTCTGGTTCTTCGGTTTGTATTGCTTCAGCTCTTGGAAGATGTCATCCTCTTCCAGGACCTTTTTTGTCTCGCTCAACGAGACGCTCAGGTCGATCTCCTTGGTGCGTCCGCCACGACCGAACGACTTCACCTTCGCATGGATTATCCCCATCATATCGAGCTCTGAGATAAGGTCGGTTATGCGCCTCTGGGTCAGCTGCACCATCCCAAGGTGCCTGGCCATATCTCGATAGGTCTCATACACCTCCCCGGTCGTGAGCCTCTCGTTCCCCTTCTCCTCATTGAGGATGATGCACATCAATACCAGCTTCGACTGAGTGGGCAAGGTGCGTACCGCCTCCGACACGCAGTCGAGCTCCATCTTGTTCTTGGCCTTCAGGACATGCACGTCTGATATCCTTTCAGATCCTTCCCTTTCGGCGATCTCCCCAGAGATCCTCAGCAGGTCTAGCGCTTTTCTTGCATCGCCGTGCTCTTGGGCGGCCAAAGCCGCGCACAAGGGTATGACCCCCTCCTCAAGGACGTTGTCGTCGAATGCCAGAGCGGCCCTTTGCCTTAAGATGTCCTGAAGCTGTTCTGCGTTATACGGGGGGAATACCATCTTCTCCCCCTCCAAACGGCTTTTAACTCGGGGGTCAAGAAGGTCTGTGAAAAGAAGGTCGTTCGAGATCCCTATTACTGTCACCCTTGCGTTCTTCAGGTCATCATTGATCTTCGATAGATGATAGAGGACGTCGTCGCCGCTCTTATAGACGAGCTTATCGATCTCGTCAAGTGCGATTATTATCACTCTCCTCTGCTCATCGAGGTTGTCTCTCAGCATCTGGTAGACCTGCGTTATGCTCAATCCTGTGAAAGGTATCCGCTGCTCGAAGTCCTGGATGAACTGGTTGCCGATGTTCTGCAGAACGCCATATGGTGTATCGACCACCTCACAGTTCATATATATGAATGTGACCTGGCCCTTGTCCGCATCGGCCTTCTTTATCTCGTTCCCGATGTATTTCACGCAGGCGGTCTTTCCTGTGCCGGTCTTTCCAAAGATCAGAATATTAGAGGGTCTCTCTCCCTTCAAAGCCGGAACAAGCACAGATGCAAGCGAGTTTATCTGCTCCTTTCTATGCGGCAGCTCACCAGGTATATAGGATGGCCTCAGAATCTCTCGGTTGCTCTTCTTGAATATCTGCTTCCTGTCCAGGTGTGCCTGGAATATATTTGGTTCCATCCTGATGACCTCTATGACGTCGAGCGCCCCGGCGAAAGCGTTTAGTTGATTTAAGAGGCTCGCAGAAGCGGAAATCATAGTAAGGGGTTGCCCAATAAAAAGGTAATTTTTATCGGGGCCATCGAATTCGACAGGAAACGCAGGTCTCTACTAATAAAATAGTAGGTATTCTGGCATCCAACCCCTACCCCTTCATTTCCACTAGAGATGTGAACGTCTTTGGGCGTTGAAACTTCATTATCGAAGAGGGGTATTGAGGAGACCGGGTGAGTGATTGGAAGAAAGGACGGCCATCCTAAAGCGGGCGGCCTTGGTCAGCTTGGACCGCGATGTCGATGAGGTAGAGGAGCTTGCTAGGACTGCTGGCTATGAGGTGGTGTACGAAATTGTGCAGAGGAGGAAGAGGCCTGAGCCTTCTCTATACATTGGGCGGGGCAAGGTCGAAGAAATAAAGGAGCTGTTGGCCGAAAGCCCTGTTGAGGCTATTATAATAAATGGAGAGGCGAAGCCGTCCCATCATTATAATCTGGAAAGTTTGCTGGGGGTGGAGTGTGTAGATAGGATAAGGTTGATCCTTGATATTTTCAAGACGAGGGCGAACAATAAAGAATCCAGACTTCAGGTTGAAAAGGCCAGATTAAAATATGAGGCCCCACTTTTGAAGGAGTGGATACATAGTGCAAAGGCCGGGGAGCACCCTGGCTTCATGGGAGGGGGTGAGTATGCCATCGATGTTTACTATGATTTGATCAAAAAGAGGATCAAGAGCATCGACCGAGAGCTATCAGAGATGAGGAGGGTCTCAGATCAAAAGAGGAATAGAAGGGAAAGGAATGAACTTTTTATCGTCACGTTAACTGGATATACAAATGCCGGTAAATCCTCCTTGATGAGGGTGTTGACCAAAGAGGATGTTTTGGTTGAGGACAGAATGTTCTCTACTCTATCAACCACAACAAGATCCTTGAGCGGGGAGGATATCCTCATCGTTGACACTATTGGGTTCATAAAGAACCTTCCTTACTTTATGATAGAATCTTTTAGGAATACTATCGAAGAGGTCTTTTATTCTGATCTGGTGTTGCTAGTGATAGATTGCTCTGATCCGCTAGATGATCTGCGAAGGAAACTGAACGTATCTTTGGAGATTCTACTTCCAAGAATAGACAAAGAAAAGATAATTATTATATTAAATAAAATAGATAAGAAATCTAATAAAAATCAATACTTCGATATAGAGAACTTGATATTCCAATCGCTTGGTGATGTTGAGATTGTAAGAACCTCTGCAAAGGAAATGATTGGAATTGAAGAGCTTAAGGATAGGATCCAAGCAAGGTTCAAAAGGGACGTCTTTATCTCAGTATCTCTCCCAAATCTCCCAAATTCACAATCCAACGTCTCAAGGATCTTTGACCTCTGCGACGTTCTGTCGTGTGAATACTCGAAAAACATCACAATAAAAGGCAAATGCCATCTGGCAGATGTTGGAAAAATCGAGAAGATCGCTAAGGCATCAGGTGGAAGACGTCTAAGAGGAGAGAAATGAAATTAGGAAGCCTCTCCAATGGAAATAAAGGGGTCCCCCTTATTTCACGTCGAACTCCTTCTTTTTGTTCGCGACCTTTTCATCGAATCTCGAAGGGAGGCGCCACGCAGTATATTCCAGCTCGTCCTTTATCGCAACAAACTCCTTCTTGCTCTTCACCGCCATCATCTTATTGAACGAGCGGACCCTTTTTACATATCCATAAAGAAGGAGAACCCCCGCCAAAAGAACGATGAAACCGATCGACACCAGATAATACCCCCACCCACCCACATCAAACAGTTCTGGCGCATAGAAGTCCAGGATCCCAAGCACGAACAGGAGAGCACCAAGCCCGATCAGCAGACAATCAAATGGAAGAGCATGCTCAACATAAACAGGCCTTGCCATGCCGACGCGAATCGACTTATCCCTATTCAAGATTTTCACTGGTAGTCTGATTGCATCCAACACGACCTTTCTGATAAAATCCATCGACCGTATATGACCCCCTCCAAACACCAGACCGCGCCGACCATCGCACTTGCCACACTCTCGGTCCTCGCCCTACTTTTGATCAGTGACATGGCCCCCCGCCAGGCCGACGACTTCGCCGATCTGCCCGCCGATGGGAAACCATTTGAGATCCTCTGCACGATAACCACGCAGAGGGATGCAAGGGGAGGCAAGCTCTTGGAGCTTAGGGACCAGGAGGGAGAGCTGATGAGAGCATATTGCCCAAACGGCACATGGGTCGATATCCAGCTTCCTTGCGTCGCCTACATCACCGGCCATCTGGACAATGGCGCAGAGCCCTTTATGTTCATAGACGCGATCGAGCCTTGTGACAAGGCAAGTTTAATCTAATCCCCATTCCTGAGGTGGTAGCCGACACCATGTTCGTAGCGTTCGACGACACAGATTCCACGGAGTTCATGTGCACCACGTTCCTTGCGACAGAGGTCATCGATGCCATGCGGGAGTACGACCTCATCGGGCTTCCAAGGTTGGTAAGGCTCAATCCCGCGGTGCCTTGGAAGACCAGAGGGAACGCTGCCGTTGCGTTGAGGTTCGGGAGGGGAAAGGGCCAGGCAGCTCTGGCTGGGATGATAAGGGACACGCCCGTCTATTGTTACCAAAAGATGATAGAGCCCGCCCCGGCAGGTGAGGCGCTCGACAGGTGCTCTTTCCTACTTGATAAGTGGTCGAGGGTCAAGGAGGATGCCAGTCCCGGGCTCGTCGTAACTGAGAAGAGGCCCTCTCCTCGACTGTATTGGCGTGCCGTGAGGGACATCGTGGAGAAGGAGGACGTCATTAAGGAGATAGAGAGGATAGGTGCCAAGAGGTACGAGCTGGCCGGCGGGAGAGGGGTGATAGGCGCGACCGCCGCCCTGTCCTGGCGCCCTCGGGACCGCACGTTCGAGGTCATCGCCTACAGGTCCAGGGACAGGTGGGGGAGGCCAAGGCACCTTACTGACGCGTCGGTACTGGAAATGGACAGGAAGTTCACATCCACGTTCAACAACTTCGACCAATGTGAAGGCAGGAGGGCGATATCTCCCCACACGCCATGCCCTGTGCTCTTCGGGATCAGAGGTGATGACCCCTATGTGCTGCCCTCGGCGATGCTCAGCCTCGACTCGGAGCCGATAGACAGATGGCTCCTATATCTCACCAACCAAGGCACCGACGACCATATAATCCACAATTGGACGAGTTTGGTCCCCGACCGCTCATATGATGTGCAGGCGACGGTCGTAGAAGGGCCCAGGACGATCAGGGGCGGGCATGTGGTAATAGGCACGCTCACGGACCGAGGCCATCACAGGCTCGAAATGACCGCCTATGAGCCATCGAAGGACTTCAGGGAAGTTATAAGGCAGTTACAGGTGGGGGACAGGATCAGGGCCTATGGCGAGCTGAGGCGCAGCCCAAGGACCCTTAACATCGAGAAGCTCGAGATAGTCGCGCTGGTCCATGCGTACGAGAAGGTCTCGAACCCCGTCTGTGGCACATGTGGTAAGAGGATGCAGTCGATGGGCACCGCCGGGGGATACCGTTGCAAGAAATGCAGGCTCAAGGCCCCCGAGTCTGCCGCTGAAAGACGTAAGATCGAAAGGAAGATCGCCACTGGGTGGTATGAACCCCCCGTCTGCGCGAGAAGGCATCTCAGCAAACCTCTGAAGAGATGCCAGACGGAGCATGATAGGATTACGTTATGAGTCGATGAGGACCATCGACAATATTTTATACACATATCCTTTTGCTACGGGCTGAAAAAGGCTGGAAAGGACCAGAGAGGATGCTTCAATGCAGGATGTTGTGATCTTGAGCGCTGCGAGGACCGCGATAGGGAAGTTCGCGGGCAGCCTGAAGGATGTGCCGGCCGTGGAGCTCGGCGCTTTGACCATTAGAGAAGCGGTGAGCAGGGCCAAGCTTGACCCGAAGGATATTCAGGAATGCATAATGGGCAACGTGCTGCAGGCAGGTCTGGGGCAGAACCCAGCAAGGCAGGCGGCCGTGAAGGCCGGCCTTCCATACGAGATCGGGTCGGTCACCATCAACAAGGTCTGTGGTTCGGGGCTGAAGGCCGTTATGCTCGCGGCGAACTCGATCAGGGCAGGGGAGCACGAGGTCCTTGTCGCCGGCGGCATGGAGAACATGAACCAGGCCCCCTATCTTCTGAGAGAGGCGCGGTTCGGATACAGGCTCAACGACAACAAGATCGTCGACCACATGGTGAACGATGGCCTCTGGGACAGCTTCAATCAGATCCACATGGGCATGACAGCGGAGATATGCGCCGAGAGGCACAATGTAAAAAGGGAGGAGGCGGACGAGCTATCGCTCCAAAGTCACATGAAAGCCCAACGTGCGACCGTCGAAGGGCGCTTCGAGAAGGAGATCGTGCCCTACGTCATCAGGTCGAAGAAGGGCGACACCGTCCTCAAGGTCGATGAGGGCATCAGGCCAGACACGACCATGGAGGCGTTGGCCAAGCTGAGGCCCGCCTTCAAGGAAGGAGGGCAGGTCACCGCCGGTAACTCCTCGCAGCTGAGCGATGGAGGGGCCGCCCTCGTGGTGGCATCAAGAAAATTTGCCGAAGAGAGGGGCATCAGGCCTTTGGCGAGCATAATAGGTTATCACACCGGAGGTACCAGGCCCGAGTGGATCATGGAGGCCCCGATACCCACCACCAAGGAACTTCTTTCAAAGCTTAAGATGAGGCCGGAAGAGATAGACCTTTTCGAGCACAACGAGGCCTTCGCGGCGGCGTCGGTCGCGGTCAAAAGGGCGTTCGATATACCAGACGATAAGTTCAATGTGAACGGGGGGGCGGTCGCTCTGGGTCACCCCATCGGATGCAGCGGGGCCAGAGTCCTCACCTCTCTGATATACGCGCTTCACGACAGGAAGAGGGACTTAGGCCTGGCGACACTGTGCCTCGGTGGAGGGAACGCCGTATCGATGGTCGTGCGCCGTGAGTGACCATCATCTCCTACGGCGCCCGAACAGAAGCCAGAGCATACCCGCGATCAAAATGATACCGAAAAGGGAAAGACCGATCAGCGCGGCCTCCTGCAGCTCCATGATTTCATGATAATATTCAGTGGTATTTAAGCCGAGCTTCTAGGGCAGGACAGTATTGAACAGAAGATAACTGGCAAGGAATTAATACACCGAAACCCAATCCTATCCGGATCACGATGCCTTCCATTGACGATAAACTGACCTTGCTCGATAACAATCTGGATGAGATGGTGGAGGCGCTCTCCGAGCTTGTCCGCGTACCGGCGATAGGGCCGGAGAGCGGAGGGGACGGGGAGTTTCTGCGGTCGCGTCTTCTGAAGGAGATGGTGGACAACTGCGGGTTCGACGAGGTCGACATCTATGAATGTTATGATGAGAGGGTCAAGCTAAGGTCGCGGCCCAACATCGTGGCCAGAAAGAAAGGGAGGACCGACCAGACCGTTTGGATAGTCTCCCACATGGACACTGTCCCTCCTGGCGACCTGCAGGCGTGGAGCTTCCCACCCTTCAGACCGAAGCTCTCGGACGGAAAGCTGTATGGTCTGGGGACCGAGGACAACGGGCAGGCGGTCATCTCCTCTCTGTTCGCCGCCAAGGCCGTGCTGGATATGGGGGTACCTTTGGAAAGGGGCCTTGGCCTCATCATGGTGGCCGATGAGGAGTTCGGCTCGGACAAGGGGATCAAATGGCTGCTCCAGCAGGACATATTCGGCAAGGACGACATCTTCTACGTCCCGGACTCAGGGAGCCCTGATGGGACCTTCATCGAGGTGGCGGAGAAGACCATCATGTGGCTCAAGGTCAATGTGGCCGGTAAGCAGACCCACGCTTCCACCCCCCACAAGGGGCTCAACGCCGAGAAGATCGGGGCCGAGCTGATAGCGTTCCTGGTCGATTACATGGACAGGAAATATGGCAAGCTCAACCCCCTATTCGACCCGCCGATGTCGACGTTCGAACCGACAAAACACCTGATCAACGTGGCGAACGTGAACACCATCCCAGGGGAGAACACGTTCTTCCTTGATTTCAGGATCCTCCCGGAATATGACCCGGAGGATATCATGAAGACGATGAGGTGGATCGCGGACCTGTTCGAGGACAAGACGGGGGCGAAGATCACGCTGGAGACCGTCCAGTTCACGAAGAGCGGCAGACCGTCCCCCACAGATTCCAAGGCATTCCTTGCGCTCGTCGAGGCGATCAAGAAGGTCAGGGGCGTCACCCCGAAGGCCGGGGGCGTGGGAGGCGGGACCTGTGCCAACTATTTCAGGCTGGCAGGATATGACGCATATGTCTGGCAGACGATCGACGAGATGATGCATTCACCGAACGAGTACTGCAAGGTCGACAACCTCCTGAACGATGCCAAGGTGTTCGCCTGCCTGTTGGCGGACCTATGCCTTCAGAAAGAATGAGGTGCAAGGGACCATTAACATTGTCAGATATCAGGAGGAGAACAGCCGCTCGACCATCCATTTGGCATCGAACTTCACAATGTCCTCATAATCCTGACCGGTGCACAGGAAGGCTATGGGCTTCTTGATGGTGTACGCGATGCTCAGCGCCGCGCCGCCCCTGGCATCAGCGTCTATCTTTGTCAATATGACGGCGTCGATGCCTATCTCCTTGTCGAACGTCCTCGCCTGCTCTATGGCATCGTTGCCCGCCAACGAATCGCCCACGAAGACCGTCATATGCGGTTTGACGACGCGCTTGATCTTCTTCATCTCGTCCATCAGGTTCGAGTTGGTCTGCATCCTTCCTGCCGTATCGATAAGGACGACGTCCCGCTTCCTCGCCTTTGCATGCTCTACCGCATCATATCCTACTGCAGCCGGGTCGCCGCCGGCCTGATGTTTTATGACCTTGGTCCCCAACCTATCTCCGTGTATGGAGATCTGCTCGATCGCCCCGGCCCTGAAGGTGTCAGAGGCCGACAGCACGGTGGTCAGCCCCATCTTGTGCAACCGGTGCGCGACCTTGGCTATGGCGGTCGTCTTGCCGGTACCATTTATGCCCACGAACATTATGATGACGGGCCTCTCACGCCTCAGGACCCACTCGTCAAAGTCAAATGTGCCGCCCTGAAGGGTCTTCTCCACCGCCGTCCTCAGGGCGAGCCTTATCGCATCTTCCACCCGGAACCTCTTATCGACCCTTTTCCCTACGAGCTCGCTCCTCACCGTGGTCTTTATCTCCTCGATGACCGGGAGGGCCACGTCCGCCTCCAATAGGCCGACCTCGAGGTTCCATAGCATCTCATCCAGGTCCTTCTCTGAGATCTTCCTGCCAGTGTCACCGACGGCCTCCTCCACCTTCTCAGGGAGGGGCACCTCCTTCGGCGCCAGCCCGAAGATCTTCTTGAGGGACTCGAACATATCGCAGGCCACTCTCACATCTGTGTCTGCTGGCCCATCGCCTGGTATTCCGCCTGGAGCATCTGACTGAGCTGGCTGGACTTCATCTCGATGACCTGCCTGCTCTCGTTGAGCTTCTTCATGGCGTCCAGCATCTCCTGCATCCGGGAGTCGATCAACTTCATCGCCTCATCGATGTCCTTTTCGACCGTTATCCCGCTCCCGACGCCTATGAGCACCTTCTGGCTGTCAGAGACCTTGGCCCTCACGAAAGAAGAACCGCCTATGGGCACAAGCACCTCGTCGCCCTCCTTGGCGTTCTTGAACTCGGTCAGGGTGGCCTTCGCCCTTCCGTATTCCTCGAGCGAGACCTGCACGAGCTGCTGCTGTTCCACTATCCCTTCGAGCTGCGCCTTGTAGACCTCGAGTGCGCCGAGGGCCTGGCGAAGCTCCTGCTCGTTCATTTCGCACCACCGATCAGGTGCTGGACCACGTGGTCGGTTACCTCTTCCTTCTTCAAAGGCACGATCTCCGTGATCTTTATGTTCTTCCTCGCGACGCGATGCCTGGACCCGATGTTGGAGATGACCCTATGGGCCGCGTCCGCCTCGTCCTCGGCCGCGATCTGGATGCTGAACGGCTGTACGCTGTTCATCGAGTTCTGTTTGCATATGATGTAAGAGCCTGTGGCGCGGAAAGCTTTCATTCTATCGCCTTGACGCAGGAAAGAGGTTCATTGAATAAATCTTTTGGTCCCTTCGTCCATGACCTTTTCCGTGCCTAAAGACATCGCCCTGTACTATCCAGGCCGCGGTTTCAGGACACTATCGGTCACTGGCCGGGCCTGCTCCTTACAATGTGAGCACTGCATGGGGGCATATCTGCATAACATGACCGACGTCTCAGCGAAGGGCAGCATGGTCACGGTCGGCCGTCATCTTCTGAGAATTGGTGTGAAGGGCGTCCTGGTGAGCGGGGGATGCGAGAAGGATGGGAGGGTGCCCTTGTGCGACCGCATCGACGAGATCACGGAGCTGGTCCGGACGGGGCTGTTGGTGAACATCCATACCGGGCTGTTGGACGAAGACCTCGCGAGGGCACTTGCAGATACAGGTGCTCAATCGTTCTCGGTGGATGTGCACGCCTCATCGGAGGTGATAAGGGAGACCCTTCACCTTGACAGGACGCCCTTGGACTTCGAAAGGACCATTGATGCAATGTGCGCCCATGCCCCTGGGAGGGTGTCCCCGCACATCCTCGCCGGTCTGGAAGGCGACAGCACGATATCAGAGAAGAAAGCTCTCAGGATGCTCGCAGGAAAGGAGCTTGCGTCGGTCATCCTGCTGAGGCACGTCAGGACCAGGGGGGCGGCCCTCGACCCAAGGCCGCCCCTGAGCGACGATTCCTTCCTTGAACTAGTAGATCATGCCGCCTCACTTATGGACGTCCCAATAGTGATAGGATGCATGAGGCCCAGACCATCGGTCGACCTCGAGGTCGAATGCGTCAGCCGAGGGGCCTCAGGCATAGCCTTGCCATCGTCTACGACGAGGAAAAGATTGGAGGCCCTTGGCCACAGGGTCAGGACGTCCGACCACTGTTGCGCCCTTCAGCGATAGATAGCCCTGTTCTCAAAGACCTTCTTGATAGGTCGGAGGTAGAGGATCCAGATGATGTTCATGACGATGAAGATCGCACAGAAGAACGGGACATAACCTATCAATTGTCCCGATAGCTCCGCGCTCGTCGTAACGGTCACATTCACGCTATCTCCGTTGGGGCTGTAGAGGCATATGAAGTATTTGCCATACCTAAGGTCCGGCAGCTCGTATTCCATCCCGGGGTGGGCCTCATAGATGTCCGTGTTTATTCTATACGTGCCCAGCCTTTCGGCCCCTAATGCGACATAATCGCCATAGTCCTCTTCCGAAACGATGAACACCCAGACCAATCCACCATCGGTATCCACCTTGATCATGTCCATGTTGGTGAGGGCGATAACGTCGCTGCTGTAGAAACCGATCGTGACGGGGACCGTCGCTGAAGAGACAAGATATCCGTCCTCGTCCTCGGTGGCATTCTTTACAGCATCGTTCAGCAAGGGAAGATAGAAAAGGAGCAGGAAGACCGCCGCCACCGCGATGACGATGTAGGCGCGGGAGACCGCATTCTTCGTCAAATAATATTTTGAGCTAGGGCTCTTCAGGAACCTTGTCTCCAGCCTGATGAACACAAAGCTCTCAAGCATTATGATGATGCACATGAAGAGGACGAAATAGAGGAAGGAAGGCACGCCCAGGTGGAACGGTACGATGCTGAACTCCCCGCCAGCGTACATCAGAGCGATCACGAACACCACGATGATCATCAGTTCGACGGAGTAGAGCCAGCTCTTTATCCGTCTCATCCTGTCCAGGCGGAAGCCCCCCTCCATCTGTTCCCTTGCCCTTGACATCGCCCTCTCCTGTCCAGAGAAAAATATCAACGCCAATTAATAAAACCTTCTATATCTGAATGTCATGGGACAAGGGAGGCCCTCATCCTTAATATCATGAACAGAGCCGCGTATATTGGCAGCTCCATCTCACCATCCCCTCTGAACCTCACACCCTTGAGGGCGACGTCCACAGGTGAGCTGACCTGTACCTTCACCACGTCATCTGGGTAGATATCGGGGAACGCATCGCGCAAGGGCTCGAAGTCCGTCAGCTGGTCCCTTCTCATCTCGATGACCCGCATGCCCGTTTTACCATGGAGGGAACCTGGCAGACGGATCAATCTCTTGATGTCCCTGGTGACCGGCTCATCGACCTCGGCGGCGACCCTCGGCCTCACCTCCGACCGGACAAGGTCCAGCAGCGCCTCCTTATATCTGTCCGAGACGTACTCAAGGCTGTTGTTCGCCAGGATGAGCTGGTATCCCAGCATGTCGCCTGGCCTCTCCCCGAAAAGCTCCTTGTGCAGCCCAAGGACGACCTGGTCCTTGTACTTCGACAGGACCGGGAACCTCTTTTTCACCCCGTCGGGCTCCATGAAGCGTAGCTCATCGAACAGCTGTTCCAACGCCCTCCTCGCGTGGCCCCTCCATCCCCCCGCTCCCGACTCAGGGACCGCGACCGCCTTTTCCACTTTCGTATGCGTCTTGAATTCCTTCTTCATCGCCGCGCTCTGCGGGAATACCCAATCGAGGTCAAGGTCCGTCCCTGAGACATAGTCGACGATCTCGCTCCGTTCATGAGATCGTAACGAAAGAACCTTCTTGTCCGATATGTGCGCATGGTATCCTCTCCCTCCGGAGAACACGATGCGGACATCCTCCTCTCCGAAACCCATGTCCCCGAAGAGGAAATCGTCCAAGAGCCTGATCATGTCCTTCTTCACGAGCGCCAGCATCTCAGAATAGGACATCGAGCCCGCTCCCTTGATATGGTCTGCATCAAGATCGAAGACCAGGTCGGCCCCCTTCCAGCCCTTCATCTCCATCTTCGGTGCGGAGGGCGCATCGTATAGGGCAGAAGAGTAATAGACGTGCATGGGCACCTGCGAAGACAGGTATTTCCGAAGGTCCTCAGGCCTTTTGAACCCCACATGTCTCCTGACGAAGTCCTTGTCGAAATACATGAAACCGAACTCGCGGTGTTCTATCTCGGTGGGGCCAGCGATCTCCGCACCGGAATAATATTCCCGGAACCATCGCATCGTGAATTCCTGCTCCTTCGTCATCTCGGCCTGCAATGGACCTCCAGAATATTCTCTTTTGCCAAGGGACCGAGGCCAACTTATATAATTTCCAGCCAACCATCCCCCCTCAGAGTGAGAGGAATGAGGGCGTTCATCCGTGTAATATACTCCAGCGAGGGGAGGTCACCTTCTGAGGTCCTCCAGATCATGCATGGACTTGGCTTCGAGAAGGTCAAGGGGCAGCCGCTGTTCGTCGGGGAGGTCGCCGACGAGGAGGAGCTTTCCCGCAGGCTTGAGGAGGTCCATGTGGCCCTCAGAGGGATGGAGGTAAGGTACATCCCGTCCCTCGAGGTCCCTACCGATGATGCTGGGAAGGCGGTGTGCAATGCCACCGGGGCCCTTGCGCCGTGGAGGGCGCTCGGCATCGATGTCGACGAGCTCGAAACATTGCTGAACGCTGACGTGAAGAGGTTCAGGGAAAGGGCGCTGCTCCTGTTCAAGGAGAAGGTCGACGCTGTGGCCGAGGCCAAGGAAAAGGAGCTGGCAGCTGAGGCGGCGGCAAGGGCGAAGGCCGAGAGGGAGCGCGAGGAGAGAGAGCGGGCCGAAGGCCGCAAACAGAAATTGACGGCCCTCCTGGCCAACGGGGAAGGAGCGACATTCCAAGAGCTCCATGCCTTCTCTGGCTATGAAATGGACGAGCTCATTGAGGTCTTGAAAGAGCTTATCGATGGAGGAAAGGTCAAGGCCGCCCAGAAAGGTAAGAACGTCGTCTATTCCGTGGCATGATCAGGTCCCTTGAGGCCGATATGCTCCGGCCTTGGCCACATTACTTGATCTGGTCATGAAGCTCCTTCATGCCCCTGTACCATTCCACGAACCTTTCGATGCCCTCCTCGATGGTGACCTTCGGTGCCCAACCCAGGAGCTCCCTTGCCTTCCTGTTGTCCCCCCAGGTGTGGTCGACATCCCCTGGCTGGGGCGGCAGGTATTCGGGCGTGAGGTCCTCCCTGCCGGTCGCCTTGAGGATGCTTTCTACGACCTGATTGACGGTGACGGTCCGGCCCGAGCAGATGTTCAACGCCCCACCTTTCGGGTCTGGACACGACCCGCACCTGATCACAGCTTCGACGACATCGTCGATATAGGTGAAGTCCCTCGTCTGCTCCCCATCCCCGAATATCTGGGGCCTCAGCCCCTTCAGCGCCCGGTCCGTGAAGATGCGTATGGCCATGTCAGGCCTCTGCCTCGGGCCGTACACCGTGAAGTACCTGAGCGAGACGGTCTGAAGCCCATAGAGCTCGTAGAAGAGCCTGCAATAGTCCTCTGCCGCCAACTTGCTGGCCGCATATGGAGAGACAGGCCTCAGGGGCATGTCCTCGTTCACCGGCAGTACCTTTGCATTGCCATAGACCGAGGAGGAAGAAGAGCTGACGACGCGCCTCACGCCGACATCCCTCGCCGCGATGAGGACAGCAAGGGTGCCGGTGGCGTTCGCCTGGTGGGACCTCATCGGGTCCTTGACGGAGATCCTGACGCCCGCCTGGGCGGCCAGGTGGTATACGACCTCCGCACCTTCGAAGCACCTTCTCATCGCATCGATATCGAGGATGCTCTCCCTATGCAACGAGAACCTCGGGTCGTTCAGATGCGGTTCGAGAAACCTCATCTTGCCCGAGTAGTAATCATCAAAGTTATCGATCGCAACGACCTGATGGCCCATCTCAAGCAACCGGTCGGTGAGCGTGCTCCCGATGAAGCCCGCTGCCCCAGTGACGGCTATGCGCATGGTATCGGCCATAGAAAATATCGAATGTATTTAGCCGTTGGCAATCGAGCGGCGGCTAATAAGTTAGCCGTCAAATAGAACATCGCTAAAGGTCCTGCCTCCCCCCATATGGGGGCCAGTGGAACCTCATTCTGGCATCACCATCTATACGTATAAGATAACTAAAGCCCCCGCCACATCCGTAGGGACAGTGCGTTCCTACCGCTGTCCCCGGATGTTTTTAATGTTTTGAATTACAATTCAATACTTATGCCCCGACCGAGATGTTGCGCGAATGTGAGCGCTCTTCCAAGATCAACATCGTTCAAACCGCAAGGGGTCCCGATGTCCGACCTGGAGGTGGTGGTGATGAGAGCAGAAGAGCTTGAGGCCATGAAGCTCGTTGACATGGAAGGGATGAGCCAGATCGAAGCTGCCACAAGGATGCGGGTTTCTCAGCCCACCCTATGCAGGCTCCTGATGAGCGGCAGGGGAAAGGTCGCAGAGGCGTTGGTGAACGGAAAGGCCATCACGATAAAGGAGGCAGGCGCTTGATCCTCGCCAAATTGACATTCCATATGCCATGCAATCCTGTGGCAAGGCTCAGCAAGGCCACAGGACATACGGTCAAGGTGATGAGATGCGCCCCGTCGTTCGGTGGAGGAGGACAGGGCCTGATGCGCGTGGACAGCGACGACCTCAGCACCGAGGAGGTCGTCAGAAGGTTAGAGGATGGCGACAGCTCTTTCAAGGTGACGACGGTCTCTCCAGGGAGGCATATTGTCACTGCAGAGCACCCCTCGTGCGAGGCCTGCAGGGCCCTAATGCACACCCGTTGTTTCCTTGAGGAGGGTCAAGGCGACAAGGACGGCAGGATGACCTGGACCGTGATCGCCACCGATCAGGAGGAGCTCCGAAAGCTGAAGGGGGAGCTCGAAGCCTCCGGAAGCGAGGTCTCGTTGGAGAGCGTCAGACATCTGAGGTCCGAGAGGGAGCTCACCCCTCAGCAGGACAAGGTGATCAGGCTGGCGTTCGACCTTGGTTATTATGACATACCTCGCAAGATAGACCTGGCCAAGCTCGCGGGCATGCTGGACATCTCAAAGCCCACGCTCGACATCATGCTCAGGAGGGCTCAAAAAAAGATATTGGCCAGCTATCTTCAGGTAGATGGCTAACATGTTCGCCGAACCTATCATCAGACGGTAGGCGTTCGCCGGCCCTATCGTCAATATCAAGTGAGATGTATGATAATAGCGATATCGAGCAACGGGCATGGCGGGATGGACGACGATGTTCACGAGCACTTTGGCAGGGCACCGACGTTCACGCTCTATGACACCGAGTCCGGGGCGGTCTGGACGATTGAGAATACCGGTGAGCACATGGGCGGGTCCGCGAGGCCGCCACAATTGCTGCAGGCCGAAGGGGTAAGCATCGTGCTGTGCGGGGGCCTGGGCCCGAAGGCAATAAGGTCCCTGAGGGAGAGGGGCATAGAGGTTTACGTGGGATGCTCGGGCAAGGTCTCGGACGCCTTGGAAAGCTGGTGGAGAGGGCTCCTGGATAAGGCGGGTCCAGAAAATGCCTGCCGTGAGCACCACCATCATTAAGGAGCGATCGACGATGAGCATGGACAGATATTGGGGCAGGCCGATGACCGTGGAAGAGAGGGAGCGGCCGAGGCCGACCGTCTTCGCCTGCTCAGGCTCCGCGAACGTAGGACAGCTGGCGAACTCGTGCGCCCTGAGGGCAGAATCAGAAGGGCTGGCGCTGTTCGCCTGCATCGCCAGCATCGGATGTCATGAGGAGAAGATGCTCGACCTGGCAAGGAGGAGCCCGAAGATAGTGGCCTTGGACGGTTGTCCGATCTCCTGCTGCTCCCGCTCGCTGGAACATGCGGGCTTCAGACCTACGGCCAGATATGTCATGACAGACACTGGCCTGATAAAAGATCATTGCAAGCTCCCGAGCGAGAAGGACATCGAGAGGGCGATGACGGAGGTCCGAAAGCTGTTGCTTTGATGCCTTTTTCTGCCATCGGTTCTACAAATAGGACAAACTTTGGTTCATTTATCACAAGGGGCCAGACATTATGGCCTTTAGGGAAGCATTTTATAGAAGTGCGAGCGAACCATTTAAATAAAACAGGCATCATTGACGCCTTGGTGAGCAAATGAGCGGAGTCACTGCCAACCTGAGGACATTCTTCATGTTCCTCGTCCTGATAGGCATATTCATGGCCATCGGCTGGCTCGTGGGAGCGTACTTCATCGGCAACTGGGTGCTCGGAACGCTGATGTTCCTGATACTGGCCGGCCTGATCAATTTCATCTCGTACTTCTATTCAGCTAAGATAGTGCTCTGGAGCTACAGGGCTAAGATAGTAAGTGAGGCGGAGTCCCCGAGGCTCCACCGCCTCGTGAGGCAGATAGCAACGATGAACGGCCTGCCCATGCCGAAGATCGCGGTCATCCCTAGCCAGAACCCCAACGCCTTCGCCACTGGCAGGAACCCCAAGAACGCGGTCGTCGCGGCGACCGAGGGCATCATGCGGCTGCTCGACGACAACGAGCTGCAGGGCGTCCTGGCACACGAGATGGCACATGTGAGGAACAGGGACATACTCGTCATGAGCGTCGCCGCCACCGTCGCAGGCGCGATATCCTTCGCGGCAAGGATGGCCTTCTGGGGCTCGTTGTTCAGCGGAGGGAACCGCAACAATGGGAACATCATCGTCCTGATGATAGTCGCGATAACGGCGCCGATAGCCGCAATGCTGTTGCAGCTGGCGATATCCAGGTCCAGGGAGTACAAGGCCGATGCCGAAGGGGCGATGCTGATAGGCAAGCCGTTGTATCTGGCAAGGGCGCTGGAAAAGCTGGAGGCGGGCGCGAGGCAATATCCGATGCAGCTCGGCAGCCCCACATCGAGCTCCCTGTTCATCGTCAACCCCTTCAAGGGAGGCGCGCTGGTCAGCATCTTCTCCACGCATCCGCCGGTGCAGGAGCGCATCCGCAGGCTCAAAGCGATGGCGAACAAGATGGGCCAGTACTAAACCTCTTATCTAAAACCTCTTGTCTTTTTGATCATTCATCGTCCTCGGCAGCCCCTTCGAGCGTGAAATGGACGCTCGCCAATTTCATTCCATATTGCACGCTCCTCACGGTCATGTCCACCTCTTTGGAAGGGCCGCTCATGTCCGAGATGACCACCACGGAGTCGCCGCGGTCGCAGAGGCCGTTGCCGTTCGCATCATCGATGTAGACGACCATCCCATCGATATGCCACGCAGCATCTATGCCTATGAGCCTGTCCAGCGACACCTTCGAGATATGACCATCGATCTCCAGTTCAAAAGCCGAGAACGGCGTCCCGACCTTGGAATCGATCATGACCTTGTACCTGCCTTCGACAGAGGAGTCCTTGACCACCGGGCCCAGCTCGACATAATATGGAAGACCATCGTTGACATGCGGGTCGTTGTAGCTGAGCACGATGAGACCTATCATCACCGCCCCGGCCAATGATACCACAGTAAGGACGACCCAAAGCCCGAAGGACTCGGCCTTCCTGTCAATGATGGGACCTTTCCTCAACCTCTTCCCCAGAATTTATTGCATATATCAGAATAAATAACATTCTATTTTATTCACGATGTAGAAGTTCATTTTAATATCATCATGTCCTCGAGGCGATGTCTCCGTATGAACTCCATCCCCTGCCTGATGTTGACGACCTCGTCGATGCGCCTGTGGGTGTCGGTCCCTATCGACAGCATCACCTTCCCACCGAACGCCTTGAAGAACCTCTCCCCCAGCTCGTAGAAGTGAAGGCCGTTCCTGACGTAATAGTCGGAGGTGCTCACCTCCACGAACAGGTCCAGCTCCCTGAGCTTGTCCGCGACTGCCCCAGGGTCGGCATTAGGGAATATCCTGTCGACGTCCCAATGGCACAGCCCACAGGGTATGTTGAGCCTGCTCCTGACGTCCTTGAGCTCGTCCAGCGACATCCCCCCATGCATGCGGTCATGCGCGTACTCGAAAAGGACGATGTCAAGCTCGTTCAGCATGTCGTAAGGCAGCCTGTCATGGTCGCATCTTTCGGGGTTGGTGTCGATCTCCACCCCCGCGACCACATTGATGCGTCCCTGGTACATCATCTTGAGCGCCCTGAGGTTCCTCAGGTACCTGGGGAACGTCTCCCTGGTCAGGGGGTCGTCGAGCTTGCTCGTCTCGAAGTGGTCCGTGACAGCTATGTGCCTCAGCCCGCCCTGCCAGGCCCTCAGCACCACGTCCTCCGGCAGAAAGGAGCCGTCCGAATATATGGTGTGGGTATGAAGGTTCATCAGCGGACCTGTTCCCATTTCTCCAGCTCCTGGACGCTCGAGAGGGTGCGCCCCCTCTTGATCTCCTCCCTTATACGGTTCTCGCGCTCCATCACGTCCACCGCGCGGTTGGCGACCTCGACGGCGCTCTCCTGCGGGACCACGATGAGGCCGTTCTCGTCCCCTATTATCCAATCTCCCGTCCTGACATGCTGTCCGCCGCAGTTTATCTCCTGCCCGATGCCCCCATAGCCTTTCGGCTCGCCAGCATGCGGGGAGACATGGCGCGTGAATATGGGGAAGCCCATATCGATGATGGAATCGATGTCCCTTCCCGCGCCATCGATGACCACGCCTGCCACCCCCGCCACCTTGGCGCTCCAGGAGGCCAGCTCCCCCCAGACGGCCACGTCGCTCCCGCCAGCGTCGATGACTATGACGTCGCCCTTCTGTGCGTGGTCTATCGCCTCCACCGGCTTCGCCCAGTCGCCCTTGGAGGTCTGGACCGTCAATGCCCTGCCGCACATCTTCGTGCCGTGAGGGTTCCTCATGACCAGGCCGGTCATCACGCCCCTCTTGTGTTGGGCGTCGGCGATGTTCGGAGTCGAGACCTTCGAGAACGCCTCGAAGAGCTCGTCCTGCGAGTACTTCTTCTCGAAAGAGGCGGAGATGTTCCGCTGCTCCTCCATCGCCATCTTCATCTTCCTGGCGGCCTCGGTCACATCGTCCGTCTTGATGATGCCGCCGCCTACGATGATTATCGTGGCCCCTGCCCTGAGCACGTCCGCCACGCTCTCGGAGGTTATGCCCCCGGCGACGGCCACTGGCAATTTCACCGCATCGACCACCTGTCTCACAAGGTCTTCGACCCTTACATTGCCCTTCATCTGCTCATCGATGCCTGTATGGAGGCAGACATATCCTGCGCCGAGAGCCTCGCATCTCTTGGCCCGGGACACCTTGTCCTCGACGTTCATGAGGTCGACCATGATCTTCGAGCCGTACCGCTTGGCCACCGCCACCGACTCGGAAATGGTGGAGTCGTCGGCAAGCCCCATCACCGTTATGACATCGGCCCCGGCCTTCGCGGCTATCTCGACTTCGAACCCCCCGACGTCCATGGTCTTCATGTCCGCCACGACGGTGTAGCCTGGATAGGCCTTTTTGATGGCCCGGATGGCCTCGGCCCCCTCGCTCTTTATGAGAGGCGTCCCGACCTCTATCCAATCCGCGCCCCCGTTCACGGCCTCCTTCGAGATCTCCAGCGCCCTCTTGAGATGCATCAGGTCAAGGGCGACCTGCAGTACGGGCTTCATGGTAGTGCAGTTCTCGCCCCCCGATAATATTGTTTCGCTAGAACATCTAAGGCTCGCAAAACGATATAAGACCTGAAGGGCATGCGCAACGCAATGGCAGCGGCGCGCATCCTCTTTGAAAAAAGATGTCCGAGCGGTATCGAGGACCTCGACAAGATCATCGGAGGCGGCTTTCCCCTGGGCGGGACCGTGAACGTAGCTGGAGGATGCGGGTGCGGGAAGACCACGCTGGCAGTGGAGTTCCTCGTCAGAGGGGCGCTGATGGGTGAGAAAGGAGTCTATATTGCGACTACCTGCTCGCCCCTTAAGGCCTTCAAGGGGACCGTGAGGCTGTGCGTATTCGATGACAGGATGATCGATGACAAGACCATCCGCCTGGTCGACATCGAGGACATCATGGGGAAGGTCCCTCAGCCTAGGAGGCCCCTCGGAAGGAACGCGGCACTGGATCTCCTGAACGCCATCGAGAACATCATCGTGAAGAACGGGGCGAAGAGGCTGGTCATAGACCCTATAACCCCGATGTTGATGGACATGGAGCCGGGCGTGGAGCGGGACTTCATGAAGGTCTTGAATGACTCCATGTCAAAGAAGGAATGCACCACGGTCATAGTGTCCTCGGGTCCCGAGGACGCCATCGGGCCGCTGAGCGCCGATGGGAGGATCCTCATGGAGGATTTCGAGAGGGACGGGGACTTCATAAGGGTGCTCCAGGTGCAGAAGATGGCGGGGGCGCAGCATTCCAGGGCAAGGTACGCGTTCGACATCACCTCGTGCGGGATCCTTATGACCCCGCTCATGAAAGGGAGCGGTCAGTGATGGCAAAGGAAGCGGCCGAGACCGTGATGGAAAAGCTCGACGAGGTCGGGCCATCTGTCGCGGTGACATTCCTGATGGGCCCGGAGAGCTACTTCGAGGTGATCTCGGGCCTGGTGGACAACTTCTGCAGGAAGAACGACCTCGACTGCATCTATGTTGCGGTCTCCGTGCCTGCCAGGACGATAATGGGAGCGTTCGACTCGCTCGAGATCGACAGAGGCCACGTGAGGTTCGTCGACTGCATCTCCTACGCGACGATGCAGAGCGTCGATTCCGAGGAGATATCCTTCGTCGAGAGCCCCTCGATGCTGGAGACGATAATATTGCGCGTGAGATACCTGTTCAGGAAGTTCGACGACGGTAAGAGGAAGGTCGTCATAATAGATTCCGCCAACGCGCTGTCCATGCACAATGATGTGAGGATGCTGACCGGGTTCATCCATGTGCTGATGACAGCATTGAAGGAAAAGGAGGCGTACCCCGTCATACTTGGCCTGGGGGACCAGCTGAGGCCCGAGGTGAAGG
Organism: Methanomassiliicoccales archaeon; assembly: GCA_013415865.1. Lineage (NCBI taxonomy): Archaea > Methanobacteriati > Thermoplasmatota > Thermoplasmata > Methanomassiliicoccales > Methanomassiliicoccales archaeon. Next base: position 1,068,475 of record CP058896.1, read on the forward strand.
AGATGCTCGGGCTGCTGAGCGACCAGGTCGTGGACGTACCGAAGAGCGGGGAGTGAGATAACCGGGGGAGCACTTTCCTATCAATAAATATGAGGACCTGACGATAGTTCGGATTTTGATAATGTTAGAATAAGGCCAGGAGGGCTATATTTTTACATTTTATTATTGATAATAACACCGAGATAAATATATACATCCTAAGAAAATATCACGTTCACTCAGGGCATCCGCTCTGAGGAGGACTGAACAATATGAAGACATGGAACATGAGAAAGAAGAAGGAGGCCGTTTCACCGGTCATCGCAACCATTTTGATGGTCGCCATCACCGTGGTCCTGGCGGCAGTTCTGTACGTCATGGTCATGGGATTTGGTGGGGATCAGGATCAGACGCCGTCTGGAACATTTGACGACACCCTGTTGTCTACAAACCAAGACGGTTCCAGGACATATAGGATAACTCTAATCGCTATTAGCGATGACATCCCTATTGCTGATACTGAACTGGCCGTTGTTGGTGCAACAGGAACAATCCCAACAGCATTAACTTCGGCAATAGCCGGTTCTACGAACGTTGGAGCTGGGGACTATGCTGATGTTACGATAGCTGCTGGCGATACGGCAACCATAACCCTCAGGGATAAAAATAACGGTAATGCGATTGCTTCAATTACCATATCTGTCCCAGCATAAAGAAATCATTTAATTTCCAGTGATCCAACGGGTCACTGATTTTTTCTTATATTTGTGACCACTCAGCTCGCCCGTCTCTCTTCACCAGATCAGAGCTGGGTTCATCATCACGGTGGCATACTGAATAACATGGACCAAGGAAATAAACCTATCCCAAGGCCCCCAACAATTTTTAGAACATCCTTTCAACTACTATTTTATTAGTAGAATTCATGAAAAAGATTATGTTTCTGTAGGAAATGGCCATTGTGACAATTTTCCTTATTGCCTTATACCCTATACAAGTGCATATGGTAATTCGGAAATGCCACCTCACAATTCAAAGATCATCTGGGGGAAGTCAAATGGCCAAGAGCAAACAGACCATACTCTTCATCTGTCAGGGCAACAACGCCAGGTCGTTGATGGCGGAAGGCCTTGTCAATCACCTCTTCAAAGACCGATACGAGGCGTTCAGCGCGGGCACGCAACCTTCCAAGGTCGACCCCCTTGCCGTCAAGGTGATGAAGGAGATAGGGATCGACATCACCAAAGCGAGGTCGAAGAACGTTGATACCTACTATGGCAAGCCCTTCGATTACGTCGTCACGCTCTGCGATGAAGCTGAGGAAGAATGCTCTTTCTTCATACAGGGGAAGGACTACATCCATGAGAGCTTCCCTGACCCTACAAAGCTCGAGGGCAGCGAGGAGAAGGTCATCTCTGACTATCGCAAGGTCAGGGACGGGATCAGGGCGTTCGTCAAAGAGACCTTCGGAGGAAGATGATACCTCTATTCGTCTACGATGAGAGGGACTGCGACCCTAGGAAATGCACATCCAGGAAGATGGTAAGGTTCAAGCTCGTCCAGGAGCTGAAAGGAATAAGGTCCGTCCCTTACGGGAGCATAGTCCTGAACCCCATGGCACAGAAGGCGCTGTCGCAAGAGGATAAGGAGAGGGCGCATCAGCATGGCATCGTCGTCCTGGACCTTTCCTGGGCGAACATCGAGAGACTGCCAGATCTTCCAGGGAATGTCGCGGAAAGGGCCCTTCCCTATATGCTCGCGGCCAACCCCGTCAATTGGGGGAGACCCTTCCGCCTGAGCAGCGTGGAAGCATTGGCCGCTTCCGTATACATATTGGGCGAGAAGAAACAGGCCGAGGCGCTTCTTTCAAAGTTCACGTGGGGCATGAACTTCCTCGACCTCAACCGCGAGCCTCTTGAGAGGTACTCCAAGGCTAGGACGAGCGCGGAGGTGGTCGAGATACAGAACGAGTACCTGCCGGAGGAGGGGTGAAAAGGAGGTCCCGCCCCCCTCCGTTTCTTCTGCTTCCTATGGAATCTGGCATGAAAATATTTTGACATCGAAAACATGCAGTGGAAATCAAGGTGCCAGCATTGATATATACACTTTCGAGCATCTCCCTAAGCAAACGATATCAGCCCCGGTCACGAAGGGGGTTCGTGACCATCGTTCAAAGGTGATGATTTTGCCGATCAACTACAGTGACGAGGACCTCATCGCGCGCTGGGAGGAGTTCTTCGAGACCAGCGAGAACAGGCTCAAGGTTATGGAGGTGGCGGACCGATACCCAGAGGTAAGGAGCCTGTCGATATCCTACAACGACATCGACATGTTCGACCCCGACATGGCGTCACAGATGCTCGACGACCCTGACACCGTCCTCTCTATCGGGGAGAAGGCCATCAAGAAGATCGTGCAGCAGGGCAAGAGCGGGGACATCAAGATACATCTCAGGGTCAAGGAGCTGCCGAAGCAGAGCAAGGTCGAGATAAGGCACCTTCGGAGCGAGCATCTGGGGAAGCTCATCTCCGTCGAAGGGCTGGTCAGGAAGGCGACCGAGGTCAGGCCGAAGATGACCGAGGCGCACTTCAAGTGCTTCCGTTGCCCTGCGGTCATCATCGAGCCCCAGGACGGGCTGTTCTTCAAGGAGCCGTTGGAATGCTACAAGGAACAGAACGGTTGCGGGAGGACCGCAGGCAGCACCAAGTTCCTCCTTCTCGCCGAGGAGTCCAAGTACATCGACACGCAGAAGATAGAGATCCAGGAGAACCCAGAAGGGCTAAGGGGAGGGGCGCAGCCCGAAAGGCTCACCGGCTTCCTTGAGGACGACCTCGCTGGTAAGATATTCCCCGGCGACCGTGTCAGCCTGAACGGCGTACTGAGGTCCGTCCAGAAAGGGGAGAAGATCAAGTCGACCCTGTTCGACATCCACCTCGACGTGCTGTCCATCGAGTCCAAGGAACAGGAGTACGAGGACGTAGAGATCACCGAGGAGGACGAAAAGAGGATCATCGAGGAGGCGAGGAGCGAGGACATCTTCGAGAAGATCATCAAGTCCATATCCCCGACCATCAAAGGATATGACGAGGTGAAGGAATCGATCGCCCTCCAGCTCTTCGGCGGGACATCGAAGCAGCTGGACGACGGCACCAAGGTGAGGGGGGACATCCACATACTCCTCGTCGGTGACCCGGGCGTCGCAAAATGCGTCACCGGCGATGCGAAGGTCATGCTCGCCGACGGCTCGTCCAGGGCGATCAAGGAGATAGTGGAGGAAGGTCTGGCGAAAGGAGGCGCGAGACCTATCGACGACGGAGTCTATGCCGAGGTGGACATCCCCGTGCTTACGTTCTCTTGGATGGGGGCGGTCGAGCCAGGGAAGGCCACCAAGGTGTGGAAGAGGACATCGCCCCCCAAGCTGCTCAGGTTCACGACCGCATCTGGAAGGAGCATCACCGTCACCCCGACCCACCCGCTGTTCGTGCAGAACGGGCCTTGGATAGCCGCGAGATACGCAAGGCACATCTACAAGGGCCAGGCGATCGCAATCGCGACCGGACCAGGGAAGAGGGGGCACGACGAGACCTTAGGGAAACAGAGAGGTCTCGACTGGGACACGGTGACGGAGATAGAGGAGGTGGACCCGCCAGAGCCGTACGTCTACGACCTCGAGGTCGACACCACGCACATCTTCATCGCCAACGAGATCATCAACCACAACAGCCAGATGCTACGTTACATGTCACATCTCGCGCCTAGGGGCATCTACGCCTCCGGCAAATCATCATCCGCCGCGGGCCTATGCGTCGCGCCGGATACAAAGATAGAGGTAGACGGCGAGGAGGTCATGATAGGGGATTTCGTCGAGGGGATGATGAAGGACCCCGTCGAGGTCGAGAAGGGGGAATGGAAGCAGGACGTCCATGTGAATGGTGTTAAGACGATGGCGGAAGGGGGCTCGACATCGACGAACCCCGTAGTGTCTGTCTTTCGTCTGACAACCCCTTCATTTCTCGTGGAGATAACCTCATCCAGCAAAAAGAAGGTGAGATTGACCGGGGAGACAAGGCTCTACACAAGATCAGGGGGCAAGGAGTCATGGACCAGGGCCTTTGACATCCTAGAGGACGACGAGGTCCTGACCTGCGATAAAGGCTCGGGGCCCGTCTGGGAGAAGGTGGTCAACAAAAGGCTGGTCACAAAGAACCTTCCTAAGAACGTCTACGACCTCACCGTGAAGGACGCCCACTGCTTCTTCGCGAACGGTTTCCTCGTGCACAACACGGCCGCGGCCGTCAAGGACGAGTTCGGGGAAGGAAGATGGACCCTGGAGGCCGGCGCCCTGGTCCTGGCCGACAGGGGCATCGCCGCCATCGACGAGCTCGACAAGATGACGGAACAGGACAGGAGCTCCATGCACGAGGCGATGGAGAGCCAATGTTACGACGATGGAACAGAGGTCCTTACCAACGAGGGTTGGAAGTTCTTCAAGGACCTTAACGGTCAAGAGAAGATCGCATCTCTGGATAAAGAGGGACATATCGAGTTTGTCGAGGCCACCAACCGTTTCGAATACGATTATGATGGCGAGCTTTACCATATTCGTTCCAGACAGGTAGATCTGTTGGTGACGCCGAACCACAGGATGTATGTCAATGTGAACAAGAGGGCCGACGAGTTCTTGGGTTTCAAGCTCATCGAGATGAAGGACATACCAAAAAGCCGACGTTTCAAGTTCAAGAAGAACGGAATCTGGCAGGGGGTTGAGAGGGAGGTTTTTTTGATCCCATCAGTGATCAAATACGGCAATCAGAGACCTTCTAGTGCAAAGGAGACAGAACCGATCGTTGTCAAGATGGATGACTGGCTCGAATTCTTAGGTTACTTCCTATCCGAGGGGTCGGTCCAATTCAAGGGAAAGGTGCCCTATCGGGTCAACATCACTCAGGTGAAACACGAAGACAAGGTCTATAAGATCGAGGATTGCATCCAAAGGTTGGGCTTCAAGTATAATTACGATACGCATAACTTTTCAATATCCAACAAGCAGCTGGCATCATACCTGTCCCAATTTGGAAAGGTCAATGAGAAATTTGTGCCGAGGGATATACTTGAGCTCTCGCCAAGGCAGCTCAGGATCCTCCTTGAGGCCCTGATGCTTGGTGATGGTTGCTGTGGAAAAACAAATCACCACAGGCTCTACTGCACCTCATCCAGGCAGCTTGCGGACGATGTTCAGGAGATCGCGCTCAAGATCGGCGTAAGCGCGAACATCAGATTGGCCTACAAAGCTGGTAAGGAGAGGAAGATCAAAGGTAGTACTATCAAGTCGAGACACGACCACTATCACATTTCTCTTCTAGAAAGTTATGGGAGGAACTCCAACGAACCAATGGTAAATGCCTTGGAGAACAGGATGGAGCAGATCAAGAAGGTCCATTATACGGGCAAGGTCTACTGCGTCGAGGTCCCGAACCACATCATATATGTGCGCAGGAACGGAAAGCCGGTCTGGTGTGGAAATTCCGTATCGGTCGCGAAGGCCGGGATCACCGCGACATTGCAGACCAGGACCTGCGTCCTCGGCGCAGCTAACCCGAAATACGGCCGCTTTGACGAGAACGAGCCTTTAGCAAACCAGATAGACATGCCCCCCGCCCTGCTCTCCAGGTTCGACCTGATCTTCGCGCTCCTGGACAAGCCGAACCAGGAGAAGGACATGAAGATAGCTGACCATATAATCAAAGGGCACACCAGGGGGGCGGCGATGAAGCAGATGTCGTCCGGCCAGGTGGAGGGCATAGACATTGACGAGATTATGGCCGAGACCGAGTCCTTCAAGCCCTACTTCGAGGCGGACTTCATCCGCAAGTATGTCAAGTACGCGAAGAGGGTCACGCCTGTGCTCAGCAAGGACGCGCAGAAATTGATACTGGACACATATCTTTCCATACGCAAGATGGGCGAAGGCCCGAACGCTTCTGTGCCCATCACCGCGCGCCAGCTCGAGGCCTTCATCCGTCTTAGCGAGGCATCGGCCCGCATCCGTCTGAGCCCGGTGGTCACGAAGGAGGACGCTCAGCGCGCGGTCCGCATCGTCCGCTACTACCTCGAGAAGATGGCCAAGGACTCCGGACAGATGGACGTGGACAAGCTAATGACCGGCACGACCAGGACCGAAAGGAACAAGATCTCCATCGTCCGCACCATCATCCACGAGAACTCCGACCCGCACAAGGGGGCCCCCGAGCACGTCCTTGTCGAGAGGGCCGCCGCCAGGAACATCAGCGAGCAGGAGCTGAAGGAGGTCCTCAAGAAGATGAAGAGCGCAGGGGAAATCTACGAGTCCCAGAGCGGCTATGTCAAGTTCGTGGGCAACGATTGACCGCTTTGGTCCTTGCAAACCTTTATCTGCCCTAGGACCGTGCTCTAGGGACGAAAAGGTGGCTAGGATTGATCACCGTCAAGGTCTACAAGCAGGGAAGGGAGATCCTCGTCGCGGCATGCGACAAGGACCAGCTGGGCAGGACCCTCCGCGAGGGAGAGATAAAGCTCACGGTCGACAGGGACTTCTATGAAGGGGACGACGGCGACGAGGCGATGCTCGTGAACCGGCTGGAGAGCTCGACCATGGCCAACCTTGTCGGTGAGACGGCCTGTGCGATAGCGATAAAGCACAAGTTCATCACCGAGGAGTGCGTCCTGAGGATACAGGGCGTGCCTCATGCCCAAATGGTGAGATGGTAAAGAATGTCCTTCTGCGTGAAGTGCGGGGCCGAGGGGCCGACATACGAGAGGGTGTGCAGGTCATGCTTCCTAGAGAACAAGAGGTTCACGAGGTTGCCCGACCATGTGGACCTGGTGAGATGTCATCACTGTGGCGAGTATGGCATAGATGGCAGATGGGTGGCGCATCTGGACCATGAGCACGCGGCGGAGGACGCCGCCATGCGGGCGGTGGAGGTGCTCAAGGACACCAGCATCGAGGAGATGAGCGCATCCGTCGTTGCGGCCGACAGCGCGAACTTCAAGGTCCACATAGACGTCACGGTAGACCATAAAAGGTTGGTCGTGGAAGAGGAGCTGGATACGATCGTACGCCTCAAGAGCTCCGTCTGCGACCGTTGCTCGAAGATAAAGGGGTCCTATTTCGAGGCGATATTGCAGATACGCTCGAGGGACAGGAAGCTGCTGGAAAAGGAGATCGACGAAATACTTGACAGGGTCGACAAGCTCGTCAGGGAGGCCGCCACAGAGAACCGTGAGGTGTTCGTGTCGAAGGTCGATAGGATGGTCGGCGGTTCAGGAGGGGCCGATGTCTACATCTCTTCCAACTCGGTAGGGAAGATCATCTCCAGGGAGATAGCGGACCAGTACGGCGCCGAGATCAAGGACACGGCGAAGCTCCTCACGCAGAAGGAGGGCAGGGACGTCTATAGGGTCACATACCTCGTCAGGCTACCGTCATATCGTTTCGGGGACATGCTGGTCTTCAGGAAAAGGATGTACCTTGTAGGGCCGATGAGGACCAACAACGTCAAGCTGACGGACATGAAGAGCGGGGAGTCGGTCACGTACAGCCACAACGACCTCGTCGACGCGAAGGTCATCGGCCACAGGGAGGACTATCTCGACGCCGTCGTGCTGACGGAGAGCGACAGGGAGGTGCAGATCATGCACCCGAAGAACTTCAGGCCGCTCGAGCTCAGGAAGCCGCCCAGGTTCTGGTCGAAGGACGGCTCCGTCAAGATATTCATCCATGAGGACGAGGTCTATCTGGTCCCAAAATGACAATGGTCATGAAATAAGATATGAATATTTTTATAAAGATAAACAATTTAAAAAAGGGTTTTGTTCACGACACCATCTCGCGCTTCCTGAAGCCGAGATATCCTGCAACGGCCGAGACGACGGCATATGCCAGCATGACAGCTGCGGCGGTCCACGGCTGCGGATAGTAGTACCATATCGTCATTGGGCTGCCGGTCCCCACGTCGAAGGTGTCGCTGTAGTCCTGCGGGTACGGGTCGTCGAGTATGTAGACCGTCGAATCCGCCTGGAAAGTCAGCAGGAAGTCCGGTTTCAGCTCGGTCAGCGATAATATCCCGGACACCATCGGCATGATCAGGAACAGGAGCGCGAACGTGAGGATCAGTGCGCCCGTCGATCCTTTCATGAACGAGCTGATCATGAACCCCAGCGATATCGTTGCGGCCATGTAGATGAAAGCCAAGAGCATCGACCATACCAGAAGGACCGTGGAACCTCCTGTGAACACGAACGTCAGTATCGCAACTATCGCATAGTATACCGCCACGAGCACGACCCCCAGGCCCAACGCCGCCGCGACCTTTCCGACGTACAACGACCATCTCTTCACCGGGTTGGGGAAGAGCAGGTAACCTGTCCTTCCCTGGAACTCCGAGACTATGGCATCGCCGGCGAAAAGCGTGGCGACGATTATAATAAAGGTCGGCATGAACCCGATGAACCCGCTGGCGAAATCAGCAGGGTCGTCGGAATAGTCCTCGCCGAGCGCCGGAGGGAGCACGAGGTTCACTATGATGAGGATGGCCGCGATGGCGAGGATGCCATAGAGCCTCTTGCTCCTAAGGTGCTTATAGACGTCATATCTGGCCACGGTCATGACCTGGGCCACGTCCGAGGGGGTCCTCTTCCTCTCTCTGATGGTGGTGTCAGCCACTTCTGTCATTTAGCTCACCTCGTGTCCGATATCAGGGACATGTAGAACGACTCAAGGGCCACTCCCGACTCCTTGTAGGAGACGATCTTCAGTCCCAAGGCCTGAAGGTCCAACAGGGCCTTCGCCTGCTCCTCGTCCCCGTTCACGACATCGAAGGTGAAGGTGTAAGGCCCGTTGACGAAAAGCCCTTTGAGCTTCAGCTCGTTGGCCATCCTCGCCGTCGTCTGGATGTCGATGGGGTTGGCCGTCCTGACCTCGATCTTCTTTCCCTTCGTCTCCTTGACCAGGTCCGAGACGAGACCGGACTTGATCAGTCTGCCACGGTTGATGAGGAACGCATGGGTGCAGACCTCCTGTACCTCGTTGAGCATGTGCGAGCTCATGAATATGGTGAAGTCCGCCTTCTTCAGGTCGTTGAGGACCTGGCGGACCTCGAACATCCCCCTCGGGTCGAGGCCGGACGTAGGCTCGTCGAGGATGATCACGCTCGGCTCGTGCAGCACGGCCTGCGCGATCGCGATCCTCTGCTTCATTCCCTTGGAGAACTCCCCGATGCGCTTGTCCTTGTTCTCCTCCATCTTGACCAGCTCGAGCACGTCCTTCGACCTCTTCTTGATGTCCTGTGATGACATGCCACGCAGCTTCCCGAGATACTCCAAGGTCTCCATCGGCGTGAGATAGGGATAGAACTCTGGTGTCTCGACCACCGCGCCGACATCGGCCAGGGCCTTTTTTGGATCCTCGGTCGCGTCGGTCCCGTTGATGTAGACATGACCGCTGGTGGCGGAAAGCATGTTGGTCATGATCTTGATGGTGGTCGTCTTCCCGGCGCCGTTCGGGCCTAGGAACCCGACGAACCCTTTCTTTGGGACAGTCAGGCTCAGCTCGTCAACGGCCCGGAAGCCGCCTTTGTACGTCTTGACGAGGCCGTCAATGACGATAGGTTCGCTCATGTTTGACCCTCGAAGGGGTGCAGAACAGGTGTGGATATATAAGACTGATACCGAACAGCGGCGGTCCTGATGATCCCTACGCCCCATCTATGGGCAGGACAAAGAAATATCAGGTCAGATGGTGTTCGCCTCACCTATGGGCATTCAGGTGCTGGTCGAGGAGACGGTCGTCAGGCTGATAAGGACGGCCGTGACCACGCTGCCGGAGGACGTCGTGGCGGCCCTGCATAGAGCGCTCGAGCACGAGACGGAGGAGGTGGCCAGGGTCCATCTCAGGACGGTAATCGAGAACGTGCGGCTTGCCGAGACCAAGGGCGTTCCGATGTGCCAGGACACTGGTGTACCGATATTCTTCGTTAGCGGTCCCTGCTCCTCGGAGGTCGAGGAGGGCATGATCAAGGGGGTCGTGAGGGCGACAAGGGAGGTGCCCCTCAGGCCTAACGTGGTCCACCCTTTGAAAAGGCACGGCACCGGCTCGAACATCGGGGAAGGGATGCCCGTAATACATCATGAACCGCCCAGGGGAGATTTCATCGAGATCGCGTTCATGCCGAAGGGCGCGGGCTCGGAGAACATGAGCGTGATAAAGATGCTCGACCCGACCAAAGGCATCAGGGGCGTCAAAGAGACGGTCCTGGAGGCGGTGGTGGCAGCGGGCGGAAGGCCCTGTCCCCCTTCCATCGTGGGCGTGGGCGTCGGTGGTACCGCAGACTCGGCGATGCTGTTGGCCAAGAGAGCGCTGCTAAGGCCTTTGGGGAGAAGGAACAAGGATGATGACATCGCAGATCTGGAATCAGAGCTTGAGGATCTCATCAACATGACCGGCATAGGTCCGATGGGCCTTGGCGGCAGGACGACCGCGCTGGCCGTGGCCATTGAGAAGGCGGACTGCCACACGGCATCGCTGCCCGTCGCGGTCAACATACAATGCTGGGCCGCCAGGAGGGCGTTCGCGAGGATATATCCCGATGGCAAGGTCAGGTTCAGCACGGAGGGGTTCGAGTGAGGCTTGTTTCGCCTGTCAGGGAAGACGACATCCGCCAGCTGTCATTGGGGCAGGAGGTCCATATCAGCGGAAATGCCTTCACCGCTCGGGACGAGGCGCACCTGCGGGCGTTGGAGATGGCCAGGAGAGGTGAGGGATTGCCCTTTGACCTCGAGAGGGCGGTGATCTACCATTGCGGCCCGATAGTCGAGAGGGAAGGGGAAGGGTGGAAGGTCATCGCGGCCGGTCCCACCACCAGCTCCAGGATGAACGACCTGGAGCCGGAGCTCATCGAGAGGTTCCGTCCAGGGGCCATCATAGGCAAGGGCGGGATGTCCTCGGCGACGGCAGAGGCCTGCAGACGATATTGCTGTGCATATCTGGTGTTCACAGGAGGGGCGGCCGTCATCGCAGCACAAGGCATAAAGAAGGTAAAGGGGGTCCATTGGCTCGACCTTGGCATGCCCGAGGCGGTGTGGGAGCTGGAGATGGAAGATTTCGGGCCCCTCATCGTCGCCATCGATGCCCAGGGCCGCTCGTTGTACGAGAGCATAGGAAAGAAGGTGGCACAGAATCTCGACGCGCTCAGGAGGAAGGTCTAATCCCCCTCGTCCTTTTCCTTTCGTTCTATCTGGGCCAGAAGTTCCGGCTTCTTTTGCCCCCTGACATTCACTAGTACGCCGAGGAGCACGATCACCAGCCCCACGATGAACCCGATGATCATCAACGAGTGGGCCAGGTCATAACCGAAGAGCACCGTCACCCCTTCGGCCTGTTCCCGGACCAACGTTATATCCACCATTTTTTCCTCGTAAGGGCCGAAGTCGAAGCTCTTCGTCACCGTCTCATAGCCCTCCTTCTCGAACGTCATGGTATACGTCCCAGCGGAAAGCTTTCCTATCGAATAATTGCCATCTGGGCCTGTGTCAGTGAACGTGTTCAGAGAACCATCGGAGGCCTTGAGGGTGACCCTTACATCGCCTATCGGGCGCCCGTTCTCAGCGGTCACGACGCCGAACACCCTCGCCGGTTGCGCCTCGAGGGTCATGTCGATCTCCAGCACCTTCCCTCTTTCGACCTCCACAGGGAGAGGATAGCTGAACCTGTTGTATCCCCGCTTCTCAGCATAAAGCACATAGATGCCAGGCTGTATGCCGTTTATCTCGTATCTCCCGAAGAGCTGTGTGGAGGTCGTGGTGTAGTTACGCTCCTCGTTTGATAACCTGACGATGACATTGTACACCGGCCCATCGTTGTCCGTTATGAACCCCACTATCTTTCCAAGCACCTCGGTCATGGTGAAATCATAGGGTCCCGTTGATATAGCGCCCAGGTTCACATAGGCGTATGAGGTGTTGGCGGTGTAGTTGACGAGCGTCGCCGTGATGTTGTATGTCCCTAAGGGCACCTCGAGCTCATAGCCACCGGTCTCATTGGTCAGTGATGAAAATATGGCCCCGCTGGTGGTGTTTATTGCCTTCACGGTGACCCCCTGCAGAGGAGCACCGCCAGGGTCACGGACCGTGCCTGACACCGATACCAGCTCCACAGGCTCCGCTGCCTGCACATATGGAAACGGGAAGCAGAACAACATGAGGGCCGCAGCGAACAGGGCCAGAGCTCGTCTCATCCAATAAGGGATGAACGCTCACAGGTTTAAATGTTGGCCGTGCTCTCTCGGCCCGATTTCTTCTTTCTTTGTCTAGGCCTCTCCGGCAACGTGACCGAGAGCGCTCCATGCTCGCCCATCACCATCGCCACCAGCATGACCTTGAAGGCGGTCAATGCGGAGATGACCTGCACCATATTTGTCGCGACCTTCTTCAGGGCCGTGGGACCGAGATGCACACCATTCCCTGAGCTAAGATATGGCCATAGGAACACTCCCTTTTCATCGAGCATATACCTCCTACCCAGGACCGCCTGGAGCAGCTCGTCCGTGCTGACCCCATTCACAGGCCCTAGGGCAAGGATATTGGCCAGATGTGACATTCCTTTGGTCTCCTCCTCATCCAGCATATCGGGGGCGCCCTCGGCGAGCAGATTGTTCAAGAGCGCCATGGGGACGATCATCGAGCCACCGCCCCTGTCAGCGAGCTCCACATCATGAGGTCCCACCGCCCTTCCATCGGCAACAAGCATCGCCCATACGAGCCTCATGAGGTTGGGCCTCACCACCGATAGCAGGTCCATCCCGACCCTCTCGATGATGAGGGGCGTGGCATCATCCCCTGAGACCATCGGGCGATATCCTTGAAGCGCTAGAGCAGGAGATTCCCAGAAGGTCGTCTCATTCATCCTCCACCCCTCTTCCAAGAGCCATACGGTCTCGTCCATCATGGGGCCGTCCATGTTGTCCGCCATGTGATGGATGATATGTGCAAAGGCCACAATGGACATCTCCACCCCACGGTCCCGAGCGCAGCCCGCCTCCCTGAGGCAGTCGGTATACACCTTGAGACCGAGAGCCGCCATCTTCTCAAGGTCCTCCACATCCTTCAGAGCATCCTCCCACACCCCGGTCTCGATAGATATCGACCTGTCCCTGGTCCTGAACCACTTCAAGCCCTCACCGTGTGGAATACGCACCCCCTTGGTTCATAAAGGCAGCGCCCCCCATCGCATGTTTCGCCATTTTTCGGGAAACCTTCGGCAAAATAATAATATCTGCACAGTGGATAGAAATCGCTTTTACGAGGTTCGCATAACATGTTGGAGAAGGTGACGAAGAGGGCCACGAAGGCAGAGGTCATGCAGATGATGGACCCCCTCATCGCCGAGTGGTTCGAATCGAAGTTCGACGACCTGACAGAACCGCAGTCCTACGCTGTACCGGTGATACATGAGAGGAAGAACATCCTGGTCTCCTCCCCGACCGGGTCCGGAAAGACCCTGACGGCCTTTCTCTCGATAATCAATGAGCTATTCAAGCGATCTAAGGAGGGAAAGCTTGAGGACAGGATATACGCGGTCTATATCTCACCTTTGAAGGCGCTCGCGAACGACATCAACAAGAACCTCGAAGAGCCGCTCCGCGAGATGCACGAGCTCGCGAAGGTCAAGGGCTATGACTGGCCCAAGGTCCGGGTGGGCGTGCGCTCCGGCGACACGTCCCAGGCCGAGAGGCAGAGGCAACTAAGGTCCCCCCCTCATATCTTCATCACCACGCCCGAATCATTGGCGATGGTCCTTGCCGCCCCGAAGTTCAGGGAGAAGTTCTCCCAGGTGGAATACCTCATCATCGACGAGATCCACGAGATATGCGACGCGAAGAGGGGCGCCCACCTCTCATTGACGCTCGAAAGGCTCCAGGAGCTCAGCCAGAGACCTATCACCAGGATAGGTCTGTCGGCAACTTTGGCCCCTATAGAATCAATAGCGTCCTTCCTTGTCGGTTACGAGAATGGTGAGATGAGGGACGTCAAGGTCCTTGAGGTCAAAACGAAGAGGAACCTGGACCTGAAGGTGATATGCCCTACGGACGACATAACCACCCTGCCTTACGAGATCGTCAACTCAAAGATGTACGACCAGCTCAAGGAGATGATAGAGCAGCATAGGACAACGCTCGTCTTCACCAACACGAGGACCGGCACGGAGAGCGTCGTCTATAAGCTCAAAGAAAGGGGGATAGAGAGCATAGAGGCCCATCACGGGTCCCTATCGAAGGAGACGAGGCTCGATGTCGAAGAAAGGCTCAAGACCGGCCAGCTCAGGTGCGTGGTCTCCTCGACCTCATTGGAGCTCGGCATCGACATAGGCTCGGTGGACCTTGTCGTCCAGATAGGCTCACCAAAGAGCGTGGCGAAGGGCCTTCAGCGCATAGGGCGCAGCGGGCACTCCCATGTCAAGACGCCCAAAGGAAGAATGATGGTGTTCGACCTTGACGACCTGGTGGAATGCGCCGTGCTCTGCCGCGCCGCTCATCAAAGGAACATCGACAGGGTCACCATACCTGAGAACTGCCTCGATGTCCTGGCGCAGAGCATCGTTGGAATGTCCATCGAGAAGAGGTGGGACGTCGACGAGGCCTTCGACCTGGTCCGCCGCTCTCATTGTTTCCGCCGCCTTGAACGCGAGACGTTCCTCCAGGTGCTCAGATATCTGGGCTCAAAGGACTCGTATGAGGGGGTGTACTCGAAGATATGGTTCGACGAAGAGGCGGGGGTCTTCGGCAGGAAGAAGGGCGCCAGGATGATCTATTTCCTCAACCTGGGCACGATTCCGGAGGAGGCGAACTACAAGGTCTTCACCGAAAAAGGGGCAATGGTGGGGGACCTGTCAGAGAAGTTCGTAGAGCGCCTTGCCACAAGGGATGTCTTCGTTCTCGGGGGCAAGTCTTACGAGTTCATCAGGGCGAAGGGGATGAAGGCTTTCGTCCGGAACGCCCAGGGACGGAAGCCGACCGTCCCCACCTGGACGGGGGAGATGCTCCCCAGGAGCTTCGACCTATCGATGGAGGTGGCGAAGTTCAGAGGGGAGATGGCCTCCCGCTTGGACAGAGATGAAAAGGAGAACATAGAGTGGCTTATCAAGGACTTCGACATCGATGAGGGCTCCGCCCGTTCCATAATCAGCTATGTCAAGGAGCAGAGGGACACGGCGAAGGTACCGGACGACAGGACGTTCATCATCGAGGGCTACCTGGACAATTCTGGGAACAGCAACGTCATCTTCCATTTTCCGTTCGGGAGGCGCGTCAACGACGCTCTCTCACGTGCGTACGCGTTCCAGGTCACCGCGAGGCTGGGATGCAATGTCTCCGTCTCAGTGGTGGACGACGCCTTCATGCTGACCATCCCCAGAAAGGTGGACCTGTCGATGTTCGACGGCCTTGTCCGCTCCGCTGACCTTGAGGACATCCTCAGGAGGGCGGTCAAGGACTCGGAGCTATTCAAGCAACGTTTCAGGCACACCGCTGCCAGGAGCTTCATGATCCTGCGAAATTACAAGGGGAGGGAGGTGTCCGTGAACAGGCAGCAGGTGAGGTCCACGTTCCTTTTGGACAGGCTCGGAGAGGCGAAGGACGCCCCGGTCATCGAGGAGACCTATCGCGAGGTGCTCGAGGACGTGATGGACATACAGAACGCCGCATTCGTGCTCAAGCAGCTGGAGACAGGAAAGGCAAGGCTGGACCACATCGAGTTCTCACAGACGCCGTCCCCCTTCGCCCACAACGTCGTCCTCGCAGGCATCAGCGACATAGTACTGATGGAGGACCGCTCCTCCCTGCTGAGGGAGCTGCACCGCCGCGTGCTCTCCAAGGTCCTTGGCGTCGATGTCCGGGCGTTCGAGTTCGATGCCGACAAGGTCAATGCATATTTCAGAGGGAAGATCGGAAGGGTGGACAGCAAGGAGGCGCTGCTCGACCTCCTCAGGAGGGCAGGCCCCATGCACATATTCAAGGAGAAGGGAAGGAACGTATATCCCTATTCCAACGTCCCAAGGGAGAAGGTGGACGCCTGGGCGTCCGAGCTCCTAAGGGAAGGGAAGATAAGTTCGATCGTGATCGACGACGTGCAGTTCATTGCCACGGAGCAACTGCCCGAATACGCGTCCGCGCTGTCAAAGGAGAAGAGGCCCGATGAGCTTGAGATGAGGTTGCTCCAGGCCTTGACCGAGGAGCGCACGGTGCAGGAGCTTGAACAGCTCGCGGGAGTGGAGAACGCAAAGGTCCTGAGGGCGCTCAGGAACCTGGAGACGTCGTTCCTCGTCCGGCGCTCGTCATTTATGGACGGGAAATACCGCTTCTCCGTGCAGGCGCCGATAGAGAGGAGGGACAGGCAGGCCTCCTTGGACAAGGTCATGGCAAGGTTGCTGGGCATATCAGGCCCCCTAACGGTCGAAGAGGCCGCGTTCACACTGGGCATATCGGAAGATGAGGCGAAGCAGAGCCTGACGGCCCTGGTGGAGGAAGGGATAGCCACCGAGGGGAGGTTCGTAGTCTCTGAGCATATGCAGTATATGCTGAAGATAGACCACCTCCGCCTGAGCTCAGAGGGAAGGGAGGTCTATGACAGCAGGACCGTCGCCTCGTACAGAAGGACCAAGCTCAACGGCCCCTTCACGTCCATAGAGGACTGCGTAAGGTTCCTTGGCAATGTCGGAATGCTCATCGATGTGGACAGGAGGGTCCCGGGCTTCAGGCTCGATGACTGGGTCCGCCTGCGAAAGGAGGGAAAGCTCCTGCTGGGGCGCTTCTTCCGCGGAAGGGTCCGCTATATATTGGAAGAGGATGCCGCTGACCACGTGGCCGCCTTCAGGCAAGGAACGCTCGGATTCCTTGACGAGCAGATACTGGAGCTTTTGCGCCAGAACGATGGCCTGAGCATGCGCCAGGTGGTCGCCATGACAGGTCTGCCCAAGGAGGAGGTCAAAGAGAGCATCGACCGCCTGGACCGCGGCATGTACATCGTGAGAAGGTATGAGGATGGAGAGGACTGGTCAAGGGAGAACTTCTACATCCCCTACGTCCCTGGTAAGGCCTCCGAGGACCCGAAGCGCAGGATAGTCGAAAGGTTCGTGAGGGCCTACGGCCCCATCCCGGTCTTCACCATCAAAATGGTGACCGACTTCTCATATGATGAGGTGGAAAAGATGGTCGCCTCGCTCCCCCTCACAAGGGTCTATGTGGGGGACCAGCGGACAGAGATGGTCCTTTTTGAGGACGAGAAGGAGGCCCTTGACGGTCATGTTCCAAAGGACGAAGGAATGACCATCGTCTCGCTCTATGACCCCGAGGTGCAACCGATGTGGGCCGAGATCTCCTCACGTTTCGGGGACGGGTGGATATTCCCCATCCTTCACAATGGCCGCCTGGTCGGAGCGACGGAGAAATGGGAGATGAGCGGGTGCGTCGAGCTACGGTCCTTGGACCTGGACGACCCTTCCTTGCTGCCTCAAGCATTGGATGCCGTCGACCGCCTCATGGAGTTCTACAGGGGCCTTGGCTTTGACGTGGTGAGGATAAAGGAGGTGCTGGACCGTCCCGTATCGGACCTTGACGAAGAGGTCAGGGGCATCTTGGAGGAACACGGGTTCATCCGTCTCGAGGGGATGTACGTCAAAGGGAGGGTCCTTCCGGTCCAGTATGATGACCAGAGGCTCATGGCCTACGTGCTGAGGAAACAGCGCATCGATCCCGAGGACCACTTCCACGACCCCCTGGCAGGGATACGTTTCACAGGGGGGTTCCGGTCGGATGTCCATGCCTGGCAGAGATGCAATGAGAGATGGCCGCTCAAGAAGCTCTATGAACAGGGGACGCTGGTCAAGGTGTTCGGTGTCCCGGACTATGTCACCTACACGACGATGGAGCATGCCAAGCTGTTCCGTAAGGCGAAGGGGGCACCGCTCGACGAAAAGGATGTGAGGACCGTACTGAGGGTGTTGGAGAGGGAAGGACCGATATCCAGAAGGACCCTTTATGACCTATCGCCGCTAGGGCAGAGAACGACCTATGAGGCCTTGAAGAAGCTCTTCGACTCCACCGCTGTATATCAGGACCGCTCCGGCAAGATAAGGGTCGTGCCGGACATCGACATGAGCGTGGACGAGGCGAGGAAGAGGGTCGTGAAGCTCATGTTCCGCAACTATGGCACTTTCACGGCCGAGGAGCTCGCGAGGTTCATGAGGATAGGGATGGGGATGCGGCAGATCAGGGAGGTCCTCGCCGAGCTGGAGGACGAGGGCTTCCTTTCAAAGGGCTTCCTTTTGTCAGGGGACGATTCCTTGCATTGGATGCTTGCCGAGGACGTTGACATGCTGGCGAGGGCATCCTTCGAGCACAGGTTCGTCCTTGCCCCCGACGATTCGCTCATGCTCTACCTGATGCCAAGGATCAAGGCGAGGTTCGGCCTCACCATGCCGTTCCATGTGATCTTCGACGGCACCGAGATGGTGGCCATCGTCCGCACCAACAGTCGGGGCAAGGAGATCGCCATCACCGAGTTCATCGGTCCTAGGGAGGCGAGGCGCATCATGAACGAGCACATCAGGAGGATGGGCCTCACCCTAAGGGAGTCTTTGGACGAAAGGGAGAGGGACTGGGAGATCCAGGAGTTCTATGAGAGGACCCATTTCGGGGACTTCACCGGTTGAGCTTCGCCCTTTGTACGGCCGTCTTCATCTCTCTTGCAGCGGTCTCGATATCCTTCTGCCCCACGACCGCAGAGATGACGGCGACACCATCCGCGCCGGTGGCCATCACCGACCTGACATTGTTCTTGTCGATGCCGCCTATCGCGATGACCGGGACTCTCACCGCCTTCCTTATCTCGGTAAGCATCTCCAGCCCCTTGCCGGCGCCCGCGTCGTCTTTGGAGGCAGTATCGAAGACCGGGCTCAGGGCGATGTAGTCCGCGCCATCCATTTCTGCCCTGACCGCATGGGCCACGCTTCCTACCGAGACCCCTATGATGAAATCCTCAGGGACGATCATCCTAGCCGCCTCCAATGGAAGGTCGTCCTGACCGAGATGGACGCCATCGGCCTTGGCTGCCAAGGCCACATCCACATGGTCGTTCACGATGAACGACGCTCCCAGGTCGGACAATACCTGCCTCATCTCGACCGCTGTAAGATAGAGCTCCCTCTTCGACATTGTCTTGTCCCTGAGCTGGACCACATCGGCCCCGCCCTTCGCCGCCATCTTGGCGATCTCCGCATGACCTAGGCCTCTTCCTATCTTTCTGTCCGTGACGACATAGAGGTCGTACTTCATTCCTGCACCGTCCTTGTCCGGGCCATCTTTATGACATCTTCTCCCTTTAGCCCATACGTCTCATCCAGCAATGCCACCTTGAAAGAGCCGGGGCCTTTGGCCCTTTCAGCGGCCTTCTCTCCTGCGATCCCAAGGCACACAAAGGCCGATGTGGCGGCATCGACCGGGTCCTCCATCACCGCCGAGAAGGCACCAACGACGGACGCTACCATGCATCCTGTGCCCGATAATCTACCCATCAATGGATGCCCGTTGTCGACGAGCACGGTCCTTTGACCATCTGTAATGACGTCAGTGGCCCCGCTCATGGCCACCGTCACACCTGATGACCTGGCAAGAGATATCGCGACGGACACCGGGTCACCACTGACGCCTTCTGAGTCCACCCCTCGGACGATGCCCCCGCTGCCCGCAAGCACCCCGATCTCCCCTGCGTTGCCCTTCAGGACCGAAACCTTCAGCTCTGAGAGGAGCATCCTTGTGACCTCAGTCCTCATCTTGGTCGCACCAGCTCCTACGGGGTCTAGGACGATAGGGATGGACCTTCTGTTCGCCTCTCTGCCTGCCAGCAGCATGGACCTCACCTGGGCGTCATTAAGGGTCCCGATATTGAGCACCAGCGCCCCTGCCAGGGAGACCATCTGCTCCACCTCCCCCTCCGCATCCGACATGACGGGGGAGGCACCGATGCACAGCGTGATGTTGGCGCAATCGTTGACCGTCACATAATTGGTGATATGATGCACCAGCGGTCTCTTCCCTCTCAGCACTTCCAATGCTTTGGCATAGGTCATGTTCTGCATGCGGCCACCTTCCTAGCTCCCGGATAGAACATCATCAATATTACATGTCGGTCGATGGGCCTTCGGTCCTCTCAGATGGAGCTGTACGACACCGATGCCGGTCCATTGAACATCTGGCCTTGTTCACATGGTCAGGCTCGGCAGGAAGTGTTAAGTTATTTATTATCGTTAACAATTACTGTCTCATATGAAGATCCCCTGTGAGCTGATAGTCTGGTACGTCCTGCCCTCGATAAGAAGGGAGCTGGCAAGAGAGCTTGTCGATAGGCACCATCTGAGCCAGGCGGAGGTAGCCAGACGCTTCGGTGTGACCGACGCAGCAATATCTCAATATCTGAAGGCCAAGAGGGGGACAAGCAAGGAGATAGAGAACAGCGGCAGGTACGACGAGTTCAAAAAGGAGGTCGAGCAGGCGGCCGTCAGGATCCTGAATGGGTCTGACATCGTGACCGAGACATGCCGGATCTGCGAGATGGTCAAGAGGTCTGGTATGCTGGTCAAGGTCTATGAGATCCACACGGGCCTCAAGGCGCCCCAATGCGTCTGCCCCGAGTTCGAATGCGACAAGGCAGACCTAACCGGGTAAGCGCCTGGTCCGCTCCCTCATATGCAGGTAAATGTACTCCTGTGCATAACCTGCATAGCGGCCGAAGAGCTGCCTGGACCGTGAGCTGACGCTCCTATAGCTCCCTTGGATGCCCCATAGATGTTTCATCGATTTCTTGATCCTCACATCTACCGGGAAGGCCTCAAGGTGGTCCAACGAGAACAGCGCGATGCAATCAGCGACCTTGTCCCCTATCCCCGGGAGCTTCACGAGCTCCTTGATGCACCTATCATATTCCATCTCCCTCAGGGCATCGAAGTCGACATCCCCCTTCGTGACCAGCTTAGCGAACTCTACAAAGCGCTCGCACCTGAAGCCCAGGCCACAGCTCCTGGCGACCTCTGGGTCCGAAGCGATGGACTCTGGTCCCGGGAACGACATGACACCTTCCTCGACCTCCTCCCCATATGCGCTGCATAGATTTGCGATCATCCTTTCTATCCTGGGGATATGGACAAAGGTGGCGAGGACATATGATGCGGCGCATTCCCATGGGTCCTGCCTGACTATCCTGAGACCACGGTTCCCATTCAGGATGACCGTCATCCTCTCGTCCCCGCAGTTGACCATGATGTCCTGATATATCTCGTCCAGGTCGTCATCGGCCCTGAAATACTTCAGGACCTCATCTTCCGTCACACGCCCTATGACCTCGATATCACATCCCCTTTGGCGCAATGTGACCGGGCGGCCACCTATAAAGCCGCTCCAACGGTCCCCCTCCTTTTTCCAACGGAACACCTGGCCACAGGACAGCGTCCTGTCCAGGTCCAGATCTTTGAACATCATTGCGATTTCCGTGCCACGAAGACCATCATCTTGCTATCGTCCCTGAAAGGCCCCTGCAGATAATCGCCATAGGTCTCCACCACTTCCAGCCCGCATCGCTCCAGGAGCTCGACCGCCTCCCGCATGAACATGTATCTCAGGGTGACCGACGTCGTCACCCTCCTGAGGTCCTTGTCCTGCCTGGAGATATCGAAGAAGTACATGGACGTGGTCGTCTGCTTTGACCGGTCGAACGTCTGCGACTCGAACCAGGTGATGATCTCCCCCGTCCTCATCATCCTGGTCCCTCTGTGGCGCAAGAGGTTCTCTGGGCGGTCCAACTGAGGGTTGAACATGCTCAGGACGAACCGCCCCTCATCGTCCAGATGCTCTGCGATGTTCCTCAATGCGACCTCTTGGTCCGCCGTCTCCAATAGGTGCAGGAAGGAATTGAAGGGCACGAAGATGAGCCTGTACCTCTTCCCGCACATGAAATCGCGTATATCGGCATGCCCCACGTGCACGTTCTCGAGCACTTCCTCATCGAGCGTCTCGAGCTTCGCCGTCAACTTGTCCAACATGGCGTCGCTGAGGTCGAACCCTGTTATCTCATAGCCCTCCTTGGCCAACGGTATCAGCGTCCTGCCCGTCCCGCACATGCACACCAGAACAGGGCCCCCGGTGGAACTGGCCATCCTCTTGTAGAACTCGATGTCCTCGGTGAAATCCTCATGCCAGATATCATAATACTTTGCGAAGAGCTCATACTGGTCGGCCGCGTCCTCAATGCTTGTAACCGATCTTCCTGAGGAACTCGCGCCTTTCCCTGATGTCATCATCTGTCTCCACCCCCTTGGGCGATTCGCCGTCGATCACTCCGACTATCCCCCGTCCCTTTTCGTTCGCGGCCACGAGCACAACTAGCTCGTTGGCCGTGGCACAGAAGATGCTGCAGACCTCTGGTACGTCCTTGATCGCCCTCAGCACGTTCACTGGGTAACAGTTGCGCATCACCACGATGAACGAATGCCCTGCACCTATCCTCATGGCGTTCTTGGCAGCGCACGACCGCAGCTCAGGGTCATTGCCCTCCACCCTGACCAATCTTGGACCAGAGGCCTCGCAGAACGCGATCCCGAACTTTGCGCTAGGGACGGCGTTCACCATCGCCTCATAGAGGTCTTCCGCCGTCTTGATGAAGTGCGACTGCCCAATGACGATGTTCACGTCCGCAGGTTTGTCGATCCTGACCTGTTCCATCCTCTTCCCTCGGAGGGAATTAAGGCACTTGCCCGTATTTTATCTTTCGAGGAACACTTGAAATATCCCGGCCTGGGATATGAGCGCGATGATCAGGGTCGGACAGGCAGGCCATCCTCCCGGCGCCTCAGACCTGGTTGATGCGGTCGAGAGGACCAGGGCCCTCGGGCTCGACGCGATGGAGGTCCAGTTCGTCCGAAATGTCAGCATCCAAGAGGCCGTGGCGCACGAGGCCGGAAGGAGGGCGAGAGAATTGGGGGTCGTCCTGAGCGCCCACGCACCATACTATATCAGCCTGAACTCGATGAACGAAGAGACCGTGGCGAAGAGCAGGGATTGGGTGATGAGGACGGCCAGGGCCGCGAAGATGATGGGGGCCTGGATAATAGTCGTGCACGCGGCATCCTATTCAGGGACAAGCAGCGAGAAGGCAACAAAGAAGGTCATCGAAGGGATCTCGCTCTGCAGGAGGATATTGGACCTTGAGAACAACGATGTGGTCATCGGGCTTGAGACGATGGGAAAGAAAGGGCAATGGGGCACCATCGCCGAGATCCAGCAGGTGATGTCACACGTCCACGGCGTCCAGCCAGTGATAGATTTTGCACATCTCCATGCGAGGGGAGGCGGGTCCATCAAGGGGAGGGAAGGGTTCGAGTCGGTGCTCGCCGAGCACGATGCCCTTCCTGTCAAAAGGACACATTGCCACTTCAGCGGCATCGAGTACACCGGGGCGGGAGAGAAGAACCATTCGGGCCTCGACTCAGGCTCACCAGACTATGAACCGCTGGCGGAGCTGTTGGCCAGAAGCGAGAGGCACATCACTTTGATCAGCGAGACCCCCTCGCCCATCGATGGCGCCTTGAAAATGAAGGCGATGCTGGAACGTTGTTCGGGAGCGACAAGGACCGACAGGAATAAGGCCATCCATTACATTACACCCGTCGACTAGTCGACCGGTGATATATTGGCCGCCGAAGAAAAGGACGAGGACCAGCAGAACGAGGAGTTCGAGTTCGATTGCCCAGAGTGCGGCACCCATATTTCTGGGGGGCAGATGAGATGCCCCAAGTGCGGGACGGAGTTCGTTTTTGAAGAGGTCGAGGGGATCGAATGCCAATATTGTGGTAATGTCATCCCAGGGGACAGCGAGGTCTGTCCCAAGTGCGAGAGGCCGCTCAAGGAGAAGGCATCCAGCGTCGAACCGTCACCAGGACCAAGGACCGAGGCTGGACAACATCCAGCATCCGATGAGGAGGAGCTGAAAAGGCAGTTCCCTGTATATGTGTCCGAGGTAAAGCCCTTGATGGAACTAGCGAAGGAACACGCCATCGACATCACGGAGTGCAGGGTCCTGATAGACAAGGCCGTGAAGGCCGGCAAGAACAAGGAGCTGGCCATTGCCGTCGCTAGCGTTAAGGAGTGCCATTCGCTCATCAGGCGGAAGATAGAGGACCGGATCGCTGCGGACATCGAGTACCTCGAGAAGCTGGTACAGATAGCCAAGGGCATGGGGACAGACCCTTCGGACATCGACGCCTCATCGAGAAAGGCAAGAGAACTTCTTGCAAAGAGGGATTACGAGGGCGCTCTCCGAGAGGCGAAGAACGGCAGGAAGATATCGGAGAAGGTCACGGGCAAGTACGTCGAGGCAAGGGAGCTCTATGACCAGTTGGAGGCCACCATCCTCAACTCCGAGCGCTTCTACGTCGACACGAGGGAAGCCCGCCGTATGCTGAAGGAGGCCCAGGACGCTGAAGAGCATGGGGACTGGGCTATGATGGGGATCCTCGCCAGGAAAGGTAAGGAGGAGCTTATCAGGGTGCTCCCCGATGTCACGAACGCGGAGATAAAGCGGGCCAAGGCGCAGCTCTTGGAGGCCAAGGCCGAGGGTAAGGATGTCAGCATCTTGGTCAAGGTGCTCAAGGAAGCAGGCCTTGCAGTTAAAAAGGAAAGATATGACAAGGCGCTGGAGCATCTGATCGAGTTCAAGAGCGAGCTGAAAAGGATATGAAACGGATCAAGCGGACCTGATGACGTTCATCTCCCTCTCGATGATGGACCGCTCCTGATTGTTCAGGCTCGCCGGGTCCACCGACATCAAGAACATCGCCTTCTTTTCCGACATCTTGTCAACAAGGCTCCTTATGAACCGGACCGCCCCTTCGAAATTATTGCTGCTGACAAGGTACTGAAGGTCATCGATGAGGACAACGCACCTATCGTTCTTTGATAAGAACTCCTCCACAACCACCATGATCTTTTCGAGGGATGGAGAGATCGTCTCTTCGCTCTTGGTCTCGTGGTCCGTCAACCAGTATATCTGAGCCTCACCCTTTCCTATCCGGGACCGCAGACCTCGAGGGTTGGCCCGTGTGATACCCAGACCGGTCATGCCATCTTCCACCAGGTAGGCGAATATCCCATGGGAGTAGTCCCTGCTCGCCTCTTCCACCAGGTAGCTCTCCCCCTCCGTCAGCTCGACATCTATCCTCAGCTCTTTCTTGGGGGAGGCCTTTTCCTTGATGTTCCTCAGATGGAATTCCAATATCGCGGCCGCCATCTGGTCGGCATCATCGACCTGTGCCACGGGGGCTTTTTGCGCCTTCCCATCGACGACCTTATGATGAAGGATATTCTCAAGAGGTCGGTCGTAGTCCTTGCTCACGTCCCTGCCCTTCAGTACCTTCTCCAGCTCTTTTATCTCCCCGACCTTGTGCAGCTCGATCTCTGCGTTTGAGTAGAGGGAATCGCCGCAGACGAACTCCATGGCCCTCTCACCACGATAGATGATCTCCACAGACTCGTTGCCAGATGGTCTGAACGAGTATATAGCATATATCGGCCTGCCCGCTTCAAAGATGATGATGCCGCTGGAATCATGCCCTTCAAGCGCCAGGGACGACTGGAGATATCCTGTCAAAGGCATCTTCTTGACCTTTTCCATCACCATGCGGAAGGACTCCTGCCCGCCCTTCCTCACTTCTATCATCTCCCCCGGGGGGACCGATATCTCAGCTAGCGCACCGACCAACACGAAGTATGATTGGGCATCTGAGGATATTATCTTTTGTCTCTTATTGAAATGGTCCTAGAATGGCCTCGAGGACGAAAGGATTAAATCGGCGGAGCTGATGAAGGCAACCCTAGGCCACTGTAGCTCAGCGGCAGTCAATCCGAAGTTGACCGTTATAGAGCGACAGTTTCGTAAACTGTAGGCCGGGGGTTCGATCCCCTCCAGTGGCTCCATTTTTTCCTCGTCTTCAGGCGTCAGCGCATTGGATGCCACAGGGCAAGTGAATTTTGTGGGACCGACCATCTTGACGATCATTGCCTTAAGAGAGCATCGAAAGGGCCCATACTAAACGCTCTCTTGTCCTTGTGGTCCGTTCATCTTGGACCACGTCTCCCCCGGGGCCGAGCTGCAAATGGTGAAAGGTGCGAGGGCACCACGATCGTCAGTGATGAGATCACAGGGCCGAGGACATCCATAGGCCTCTCAGGACCATCATCTCTTCTTTAGATGCTCTTTCACGATCTTGATCGCGCATACATCGCCGCACATCGAGCAGCCCTGAGCGTCGCCCTGATGCCCTCTGGCCCGATATCTGCGCGCCTTCTCAGGGTCCAATGCCTCCCGGAACATGCCCTCCCAATCGAGATCCTTCCTTGCCCGGGCCATCCGGTCGTCGCGGTCCCTACCCCTCCCCAGCGCGACGTCGGCGGCATGTGCCGCGATGCGCGAGGCCATCAGACCCTCCAACATGTCCTTTTCATCTGGCAGGCACAGGTGCTCAGCGGGGGTCACATAACAAAGGAAGTCGGCCCCATACAGCGCCGCCATCGCGCCACCGATCGCCCCGACTATGTGGTCATAACCTGGAGCTATGTCGGTCACCAAGGGCCCGAGCACATAGAACGGCGCGCCATCGCATATGGTCTTCTCGATCCTCATGTTCGCCTCGATCTGGTCCATAGGCACGTGTCCTGGCCCCTCGACCATCGTCTGCACATTCTTCCTCCTCGCCCGCTTCACACACTCCCCGAGGGTTATAAGTTCCTGTATCTGGGCCCTGTCAGAGGCATCATGGATGCACCCTGGCCTCAGACCATCACCTAGGCTGAGCGTGATATCATACCTCTCTGCCATCTCCAGAAGGTAATCATAGTTGGCATAGAGCGGGTTCTCTTTCTCGTTGTGTATGATCCAGGCGACCAGGAAAGAACCCCCTCTTGAAACGACATCGGTGATCCTGTCAGAGGACCGGAGCCGTTCGACGCTCTCCTTGGTGATGCCGCAATGAACGGTCATGAAGTCCACGCCGTCCTTGGCGTGCCTTTCTATCCCGTTGAAGATATCGTCCTCGGTCATGTCGACCACGGCGCTCTCCCTGGCGGCCTTGAGCCCAGCTTGATAGACCGGCACGCTTCCAAGGGGGAGCTTGACCTCCTTGATCATGCGTCTGCGTATCGCATCGATGTCCCCGCCCGTGCTCAGGTCCATTATCGCGTCCGCACCATGCTCTGCCGCGAGATGGGCCTTCCTTATCTCCTGTTCGACATCAACCAGGTCTTTTGAGGTACCGATGTTCACATTCACCTTGACCCTCAGTCCTTCCCCTATGCCACGGAGCTCGATGTCGTGGAGGGGATTGTTCGGGATGACGACGCGACCACCGGCCACCCGCCTCCTGAGGACCTCAGGGTCAACGCCCTCCATCTGAGCGACCGTTCTGATCTCTTCCGTGACAGAGCCCTTGGCCCTTCGCATGAGCGTCATCGTCCTCACCTAATCGATGAACCGTTATATCCTTTTTCGAAACACTTCGGCTTTGGACGAAATTGCCAGCCCGTCCCTGTGAGCAAAGGCCGTTAACATGCTTCCCTCAAGGCCTAAAAATCGACCTCAAATTGCCCCGTCCTTTTTATATACCCAGTGTAGTGAAAGGCTATTAATAGTTTGAAGCCATATGGAAGTGTAGCGTTAAAAGGGATGGGAATAGAGGGATCCCTCGAGAAGGGCCGGTCTAGGAAAGTGCTCGGGACAATCGAAGTAAGTGTCATGAAAGAGTTGAGAATATGGAAGATTCCAGTTATACGGCCGAAAGTATCCAGGTGTTAGAAGGGCTGCAGGCCGTCAGGAAAAGGCCAGGAATGTATATCGGCAGCACCGACGAGCGCGGTCTGCATCACCTGGTCTACGAGATCGTCGACAACAGCATCGACGAGGTCATGGGAGGTTATTGCACCAGGATCGATGTCACGATAAATGCGGACGGGAGCGCGACCGTCACGGACGATGGCAGGGGCATCCCTGTCGGCATAATCCCGAAATACAACAAGCCCGCAGTGGAGATGGTCCTGACCACCCTGCATGCAGGCGGGAAGTTCGATAAAAAGAGCTACAAGGTCTCGGGAGGCCTGCACGGGGTAGGGATGTCCGTCGTCAACTCACTGTCAGAGTGGCTTGAGGTCAGGGTCAGGAGGGAGGGAAAGGAATGGATGATGCGGTGCGAGCGTGGGGTCGTCACGGTCCCCGTCCACGAGACAGGCGATGCAATGGGCTCCGGCACGAGCATCACCTTCATGCCAGATCCTGAGATATTCCCGAAAAGGGACTTTGACGATGACACCTTGATAGCAAGGCTCCGGGACCTTGCGTTCCTCAACAGGACCGTGGCGATCTATTTCAAGGACGAGCGCAACGGAAGAGAAGAGAAGTTCCATTATGAGGGAGGCATCATAGAGTTCGTCCAGAGCATCAATAGGAACAAGGTCGTGATGTTCGAGAGGCCGATCTACCTGTTCGGGGAGAGGGAGAACGTGATCGTCGAGGCCTCCATGCAGTACACCGATGCGTACTCGGAGAGCGTCTACTCGTTCGTGAACAACATAAACACGGTCGAAGGCGGAACGCACATAGCAGGGTTCAGGTCTGCCCTGACAAGGACGATGAACAATTATGCTCTGGAGAACAAGTTCATCAAGGAAGGGGAGGAGGGCCTCACAGGCGAAGACGTGAGGGAAGGCCTGACCGCCATCCTGAGCATAAAGATACCTGAACCCCAGTTCGAGGGCCAGACAAAGACGAAGCTTGGCAATTCCGAGGTGAAGGGGATAGTCGACTCGATCGTGTCGGAAAAGCTGGCGACCTTCCTCGAGGAGAACCCCAAGGTGGCCGAGGCCTGTATAAAGAGGGCCCTGCTGGCGGCACAGGCCCGCGAGGCGGCGAAAAAGGCGAGGGACCTGACCAGGAGGAAGGGGTTCCTCGAGAGCGCCTCATTGCCTGGAAAGCTGGCGGACTGTTCCGAGAGGGACCCGGCGAAGAGCGAGATATACATCGTTGAGGGGGACAGCGCAGGAGGCTCGGCGAAGCAAGGAAGGAACCGGGAGTTCCAGGCCATATTGCCCCTCAGGGGAAAGATCTTAAATGTCGAGAAGTCGAGGATGGACAAGATATTGAAGAATCAGGAGATCAGGAACCTCATAACGGCGTTGGGGACCGGGGTGGGACAGGACTTCGACATAACCAAGCTGCGATATCACAGGGTAATAATCATGACGGATGCGGATGTCGACGGCGCGCACATCAGGACACTTCTCCTGACGCTCTTTTTCAGGTACATGAGGCCCCTGATCGAAGGAGGGCACGTGTACGCGGCACAGCCTCCCCTTTACAAGGTGGCGAAGGGGCAGAAGGAGGTATATGTCTATGACGACAAAGAGCTCCAGGAGGCCCAGGAGGAGATCGGCCGGGGAGCGACCATCCAGAGGTATAAGGGTCTGGGGGAGATGAACCCCCATCAGCTCTGGGAGACGACGATGAACCCCGAGACGAGGGTGATGAAGCTCGTGACCATCGAGGACGCCATCAAAGCGGACGAGCTGTTCACGGTCCTGATGGGCGACGCCGTGGAGCCAAGGAAGGAGTTCATAATGGCCCATGCAAGGGAAGTGGAGAACCTGGACGTCTGAGGTGAGATGAGTGGCCGACGAGAACGAGAACAATGGGCAAGATATCCGACCAACGGTCCAGGAGGAGGTCCCGAAGAACCTGATCAAGCGCCCTATAGAGGCTGAGATGAAGAAGTGCTACATCGATTATGCGATGAGCGTCATAGTGGGCCGGGCATTGCCGGACGTGAGGGATGGGCTGAAACCGGTCCACAGGCGCATCCTGTACGCGATGTACGACATGGGCATCGCCTCTAACAAGCCGCATAAGAAGAGCGCAAGGGTGGTCGGTGACACCCTCGGCCGTTATCACCCTCATGGCGACACCGCGGTCTACGATTCATTGGTCCGTATGGCCCAACCATTCTCCCTCAGGTACATGTTGATAGATGGTCAGGGGAACTTCGGGTCGGTCGACGGCGATTCCGCGGCCGCGATGCGATACACTGAATGTCGTCTCAGCAAGATAGCCGAGGAGATGCTGCTTGACATCGACAAGGAGACGGTCAACTTCGTGGACAACTTCGATGGGAGCCTCAAGGAACCAGAGGTCCTTCCCGCGAAGCTACCGAATCTGATACTCAACGGAGCGTCGGGAATAGCGGTCGGGATGGCCACCAACATGCCTCCCCACAACCTCAAGGAGACCGTGGATGCCATAGTGCATCTCATAGATCACCCCGATGCCGAGGTGATCGACCTCATGCAGTTCATAAAGGGACCTGACTTCCCCACGGGGGGAATTTTGTATGGTGTAGGTGGCATCCTTGAGGCCTACCAGACAGGAAGGGGCAAGCTCCGGGTCCGTGCAAGGACGGAGATCGAGGAGCACGAGGGCAGGACAAGGATCATCGTCAGAGAGATACCTTATCAGGTGAACAAGTCCAAGCTGATAGAGTCGATAGCTGACCTGGTGAAGGACAAGAAGGTCGAGGGCATCACGGACCTGCGCGACGAGAGCGACAGGCAGGGGATGCGCATCGTCATCGAGCTGAG
The DNA here is from genome assembly GCA_013415865.1 of Methanomassiliicoccales archaeon. Lineage (NCBI taxonomy): Archaea > Methanobacteriati > Thermoplasmatota > Thermoplasmata > Methanomassiliicoccales > Methanomassiliicoccales archaeon. The sequence goes on from CP058896.1 coordinate 1,099,206, forward strand.
GAAGGACATTCAGCCGGACATAGTGCTGAACCACCTGTTCAAGCAGACCCAGCTCGAGTCGGGATTTGGTGTGATAAACCTAGCGCTGGTGAACAATGAGCCCAAGGTCCTGACCCTCAAGGAGCTGCTCCAGAATTACATCGCTCATCGGCACGACGTCGTGGTGAAAAGGACCAGGTATGAGCTGGCACAGGCAAGGAAGCGCGAACATATACTCATAGCGCTGATCATGGCCGTGGACGCGATAGACGAGACCCTTGCGATCATCAGGGGTTCCGGGACCCCCGAGGAGGCAAGGAACGGCCTCATGACGAGGTTCGGGATCGATGAAGAACAGGCGAAGGCCATACTGGACATGCGCCTGCAGAAGCTGACGGGCCTGGAGATCGAAGAGCTGAGGAACGAGTTCGCCGACCTCGAGAGGACCATCGCCGACCTGTTGGACATATTGGCGAACGAGAGCAGGGTCTACGGCATCATCAAGACAGAGCTGCAAAAGCTGAAGGAGGAGTTCGGGGACGAGCGGAGGACCGAGATAGTGGCAGACGCCAGGGACCTGGAGGACGAGGACCTCATCCCGAACGAGGACATGGTCGTCATGGTGACCCAGGATGGTTATATCAAGCGCGTCCCGCTCGACACCTACAAGCAGCAGAGGCGTGGCGGCATAGGCCTCATGGGAATGGAGACCAAGGAAGAGGATTTCGTCACTGACATGTTCGTCACGCTCACCCACAATTTCCTTTTGTTCTTCACGAACAAGGGACGCGTGTACAGCCTCAAGGCCTACAAGCTCCCGGTCGGATCGCGCCAATCGAAAGGCAAGGCGATCATCAATCTCCTGCCCAAGCTCGAGGACGGCGAGAAGGTCATGGTGACCATGCCCGTGGAGAAAATATCTGCTGTAGAGCGGTACCTGGTCTTCGCGACGAAGAACGGCATCATAAAGAAGACGCCATTGGAAGCCTACTCGAACATACGCTCGTCGGGCATAATAGCGATAAGCCTTGAGCAGGGCGATGAGCTTGTGGACGTGAAGATCACCGACGGGACGAAGGAGATAATCCTCGCGACGAAAGAAGGCCAGGCCGCAAGGTTCGAGGAGACGCAGGTGCGTCCGATGGGCCGACCGGCGCATGGCGTCATCGGCATAAGGATGGATGATGGCGACGAGGTCGTCTCCATGGCGGTGGTCACCCCAAGGTCGATGCTCCTCACGGTCACGGAGAACGGTTATGGGAAGATAACCCCGGTGGGAAAATGGGAACCTACGGACGAGCACGACGTCTATCGTAAGACCAACAGGGGCGGAAAAGGGGTCATCACAATCAAGACCGATGAAAGGAACGGAAAGGTCGTCAGCGTCATGGAGGTCGAGGATGAGGACCAGCTGGTCGTCGCCTCCAAGTCAGGCAATGTACAGAGGATCATCGCCTCTGAGATCCGGAAGACGGGCCGTGTGGCAATGGGTGTCCGTATCATGAGGTTGAAGGAGGAGGGCGACAAGGTCATCGCCGTTGCCCGTCTGGCGGGCCGAAAGGAGGAACAGAAGGTCGTTGAGACCGAATCGAAGGGAGACCGCCTGCTCCCTGATATCCCAGAGGAGCCTGGGGGAAGATCCGATACGGGGGAGGATGATTGAGATGCGGGCACCGGCATCATCTTATGAAACCGACCGCGAAAGTTTTATCATAGGACCAGACCATAGAACGCAGAACATGACTGGCGGTGCTTGAAAGTGTTCAGGAACTCGATCCCCGGTTTGGACAAGATATTCCGCACGGACATCGAGGCGCCGAAGGTCGTCCTTATCACCGGGCCTCCGGGGTCCATGAAGACGAGCTTCTGCTACTCGCTCATGCTCAACTATCTCGAGAAGAATGACGAGTTCGGTCTGTATGTGACCTTGGAGGAATCAGCAGAAAGCCATATGCGCAACATGCGGTCGCTCAAGCTGGACATGACGAACAATATGGAGATATCCGATTTCTCGGACCTGAGGGACCTTGACGAGATCGTCGATATCGATGACCCCACAAATTATGTCGAGTTCATAATCCAGATGATACACTATTACAAGAAGAAGCACGGGGACAGGTTCACGGTCTTCACAATGGACTCTCTCGGCGCTCTTTATTCTCTGATGGAGGACACCAAGGGCATGCGCAAAAGGATGTATCATTTCTTCAAGACCTTGAGGGATTATAACCTGATATCTTTCATAGTGATGGAGAGGACGCCGGGCGCGCCCTCGGAGATGATGGGGAACGAGGGTTTTCTCGTCGATGGAATAATAGAGCTGGGCCTTGATAGGTCACGAGGAAAGCTTGTGCGCTTCGTCCGCGTCGAGAAGATGAGGGCGTGCGATCACAGCATGGAGAGCCATACGATGGAGGTCGGAGAAAAGGGGATCACGGTCCTGGGCCCGACATTGGCCTGAGACCATCAATAGCTATCTGAAAAAGGTGAAAGCATGGTGGACGAGCAGGTGCCAATCTGGGACGTCATCGAGGAGTTCAAGAACAAGATCAAGGTCCAGGAGATAGACCTGAAGAAGAGAAGAGAGGAGCTTGACAAGCGCGAGGCCAAGGTCCGAGAGGATGAGAGGGAGATGGCCGAGCTCAGGGCGGACCTGGATAAAAGAGCGGCATCCGTGTCCGCGAGAGAGACGTCCATAGGGGCACGCGAGGCAGATGTGGCGAAGAAAGAGGCCAAGCTTAGGACCCTCGAGGCCGAACTGGCCGCCATCGAGAAGCATCTTACCGCTGAAAGGGCAGTGATGCAAAGAAGGCTGGCAGAGATGACGGAACGGGAGGCCGAACTGCTCAGGATGTCAGAGGTCTGTTCCGAGGGCGAGGTCAGGGCGAAGGAGGCCCTGGCGCATTTGTTGGCCGCGGAAGAAAGGATGCTTGCTGAGGAGGCAACGCTCAAGAAGTTGCTCGAGGAGGCTTCTGGCAGAAGGGAGGAGATCCTTGCCAGGGCAAAGGTCCTAGAAGAGCAGAGCGCATCGGTAGCGGCCAGCAGGCGCCTGATGATCGAACAGCAGAAGAGATTGGTGGAGCTCGAGCGCACGTTGAACGAGAGGGAGAAGGACCTGAACGAAAGGGCGCTCTTCCTCGAATCGAGGATAAGGAACATCCCAGCCCAGGCCGAGGACGTCATCCCAAGCATCGGACCGGTGCCTGAGGAGGGCAACGCCGCGGCCCTGGAGGCTAAAGTGGACGAGGTCCCGGAGATGAAGAGCGTACCGGCACCGATAGAGCCAGAAGTGCATGCCGAGCCAGCATCCATACCACATGAGATAAGCTGCCCCAAGTGCAGAACGATGATCGAGGCAACGGCAGAGAACTGTTGGGCATGTGGAGCGAACGTCAAACAGGCATATGAGGAACTCAATCGACCGGTCCAGGTCCAGGAGCCCCCTGTCCAACCGGCGCCGAAAGAAGAGACCAAGACCCCTGTTGGAGATGGAGGACGCGATGAGCAGAAGGTCGCCCCCGCCCATGAAGAGGAGGCAAAGAGGCCGGTCTCGATAAGAAAGATAATAAAAAGGAAATGAGGCCCGACCTTTTTTTTCAAAAATATTTTTATATTATTCGCGGTAGCCCGTGATGGCCAATTTTTATAATCTATGTATTTTAATATTATTTCAGGCCATATGTATTTATAATCCGTGAAGTTTATTTTATCCGATTAAACGAAGTCATCGGGTGGGCTTATGAAAATGGGGGATAAACTAACAAAGTTCGCTAGTGCGATGATCGTATGGTGCATGGTGTCGACCTCGTTGTTAGGTCTTTTGCTGGTCGCGGCACCGATCGTCGCGGAGGGAGCCGGCGTTTCTAACGCCGATGTAACGATAGGCGCAGACAACCCTCTTGTGATCATGGGCGGCATATATGTCCTTGGTCACAATCTGACCGTAGGGTCTGGGGGGACCGCCTACTTCGAGAACTGCAGGATCAATGTGACACAGAACTACGACCCCGCTCACCCGTTCGACCCGGCCGATTTGATGTATTGGATCAAAGTGCAGGATGGCGGTCAGCTAATCTTGAAGAATGTCACGGTGACGAACCAGCTCGTAACTCAAAACATGCCCGCCCCAGGTCTCGGCATCATCGTCAGGAATGATGGCTACATGCTCGTTCAGAATTCTACGTTGGCATTCCCAGGGCACTTCGTCGTGGACAACGCCCATCTGATCATGTGGGACTCCGTCGTCAAAGGTATCGACGCCCAGACTATAGCAGAAGAATGCGACTTGAGTTATTTCGTACCCGATTACTTTGATGATGCCCCTGTGATGCTCTTCATATCGAGCGACGTCCAGCTTTATAACACAAAGCTTTTGGGCACATTTAAGAACTCGATTTGGACCAACACCCCTGATCTCTTAAGCTTCAGCTACCCATTTGCAACAGACGATTCTAGCAGGAAGACCGTCACCTACTCGTTTGAGAGGAACGTCCTACCATCTGTCACCGGAACGGCCGTCGGCGAGAACGCTGTTAATCTGACAATGGAGGATGGACTATTCTACTCTGTAGAGGCTGGAGAACAGCTCACCTCACAAGGATTTGACATCGCAGGCCTATCGTTCTCCTCCGCCGATGTTGGGTTCATCACCCTCAATATACAATACTCGGCACCATATCCATTTGCCGACGCAACCCCAGATGCTTTCAGTTATACCATCCCCTTCGGAAGCCCCGTGGCCACTGGCATAACCGTGACCCCGACCTGGGGGCCTGACCCATCTGATGATATGGAGATCGTGAAGTCAGCCTCACTCCCATCAATGTCATCACAGGACCTGGCCAACCTATTGATATCATATACGAATGGCGGATCAAATGTGGTCAAGATAAATAGGATATGGGTAGATGTTGGCTTGGAGTATCAGTCTTACAGGAACATAACTCTGGCAGGCAACACAAATTTCCTGGCGGTCAACTCGGTGTTGGATATAAACAATTATAACTACACCGATGAATACAATTATACGTGGAACAAACTGGTTATAGCGGACCAGGCCACGGCGTACCTTTATGGCGTGAATGTCACCGACACAAAAGGAACTCCATCGCCAGATGGAATATCGCCGATAATCTGCGATAGCAAAAATGTAATTATCCTACCCGAAGAAAAGAGTATACTTGACAACACTGGCCAATCTATAACTTCTTTGTTCATGAATGATGATAATTATTATTCTATACAAAATGGACAAACATTCAACATTAATAAATTTACAACAAACGGTCTTTCTGGAGGGTTGTTAAGTGCGAGGCTATATGTCAGATATATTGCAAATGTGGGATATACAACTTCAAATTATTTGACATGGGGAATAGGAGAGAGCTCTGTAAAAAAGAATGCTATATTGTTCTCATACCAAACTGGAGAAACTCAGGTTTCCTATGATTTGTTTACAAATGGAGTTACAACAATAGAGGACATTCAAAGTCTCAACATATCATTTGAAAATGTGGGTGGAGAAACAATCGGCATCGATCAGCTTTGGTTAGAAATTGAACTCGATCCCAATGTTTACATATATAGGTGGGCCAATTTCAATGTAACCGACGAACAAGCATTACCTGTCGATGGGGCCAAGATCAGTTTGGTTGACCAGAGGGGTAATCCATTGGTCTATATCAGCCCCTCTGGTACGAGCTCCACCCCTCCAATAGAGGTATTGAATTATTTGGGGAGAACAGCCTCAGACTTCAATATAACAGATCCATTTGGCCATGCGTCTGTACCAGTACTCACCGAGATCGTGAACAGCTGGTCATTACCTAGGTCCATGGACCTATATGGTGTAAGGTCTCCGATGAGGTATGATGCCACGGTCACATATGTAAATGCAACATCTGTATTGTTCGATGAGTCTGTAGCAGTCTCATTCGAACAGTTCCCAGAGATGAGCATTGTAGGTCTCGACCTGGATGTTAAAATGGAAGGTCTTTATGTCGACAAGCCAGACTTATTGCCGATCAACCCAGGTCACAGTCCTGAACCCATGTATAAAAATATGACCGGTTCGACCGTCAATGTGACAGTCTGGAATAAAGGAATTACAGCTGCGCAATTTATAACGGTACAAGTCTTAGACATCTATAAAGCCAAGACCATCATCGTGGCAAATGTGACTGTAAATTCTCTATTGCCAGGAGAGTGGGCGGTCATAACGGTGCCATGGGTTAACAACACAGATGGCCTTCACGAGATCAAATTCATTGTGGACCCCAAGAACACCATTCTCGAAGAGGATGAGAGCAATAACGCCATCTCTCATTATGTGAATGTTCTGCCTCTATTGCCAGATCTCTCGGTCTCAAATAGCGATATCAACTTCAGCATGACCCCTGCGATGACCGGCATCCCATTGACGATAACAGCCACCATCTATAACACATATGGAAGGGCAGATGCAGTGAACGCCACGGTCAGCTTCTATCTCGGTCAACCGACTTCAGGTGGAATATTGATCGGGACGGATCGTGTGACGGTCAGTGCAGGTGGGCAGGTCAATGCCACCTTGGTCTGGAACCCCAGTGTCGTTGGTAAGTTCACGATATATGTGGTGGTCAGCGGCGTTTTGGAATACTCATATGCGAATAACCAGGCATACGCCAACCTTGCAATCTTCGTGTCGCAGAGCGGCCAATTGGAAGTGAACGACACTGTCGGAACGATGTACATCAACGAATATAGGAATCAACAGCAAAATGTCATTATCCGAGAGAATGGAACATTGGTCTTGAACGCAACATTGTTCATGAAGCAGAGCAATGCTAACCAATACTGGATCGTCGTTCAGGATAATGGTAGGCTGGTTCTCAATGGAGGAGGTCTGATATCATCAGATCAAGCGCTGACCGTCTATCTTGCAAACAATGCGAACCTTACTATAACGAACGCAAACCCGCAATCGAATAGTAAGGTGACCATCATCGCCGATGACACCTCGTCTATATACATAGCGAACTCTGGAATCGGTTATGATTTCATCGCGCCAAGCACCTCCCAGGCGGTATTTGTCGCATATGACTCACTGTTCCTGAGGAAGTGGACATACTTTGGAGGTCAAGCCATAGCAGATCTGACGAGCGTTGCGATTCCGAAGCTGGACCCGAGCGAGAATGCTATCATCAACCATTACCGTTGGATAACGGTCACCACATACGATGGAAGTGGCACAGTAAAATTGTCCGGAGTATATGTCGAGTTAAAGAGCTGGAACACCGCAATACCGATCTACTATGCCTCTGGAGTGAGCGACTCCAATGCGGAGGTCAAGTTCAAGGCGATCTGTGATGTAATTGTCGCGGGGCCATCCGTTCAAGATTATGGCAACTACAAAATTAATGGAACATATTGGGTTGATGGTAACAGGATCGATTCCTTGGCTGATCAAGAGGTCAGTCTATTGTATTACACAGAGCCATTATCGATCGCCAACAGCGTTGAAAAGCTGATAATACCCGTCCTGTTATCCGATGTATCGATAGTGGCCAGCGATATTGTGGTATCTCCCACAAATCCTGTGACGAACACAACAGCGACTTTATCGGCCACAATAAAGAATTTAGGCAGCCAGGCAGCTAATGGAGTTAACATTACGTTCTATCTTAATACAACTGGAACAAGAACGTATTTAGTTAGCCGCATAGTGACGAGCATACCGAGTGGGCAGTCCTATACGGTCAACGTCCCATGGATGCCAAAAAAGCCTGGCAATGAGACAATCCTCGTAACACTAGACGAAGGACAGGTCTTGAATGAGAGTACCAGGGGCAATAATCAGGCAAGCATCAATGTGAAGGTCTTGGACATTCCACACATATATGTTTCCCAAATATCCTTCAACATTGGTTCAGGAACTATGCCCATCTCCCAGGCCATCGTGGGTCAGCAGGTGAAGATAAATGCGAAACTTGTAAATGACGGAGAATCGTCTGCAACAGACTTTACTGTAAGCTTCTGGCTCAATCAACCGGTAACTGGAACCTTGATAAGCACGGTGCCTGTATCGAACATCGCCGCGGGCTCGGAGTACACGGCATCTACGTTCTGGGAGGCAACATCCATCTCTGGTGGAGGTGCCTACCAGAACAGGCAGATATTTGTTACCGTGGATAAGATGGAATATACTAAGGTCACTGACGTCCCTCAATCTCAGATCATCCAGATCATAGATGATCGTCCTGACCTTATAATTGAAGACGATGTCGTCGTGACCAAGGGAGCTACGATAGCATCGGGAGCGAGCCTAGGTGAGAGGATAAAGGTATGGTTCAATGTAACAAATGTCGGCATGTCCACTGCTGAAGACGCGGTCATATTGGTCAACATGACCTCTGGGACAACCAACGTGGTCTTAGCAACATTTGTGATCACATTAGACCCGAGCGAGACACGACAGTATAATGTAAGTTGGCTCGTCAGCGGTATTGCCCTTGGCACGTATGATCTGAACATATGGGCCAATCCGAACCAGACCTTTAAAGAGGCCTCTCAGACGAATAATCATTACATCACAGAATTCGACGTGGTCGTCTTAGAGGACCCTGTGATCGAGATCGTCCTGCAGACAGGTGGAAAGACAACCTTCGAGCCTGGTGATAAGATCACAGTGAGCGGGACGATCAAGAGCAAGGATGGCATACCCATCGTTGGTCAGCCGGTAAAGGTCAGCCTGAGAGACAGTAAAGGATTCCAGATCGGCACCGCTCAAACAAGGACGACCGACGAGACCGGTTGGTTCATAACTACGATCAACGTATCTCCTGACTATTCTGGAAAGGAGGCCTACGTCACCGTAACGATAAATGATGGCGTACAGGACGTTTCTGGTTCGGTGAAGATCAACATATCGACAGAAGAAGGTCTACCGATCCCACTCTGGCTAATACTGTTGATCATAGTTGTGATAGTATTGGTCGTAGCGTTCTTCTCTTGGTACCTGTACCGTTACAGCCTAGGAAAGATGGTTGAGTGCGGCGAATGCGGTGCATTGATCCCGGAGAGCTCTAAACGTTGCCCGAAGTGCGGAACGGTCTTCGAGACCGGAACGGCAAAATGCTCGGAGTGTGGTGCATGGATACCGGCCAATGCAACAGAGTGCCCGGAATGCCACGCCAAGTTCCTAACGATAGCGGTCGAGCCAGAGAAAGGGGACGCATACACCAAGGCAATGAAGGAACAGTATGACCAGTATGTGAACGGTTACCGCCAGCAGGCGATGGCAGCCCTTGGTTCAAAATACTCCGAGGAGAAATTCCAAGAGTGGTTGAAGACCGAACCAGGATTCCTAACCTACGACCAATGGGTGAAGAAGACCGAGGAGGACCGGAAGTCAGGCGTCTTCCCCTGCCCCAACTGTGGTACCCCGAACCCCCGCGGAAGCACCATATGTCACAAGTGCGGCACGGTGTTCGCGACCGTCCAAAAGGAGCAGCCACCAGAGGAGAAACCGAGGACCTTCCGGAAGATCGTCAAACGCGATAAGGAAAAGAAGCCTCCTGAGGGTCAGTAGGCATAAACCCTTTTTCTTTTCTCCCTTTTTGATCCTGTATGATAAGATCATTAGAGATGAAGATGACAATGGTTCATCCTGGTGACATTATTGAAAAATAATTGAAGAAAATCGTTTAAAGGTCAGAGCTGAAGGGTCTTTTCCCTTACCTCTTTCATCACTCTTTCGGGGTTGCGATAATAGGCCGATATGACCTTTGCGACCTGTTTGTAATTGTTCACCCCTAGCTTCCTCATATACTCCAATATCTCAACGCGCCTTTGGAGCTCTCTCTCCATCTCTCTCGGGGACCACGACTTGATGGCCCTCACCTTCTCAAAGATGTAGCTATGACCGCTATAATTGAAAGAGTCGTCGGCCGGATTCCAGGTGAACACCGAGTTTGTGATCAGCTCACCTGTCTCAGGGTCCATCCCTACGATCTCAGTGATCGATTTCACACGTCTGGTCATCTTCGTGCCGACCTTGACCTGTGCCTGTAGGAGGACGATGTCGAGAGCTGTTATCAGGGCCCTTGGCAGATTGATCGGGTCGTTCTCCATACGATGGACCATCGCCTGAACGTCCTCGGCGTGGAATGTTGAGTATGATGTCTTTCCTGTGGCCATGGCCTGGAATACGACATAGGCCTCCTTGCCCCTCACCTCACCGACCATCAGGTAGTCAGGCCTCTGTCTCAAGGCAGCGGTCAACAGATCGAACATGTCGACCTGTCCGACCGAACCTGATTTCTTTCCTCCGAACCCTTCCCTTGTAAGACCTGGTATCCAGTTCTCATGAGGAAGGTTCAGTTCCCTCGTATCCTCTATGGAGATGATCTTCTTCTGCGGGGGTATGAACAGAAGTACCGCATTGAGCGTCGTTGTCTTGCCTGAAGCGGTACCCCCGCAGACAAGCATCGACGAGCCGAACTCGGTGGCGATCCAGAGATATGCCATCATCTCTGTGCTCATTGTCTTGAACTTGATCAGGTCCAACGGAGTGAAAGGGTTCTCCTTGAACCGTCTTATTGTGAAGGAGGAACCTCTTTTGGTCACATGTTTGCCCAAGCTGGCATTTAAACGCGAGCCATCTGGGATCGTCGCATCTAGCAAGGGGTCGGCCACAGAGATATGCTTCCCACAGCGCTGGGCCATCCAGACCACGAAAGCATCGAGCTCCCTGTCCGTATAGAACTTTACATTGGACTTTATAGAACCGTATTTCCTATGGAAGATGTATAAGGGGATGTTCACCCCATCGCAAGATACGTCCTCAACATTCGGGTCTATCATCATCACATCTATGACGCCGTACCCAACGAAATCTCGCTTGAGATAGTACAATATGCGCTCCTTGGAGACCGGGTTGAGCGTGACATTAAATGTCTTGAGGAGCTCCTCCATGCCTTTCTTCACCAAGAGGCCCCTTTCCTCAGGCCTCTTCTCATCTGTGAGGTTAAGGGTGATCGTCAAGGACTCCTTCAATATATCCAGGAGGTCTTTCTCATCAGGCGTCAGCTGAGGCTCTATGACCTCATAGATATACTCTGATGAGGTGTTGTCGAACTTGATCCTTACGAAGGCCGCCGGTTTTACAATTGTGTTGACCTCGACCTCATCAACATTTGGCTCAGTTATTTTCGGGATCTCCGTGATCGTGGATTTTGAAGGGTCGGTCAGGCTGTCCTCGCTGATCATGACCTTCATAGGTTTTGACCTTAGGCGGTAGAGAAGATTGATATAAGACTCCTTTAGACCGGACCTGGGATTCTCTTCTTTCGGCCCCATCAGCTCTTCCGGCGTTATCTCCTTTTCAGCTTCCATCTCTTCACCTCAGATCAATGTACCTATAAGTCCGATCAGCAACATGATGAACGAATGTCTAAGACCGTTCGCTATCACCCCATCCTGCAAGACCCCGGCCAGTATACCATCCCCGAACGCATGGATGGCCACAGAGATGATGAATATCAGCTGCACCTGTGGGATGACATCGGTCTGAATGCTGTTCGGCAGACTGGTGATGCCCGCCTGCTCGGCCCCCTCCGCCACATCCCTGCCCGCGGTCTCCATGTTCGGAAGGAAGGTGGTGTTCAGGATGAATATCGTTGCAAGGAACACCCCGAAAGCGACGTAGATCACCACAGTATAAGTGGACATTGTCAGGCGGCGGTCATTGGCGTTGATAATATTCTCCCTGGCGTCATGAGCGACCATGTTGAGGACATCTGAAACGCTTCCACCGGCGTCGTTCGCCTTAATGATGATGGACACCATCCTCTTTGTCAGGGGGGTGTTGACCCTCTCAGAGAACAATCTTAAGGCCTCCGAGGCCGGGACACCCCAATCGATCTGCGCGGCCATCCTCTGGATCTCTGGGGTGAGACTACCATATATCCCCCGGGAGGAGACCTTGATGGCCTGCGCCAGCGTCATTCCGAATCGTCCGCCCTCCGCTACATCTCTGAGGAAATCGGGGAGCCTGTTCTCGATGTCCCTTATCTTCTTTATCTTCCAACCAGCATAGAACCCATACGGGCCTGAGAAGATCATGAGCCCGATCATTACGAGATGGATCCACTTTATCCTTTCCCCTAGGTCTATCCTCTCGAACGCCAGCAATGCTGCGAGGACGCAGAAGGCGGCAAGACCTATCCCACCAATGATGAGGAGCGTCTTTGAGATGTCCTTCTGCTTAATAAAAAGCTGTTCGACATCCACGACCTCTTGTTTATCTTTCTTTTTTGCCATCATCTCACCTCACATGGTGGACTCCTTGGTGGTGTTCCAGATGAAGAAAATAAAACCGAACTGAGAGAACGGTATCATCAGTCCCACGACCATATAGAGCAGCAGGACGGTGCTGTCCGCACTGCTCCCCGAGTTCCCAGGGACAATGGCCATGATCGCCATTATGACCACCAAGAACAGAGGGAACGCGACGACCACGGTCACAAAGGTCTCAGCCATAAGACCTAACGTCTCAAGCTGTTTCCTCATGTCGAGCTTTGCCTCCTTCTCGAACTGCTCTGCCTTCTGCAGGAAGTATGGCTTCAGCTGCCCTCCAGAGGTCGCCGTGGTGACGACACCCTGTAAGAACTCTTGGAACTTTGAAGATGGGGTACGCTGGGCGGCCTTGCTTATCGCCGTCAGGATATCCACTCCCAGCAGCTCCGTGTCCCTGGTGATCCATTCCGCCTCGGTCTTTATCTCGCCATAGATCGGCTGTCGAGCCAGCTCCTTGAAAATCACGTCGATGTTGACATCCGCAGAGGCCATCGCCGAGATGAAGCTCATGGCGGCACCGATCCTCTTGTCAATATCCCGTTTCCGGGTCTTTGCTTTGGATCCTGGCAAAGACATCATGACCGCCCAGGTGAGCAATGGAGGCAGCACTATGACCATCAATGTGAATATCAAGACAAGACCGCCGGCCACATTCAAGAGAGCAATCAAGGCGGCCCCGAACAACAATCCTGCAGTGATGGAGACTATCGCCACGAGGACCGTCGTCATGTAAACATATGCCAGGAACTCCTCTACCCTCAACCTCATATGCGCCTGTTGGAGCGAAAGCTCCAACTTGGCATTGGGCCGCATCGTACGTGTGACGAGGGGCCCCAAGACCTTCCAGCAGAGCTTTTGATAAGGAGAGAGCTTTACATAATCTGGTATGGCGCCCTTCGGCAGCTTTACCATTCTTGGCCCGGTCTCGTCTATCTTCGAGCGGATGTCCTTGGTACGGAGGTATTGTTTCTTTGATGATTCCAGGCGCGTGAATATATCTGATGATGCCTCAGGACACATCTCTCTCAACCCCCTGCTCTCTTTGCTGCTTCCATCTCTTCCATCTCCTTTCTGATGCGCAGAAGCGTCTTCTGAGGCTCCTTGTAATATGCCTGGGTGACGGCCCAGATCTTGCGATGGTCCGTCATGTTCTTCGCGACCATGTAATTGATGATCTCTATGCGGCGATGGAACTCCTCCATCATCTCCTCCTGGGTCAGCGACTTCATCTCCATTATCTTGTCAAAGAGGAAACTATGGCCCTTATAGATGAAACGGTCTGTGGCCTGGTCCCATTCGTAGACGGTGTTCGTGATGAGCTCGTTCGTCTCAGGCTCGAAACCTACTATCTCGATGACCTGCTTCATCCTCCTGACGTAGTCCGAGCCGACCCTCACCTGTGCCTGGATCAGCACATTCCTAAGGGCGGTTAGCAGTATCCTCGGACAGTTGATCGGAGGGTTCTCGAGACGGTTAACCATCGACTTGACCGAGTCGGCATGCATCGTCGAATAGGTGGAGTGCCCCGTCGCCATCGCTTGGAACATGATGTACGTCTCCTTACCCCTGACCTCCCCCACGATGATGTAGTTCGGTCTCTGCCTCAAAGATGCCCTGACCAGGTCATACATGTCGATCTCGCCGGCGGCCTTACCATCAGGCCCCTTCTCTCCGACCCCCGTCCTGGTGGTCCCTGGTATCCAGTTCTCATGTGGCAGGTTGATCTCCCTTGTGTCCTCAATGCTGACGATCTTGGCCCCTGGCGGGATGAAAAGAGTGATGGAGTTCAATGCGGAGGTCTTACCAGATGCCGTCCCCCCGCACAATATCATCGACTCGCCGTTCTCGACCCCCAGCCAAAGATAGGCCATCATCTCAGGGTTGACGGTCTTGTATTTCAGAAGGTCTACCGGGGTGAAAGGGCGGTCCTTGAAACGCCTTATCGTGAAGGTCGAACCTCTTGTGGACACCTCCCTGGAATAGGTCGCGTTGACACGGTGACCTTCTGCGGTGGTACCATCAAGGATAGGGCTGGAGACGGAGATCTGTTTGCCCCCCCTTTGTGCTAGGGCCACGACGAATGAGTTCAGATCGTCCTCGTTAGTGAAGACCAGGTTCGTCTTTATGCTCTCGAACTTCCTATGGGAGACGAATATAGGTATCCCTACACCATCGCAGGAGATGTCCTCAATGTCATCATCCTTCATCATTACATCGATGACCGAGTGTCCAACAAAATCTCTGATGATGTAGTATTCTATCCTTTTCTTCGACAGATCAGAGACCCTCACGCCTCTGGACTCAAGGTAGCTATCGATCGCGTGACCGAGATATTCCTTCTTGTCCATGACGGTCAGCTTCTCCCATTCATACCCAAGGGTCTTCTGCAAGGTGTCCTTTATCAGGCCCAGAAGCCCCATCTCCCTTATGTCGAGCCGAGGTTCGATGACCTCATAGAGGTGCTCGCTCGTATCGTTGTTGTAAGTGATCCTGACATAACTATAATCCGGTAGGACCGGATAGAACTCCTCCACCTCCATGGCCGGGCTGGCCAAAGGTGGTATCTCCGTTATCTTGGAACCCAATTTCTGTTCTACCTTCTCCTCCCCGAGGTTTACTTCGGTCTGGGCTTCGGACAAGCCTGCCGGCACCATGACCTTCCTGGCCTTCTTTCGCCCCAACAGACCCCGGCCTCTTTTTTCTTTAGATCCTTCATCGCCGCCTCGGCCACCCTTGTCTACTTCACTAGCTTCCATCTTCACAACCTTTGTACAGTCTCTTCACTTGGTGACCTCATAGTTCACGAAAGAATGGTAGTAAGCCACATTACTGATCCCAACGTTTTTGATGGTCAATGATACTGTGTATATCCCTGTCGTCGGGTTCTTATTCAATTCAACCTTCCAAAACAGCTTCGTAGGGTCCAAATTTCCCGGGGCCTGGTTTTGATAATAATAATGGTCTGGATTGATCGTCACTTTTCTATTGGCCTCTGAACCCAGTAACGGCATCCCCGCTATGCCCGTAAGGGTCTCTACCAGATAATTATAGTAAGCCTCCCCATATTTGGTCGTGAAATCGAATACTATGTTGGAATCAACGTCTGGCCTATAGTTTGACTCCATCACAGTGACCACTTCTAGATTGATCCCGATCGACCCCGTCCCTGAGTTCGATGACGCTTTCCCGATCAATGAGGTCTGATAGAAGACCGTGTTCAAAACCGGTCCACTTGGTGAATTGGAGTCGAGGAGGAATATTATGCCTGGCTTCGACCTTGCGATCTGACCATCATCCTGCTTTAGTATGATCGCTCCGTTCTCATAGGCTATCCATTGCTGGACATAATATCTATTGGGCGCATAGAACTCGATAGAGCCCCCCCCAGGCGAAGGGGACACAGAGACCCCGCCGACGGTAACTGTCAACCGGCTCATTGAGGTCGACCCACCAACCGGGGTGATAGTCAACAGACCTGCTGTCGGAGATGCAAATGCAGGGATGCCCTCTGATCCTAGGTCGATGCTTTGGTATACAGGAAGGGAAGGCTGTCCAGACAGACGAGTGTAGATCACCATGTTGTCAAGGCTTCCTTTCATATACCCAAACTCATTCATCACGGAATCCATATGGGTCCGTTCATGCTCTTTCAAGGTGACAGGCATCCATGTGTTTACGAACAGGGTCAATAGCGTCAGGAAGATCAGAAGCGCCATGATCGTACCGACGACCGAGGCTACACCCTCCTTGTCCTTCCTTATAAACCTGCTCTTACTGGGATAGGTGGACCTCAATCTATCCGAACCCCGACAGCGCATGCTCTATTCTCCAGACCGTTAAATAGAACTCGTGCGATATTTAAACATATCGAATTTAATCTTTTTATAATAAACAATAGAAAATAATATGCCCAGACGGTCATTGCAGCATCGTAGAGAATAGGAGTATTTATTGCAGAAATGAATAAAGAACGCGACGCCCCTTCTGTGAAAACGTTTATCAATGCGTGTACCTTTCACTCTCCCTACACGCCGCAGTAACTCAGCTGGGAGAGTGCAAGACTGAAGATCTTGAAGTCGCCGGTTCAAGTCCGGTCTGCGGCACCTTTTTGCCATTTTTCTACTCTGTTCACTTGTCTCCATAAATACCTGATAAGACATTAGGTGGAACAGAGGCGGGTTGGCATGCATATCAGATCCTTCGAGACGAACGGCATAGAGGCGAAACGCTTCTCAAAGACCGGAGAGCGAATGGCAAATATTCGCATCGACCAGAACAGCAGCATCATCCAGATAGTCAAATCTTCTAACGACATCGCCTCGATAGATTTCAGGTTCACCGCCAACTATGTAGGGCTCGGGTTCATAAAGATAGAAGGCCAGATGACCGTTCAGGGGGATGTGGACGTCATGATCTCGGAATGGAGCAAGGACGGAAATATGAACCCTGAGGATGCCAACATCGTCCATAACACCATCGTGAGCAACTGCCTTCCGACCGCCCTCCTCGTTGCCAGAGATGTGAAGCTGCCTCCACCTTTCCCATTACCGCGCATCAACATACAGAAAAAAGGAGAACCCCGCCCCTCCAGCAACGTCGAGGTCGCCTGATCAGCGTATGTGGTCGAGCGCAAAGGAGCCTATGTTGAGACTGTGCTTTGTCGCCGTGTAACGTATATAGGCCCTGGATTGGACATCCGCGATGCCCTGCACAGAGAAATAGGTCTTCATCTGCTCCACCTTGAAGTCGAACATGCCGTCCATGATCGACCCGAGCATCTGGATCTCCTGTTCACCGTGCATTCCTTTTTCGACAAGGTACATCGAGACAGCCTGGTCTCTTTTTCTCCTCCCGCACAACGGGCTCAGGAACTTGAACGCGGCCGAGGGGTCTGAATAGGCGATCAATGTGGAGACAGAACGGAAGGCCATCCGATAGTACTTGGCCCTCTCCTTGAACTCCTTGCATACCACCTCCACCATCTCAGATATCTTGTCGTGGTCGGTCGGCTCCTCCACATATATCGTATATGGGTCCTGGGTCTCGTCGCCCATGCTCCTCGAGTAACAATCAATGTACTTCACGAGCCCCCTGGCCTCATACTCCTCGTAACCTGAGATGACATATCTCATCTCATCACGGATGTCCTTGGGGGTCTTGTCCGTGATGACCCAAAGGACCGGGACCCCCTTCTTCAGCCCGTCTGCCATGAAGACGTTCACCATCGTCTCTTTTCCTTGGAACGGCGGACCGTGGACCATGATGTTGGACCCTAAAGGAATACCTCCATACAACAGGTCATCCAGGCGGTTGTTCCCGGTCTTTGCCTTTGCCTGCTGGAGCTCCACCACCAGCTCCTTTTGTCTTGCCTTCAGGTCATCCTCGATTATACCTGCCTCGCGCTGCCTGATCTCTTCTGCCTTGGCCGCCAGCCATTTCTCTTTGTTCCGAAGCTCCTCCTCTTTCGCCTTGATCTCGTTGCCAAGGTCCTCAAGCTTCTTCTTGAGCTCCACCTGGCTTATGCCAAGCACCTCTTTCTTGGCCTCCTCGAGCTTCAATCTCTCGGCAGCGATGACCTTTTCTTTATATTGGATCTCCTCTTCGCGCCTGGCCATCTCCTCTTCTTTCTTGTTTATTGCCTCACGGAGACGGTTCACCTCCTCCTCCCTGACGATCATCTCGGCCTTAAGGTTCTCGAGCTGGACCTTCATGAGGAGGGACTCCTTCTCCTTTGATTGCAGCTCCATCAGTTTTTTATCTATCTCCGCCACCGCGTTGCCCGAGCTCAGATTGCCTAGCTTCAGCTGCTCCTCCTTGACCTTGAGGTCGACAAGGGCCTTGGCCAGGTCTTTTTCAAGGCGCTCGACGTTCGCCCTTAGTTCCTGCTCTCTCTGGCGCCACTTCTCCTCCTTCGTCTGCATTTCCCTCGTGTATCGCTCAAAGATCTCGCGCTCTATGTCCTTGGGGGCCTTGGCATCTCTCAACGGCCCGGTCATCTCGAGCTCAGCGGCCTTGGCCTTCAGCCTCGACTCAAGCTCCTTGAGCTCTATCTCCTTCATTATCAGAGCGCTCTTCTCATCAGGGACCTTTTCGAGCGACCTCTGGAAGTCCATTTTCATATTTTCGACGAGCCCCTCGAGCCGTTCGACCTCTGTCTTTAGCGCTGCATTTTCATCAATGACCTTTACGGCCCTTTCTAAAAGCTCTATGATGCTTGAAAAGCCCTGGTCCGTCTCTGGTTGATCTGGAGCGAGCCTCTTCCTCAATTTGGCAATATCGACCTTATATCGTTCTAGCTCTCCCTTGATACGGTCGGTCTCCTCGGATGGAGGGCATTCCATTGTTCTCCAGGCAGGGTCTTCCCTCAACCACTCGAGAAAGGTGATGTCCTTGCGGTCCAACCATTTCTTGAGGCCATCGATGATCTCCTCATCCTTGATGACCGGGGCATTGGCCTCGACTTCGTTCTCTGCATCCGAGGCCGTGACACAACCCCCCCTGGTTTCATTCTTCAATTTCTTTCCCTCAGCAGAACATGATCGGTCTCTTATAGTATCAACTGCACTATACATCTTTATCGGGCAACCAGCATAAATATGTATGTATGCTATGAACATGGGAGCGTCACGGCCATGGCGCTCCTTGGCGATGGGCTGTCTGGCCCCGTGAGCATGTCATGCCGCCAAACAAATAATATATATCGACGACGTATCATAGAAGAGTTCAGTCGTTGGCCAGGGCTTATGATGGAGAAGAAGGTGCATGTGAGGTTGGACCGCAACAGCGACTTCACCCTACGTGAGGTTCTAAAGAAGATAGAGGAGATCCAGGCCCAGCATCCTGACCTTGATGTTTTCTTTGATGGGGACGACTATGCGATATGCAGCAGACCTAGGAAGGTCCCATTGAAAAAATGACCTCTAGTGAGGACCGCCCGCGATAATCAGAAATAGGGTCCCTTTCCTCAGCGTCATCATATGATGCACAAGACAAGGCTTGGGAGGGCCACCGTAGCGATATTCAACTCCTATGATTCCAACATTTTCAGGGAGGCCCACAGGAGGATACTGGCCAGAGCAGGACCCCTCGCCCTGGCCTTCGATTGCAACCTTGCGACCTTTGGCTTCCCATTCCCCCAGGAGCTCACAACCCCGAACGAGATCGCGGAATGGATCTCCACCACGACCTCCATAGGGGAGGATGGCAGCTATCTGAAAGAACTGACCGCAAAGGGCAGGTTCCAGACCTTCCCTTATCCTGAGAAGGGTTTCCCTCCGCAGCTTGGAGAGGTCGTGCTTACGACATGCAATCCCGACCCATCCAAAAAGAGGAGCGTTGACTGGGCGGTCGAGGTGCTGCTCTCAGGGAGGTCGATCTGTCTCGTCTTCGGTGCGGGCCCGAAAGGGGTGCCGAAAGAGGTCCATAACATGGCAAGGAACCACTTGGACATAACCTTCGACGAGATGTCCCTTGAGACCTGCACGGCCCTTGGGGCCGTGGTCGCGGTGCTGGCCCATAAGGTCAGAGACGCAAGGGTCCAATAGCGTCATTACTGCGTTTATAATGGGAAGACCCCGTTCAGAGGACCGCATGGGCGGTCACCCGTCCCTTTATTATCATCGGGTCCAGCGACCCCGGTCTCAATACCCCTCATAAAGAATTTCCAACGGGCTTATACCGGCACCATCCCCTTCCTTGACCTCCCCTACGACCCTGGCACCTTCGCCAAGAAGGCCCAAGGCCTCTTTCACGTCCTCTTGACGGAGGACGATGCCGAACCCCATTCCCATGTTGAACGTCTTGTACATCTCCTCGTCTGAGACCTCGCCCGTCTCTTGGAGGATATCAAATATCGGATGCGGCTCGATAGGTCGGTCGATGTCGAACAGGACGCCCTTCTTCAGCCTGACGAAGTTCTTCAGGCCTCCCCCTGTCACATCCACCATGCCTGTCGGCTTCACCTTTTCCAGCATCCTCAGGACCTTCCTGACATATATCTCAGTAGGGGTTAGGAGCTCCATGCCGATGGTCTTTCCAAGGCCCTCGAACTTCGTGCCGAGGTCTATCTGAGCATCCTCAAGGATCCTCCTTGCCAGGGTGAGGCCGTTGGAATGGACCCCACTGCTCCTCAGGCCTATGATGGCATCGCCCACGCGGACCTCGGCGCCCGTCACCATCTGTTCTTTGCGGAGGAACCCAAGGCAGGTGCCTGAAAGGTCGACCCCATTGACCATCTCGGGGAGGACGGCTATCTCTCCTCCCACCAGGTCGACGTTCGCCATCTCCGATGCCTTGTCGAGCCCTATCCCTATCTGTTCGGTTATTCTCGGGTCAGGCCTGTCCATAGCGATATAATCCACGAACGCCATCGGCTCAGAGCCGACGCATATGGTATCATTGACGTTCATGGCCATGCAATCGATGCCTATCGTGTCCCACTTGTCCAACGCCTCGGCGATGAGCAATTTCGTGCCGACCCCGTCAGTGCACAATGTCAGGACCCAACCCTCGAAATCGATCAGGCTGGTGAACTGTCCTTTGATGTCGATCACCCTGCCTTTTCCGACCCTGCGATATCTGAGGCGGTCCACCAGAGCCCCGATGGCCTTTGATTTTTGATCTATGTCCACTCCCGCCTTTGCATAGGTCCAAGATCCCTGGGTCATGTAACTCACCTCTCGTATCCTGATGGGTTCTAAAATACCTTCGTCACCATCGCGAACATAAGGGTTTTATCCGGGAAAGGCATGGTTCGCGCGCATGTCGAAGAACTGGTTGCAGGCCCGGCGAAGAGACCACTACTATCGCAAGGCAAAAGAGCTGGACTATCGCAGCAGGGCATCTTTCAAACTGATCCAGATAGACGATAAGTTCCATATCCTGAGGGAGGGGTCGATCGTTGTGGACCTAGGCGCCGCACCAGGTGGTTGGCTTCAGGTGGCAGCGGAACGTGTCGGTGAAAGGGGCAGGGTCATCGGGGTGGACCTTCAGCCCATCGACCCCATCGAGGGCGCCCTGGTCGAGACCATAAGAGGTGACATCAGGAAGCAGGAGACCGTCGAGAAGGTGCTATACATGATCGGTGGAAACGCCGATGTAGTTCTCTCCGACATGAGCCCGAACATATCCGGTCATTACTCCATGGACCATGCAAGGTCGATAGAGCTCTGCGAACATGCGTTGGCCTTCGCGAGGAAGACACTGGTGCCCGGAGGTGCCCTCGTCATGAAGATATTCGAGGGCGATATGATGAACGACTTCCTCAAGGAGGTCAGGGAAAACTTCGAGAGCGTGAAGCTCTTCGGGCCCAAGGCCTCAAGGTCCAGCAGCTCTGAGATATACATCATAGCCAAAGGGTTCCATTGGAGCGATGGTAGATCTCAGCCCGCTCTGAGCCCATCGGCCTGATTCAGAATTTATTTATGCAATGTCCTTGTTTTTAGGTGCATGATCACCTACATCCGCATAATGTTCAGCTCGGAAGGTAGGCGCCCGTCTCTGGTTTTCGAGGCGCTCCGCAATCTCGGTTTCGAGGCCACGAAAGGCAACTACGACGGAATATACAGGTGGGACAAGAATGCCACGACCGAGGACGCCATCTATCTCGCTGATAAGGTCCAGGTCACCTTGAAAGGAATGGGCGTCATATTTACCTTGGAGACGGTCGGTGACAGCGGCGAATGACCGAGGGTGGGCCTCGATGAGGTTTGGAAAGATCGTCTGCGTTGGGCAGAACTATAGGGAGCACATCAAGGAGCTCAAGGGAGAGGAACCCTCGGAACCGGTCATCTTCCTAAAGCCATCCACCGCATTGATAGGGGACGGGGAGCCCATAATCATACCAAAGGGGATAGGCAGGGTGGACCATGAGGTCGAGCTCGCCCTTATCGTTGGCAAGGCGGGGAAGAACATCCCGAGAGAGGAGGCCCTATCACACATATCTCATGTTGCCGTGTTCAACGATGTGACCGCAAGGGACGTCCAGACAGCCTATCGCAAGGCCGGGCTCCCATGGGCCCTCAGCAAGGGGATCGACACCTTTGCCCCCATGTCAAGGCCGGTGCTGCTCTCCTCAGTGCCTGACATCCATCATCTAAGGCCAAGATTGGTCGTCAACAAAGAGATGAGACAGGACGGTCGGACCGACCAGATGATATTCCCTCCTGAGGTATTGATCGAGTTCATAACAAGGTATATGACGCTCGAGGTCGGGGACATCATCGCCACGGGAACGCCGAGCGGTGTTGGCCCCATACTCCCAGGCGATATCGTCGAGGCATCGATAGAGGGCGTAGGGAAGGTCACGAACCCAGTATTGGAAGGCTGAATGTTGGGCCCTGTCCATAGGTCAGTTCAATCCCAGAACCTCTTGGTCTTGGCATAATTGATCTCCGCTGCAAGTATGTCCCTCAGGAGGTCGTCCTCGTCCTTGTGAAAGGAGCCCAACACCCTAGCTGCCGTGTCAGGGCCCACACCCCTGCCGGCCAAGGCCATCATCGCCTTCTTACCCTTTGAGGATACAAGGGAGGCGCTCTTGTAAAGCCGGGCGATCTCCTTCTTCTCCTCATCCGTCGGCTCCTTTTTCCTGATAAGTCTGATATTGTCCTTATTGTAGGAGCTGAGCGCAGCTATCATCGTCCCCCCACAGTTCTGGCAGAGGATACGTTTGGGCGCCTCCTTAGGCCTTAACCGGAACTGATGGCCACAATTTAGACAGGACATGTACATGAGCTCATCCTCCAATCTCTTCTTCAATGCCATCAGAATGGAGCGGTCCGCCCTCTGGGGGGTGATCAGCTCCTTGGAGTGCTGCAGGCCCGCCCTTCCCATCGGGGTAAGACCGCATACCTTGATCTCGAGGTCTCCAGTCCATATCCTGTTGACGACATCGACGGTGGAGTCCATGTCCATGTCCTCCCATAACACCTTATCGACCGCCTCATCGAAAAGGGGCGTCCCGTCGTAGGCCTCAACGAGCCTGGTGAAGTTGATGTTCCTGTAATCGGCATCCTTCTCGACCGCCCCGAACTTCTTTGCGACATACACGAAACGCCACCTGAGATGGCTGGAGTTCTTTATGACCATCCTTATAAGGGACTCCACGGTGCTTGGCCTTATGGAGCGGACCGTATCGATCAACACCTCGGGGCTGACGTCCCTTGGCAGGTCAAGGATGATCCTATAGGGGTCGGTGGTTACACCGATGCTCTCTCCCAGTCTTGCGGACAATAACGTCGAGAGCATCTTGGCCATCGTCTCGTTGACCTTTGTCCCGAAGCAGGAGTTGATTATCGTCATCTTCTTTCCCATCTCGATGGTAACGAGCTTATCGGTAGGGATGGGACCAGACGACCCCTGCTCCTGAATATACCTTCTCAGCGCCTCGTTTGCCTGTGGGTCACCAGAATATCCTTCGGTGACACCTTCCCTGCGGAGCCTCCCCACCTCCTGTGCGACGCTATAGGGGACAGGTATGTCCTCGCCTGCCCAGGAGGGGATAGAACCTATGTCCTTGACCTGCTCGACGAGGAGCTCGTCCTCTCTTACCTCGATTATCCGCCAGCTCCTTCCTCTGGTTATGAACGTTGCATAAGGCTCTGCGAAGGCCACCACGAAGCTCTCATCGAGCGTCCCGACGACCGACCTGGTACCCAGGTCCCTGACAAGGTAGGTCCTTTCATCGGGGATCATCGAGATGTTGTCATAGAAATATTTTCTTCCCCTTGCCGACCGCCTGAAATCATTCTCATTGACAAAGAGAAGCCCTATCGACCCTAATAGGGTGAGCACCGCATCGAACTTCTCCCTTTCGAGGTTCATGAAAGGGTAGGACCTCTTTATTGTCACGAACGCATCATGCTTCCTCACCTGACCGACCATTGCCATGGCGACCAGCTGATTTGCCAGCACCGTCATCGGGTTCTCCCTGACGCGCATCGGCTCCAGCTCTTCCGCCAAAGCCTTTCGGACAATGACCAGGCTCTCGGCGATCTCGTCTGGATTGGATGCTACGATCGCGCCCTCAGATCTCTCCCCGACCCTGTGCCCTGCCCTTCCCATCCTTTGGATGAGCCTCGCCACCTGCCTGGGGGAGTTGTATTGTATGGCGAAGTCTGCGCTGCCGATGTCGATCCCGAGCTCAAGGGAGGATGTGCAGATGAGGCCCTTCAACCTCTCCGCCTTGAAATCATCCTCCATCTCGATCCTGATCTCCTTGGAGAGGGAGCCGTGGTGGACACCGACCTTGAAATCCTCGTCCCAGATGTGGTACCTTGCCGCCAGGGCCTCTGCGGTGTCCCTTGTGTTCACGAAGAGCAATGTGGACCGGTGAGAATCGATGATCTCACGGCATCTTCTCATGCACGACACAAGCTGAGGGTCTGATTGCAAGGTCCCGGCCAGGTCCCTGTCGGCATCGGTCACCTCCGGGCACTGGACGCTGAGGCTCATCTGCTTTGAGACCTGCGCCCTGACGACATCGACCTCCCGTTCTGCACCACCAAGGTACCCGGCCACGGTCGAGACGCTGCCCACGGTCGCCGATAGCCCGATCCTTTGGAACTCACCTGCCAGGTCCACCAATCTTTCTAGAGCGATGGCGAGCTGTGCCCCCCTTTCATCGTCCGTCAGCTCATGTATCTCGTCGACGACGACATAACGCACATTGGCAAGATGCGCTCTCAGGTTCCTACCGGTGAACATCACCTGAAGGGTCTCTGGCGTGGTGATAAGGATGTCGGGGGCCTGTTTTGATTGTCTCTGCCTCTCTGATTGGGATGTATCCCCATGGCGGACAGCCACGTTGATGTCAAGGGCATCCCCGAACTCTTCGAGCCTCTTGAGCATGTCCCGGTTCAAAGCCCTTAAGGGTGTGATATAAAGGCATTGGATCCCTTTACCTGGTGCGGTGAGCATCTTATGTATGACCGGCAGCATCGCCGCCTCCGTCTTACCGATGCCCGTTGGGGCGACGAGCAGCACATGCCTTCCTTCCAGTATCTTTGGTATGGCGTCCCTTTGTGGGCCGGTCGGCTCGTGAATGTTCTTCTCTTTCAATACCGCCCTTATGCGGGGGTCCAATCTCTCGAATACCATTCCTGCTCCATTAGGAAGGGCATGGTTAATCAAAGGGGCTAATAAACCCTGCGATGGACCGTCCTTGATCATTATGGTCTAGAAAATAATGACGGTGGAAGTGGTTTTGTTCCAATGGCCATGCGGTCAAGCCTTTTTCTCGGTAGCGACCTCGGTCTTTTTCTCCTCGACGACAGGATCGGTCGCCTGAAGGAGCAGCTCGGAGATGTCCATGACCTTGATGTTGGCGCCGATCTTCTTGGCACCCTGTGAAAGGTTCAGCACGCAGAACGGACACGAGGTGACTAGCAGTTCCGCTCCGGTATCGACCGCTTCCTTGACCCTCTCCGCTGCAATGTTCACCGCGAAATCGTTGTTGGCCGACTTGAACCCCCCGCCCGCCCCGCAGCATCTTGAATCCATCTTGACATGTTTCATCTCGATGAACTCGATACCAGGGACCGCCTTGATGCACTCCCTCGGCTCATCGAACACATGTGCATGTCGACCAAGATGGCAAGGATCATGGTATGTGACCTTCGCTTTGATCTCCTTGGTGAACTTCAACTTCTTGTCCTTGATCAACTGCGCGGCCATCTGGGTGAAGTGTTGGACCGGGAAAGGCGGGTTGGCATAGTAACGGCCATAATCATGAGAGGTGGTCTTGTAACAACCAGCGCAGGTCATGACCATCGATTGCGCGCCCATCCTTTCCGCCTTCGTAATATTGTTCTCTGCGAACTTGGCCGTCAGCTTGGTCTGTCCGGTACGGAGGGCTGGAGATGTGCAGCACCATTCCTTCTCTCCCAAAGTATTGAGGGTGACACCAGCACGATGCAGGACCGTGACCCCTGCCTTCGCAGGGGCGTTCATCCTGTACGACGCAGTACATCCAGCAAAGAAGATCGATTGGGGATTTGGGCTCTTAGGCACGTCCTTTGGCCACCAGGCAGCACGTTTCTCCATAGGTTCGTTGTAGGGGTTGCGCAGCTCCTCGAGCCTTTCACGTATCTGGACATGTGCGGGTAGCGGCCCTTTTCCTTGTTCCACGCACCATTCCCGGACTGTCTCCCAGAACTCAGCGAACTCGATGCTAACATGGCATACGGTCCAGCAACGGGCACAACCGGTGCACCAGTAGAGGGCGTTGATGAACTCATCATCGATATCGACCTTCCTACCGAGCATCTGGTCGAGAACGGTCCTTTTCGCCAGCTGGTTCAAGTAGTATACCTTTCCGCGAGGGGAATTGGACTCCCAGGGGGATTGCTTATACGTGTCACATACCTGGACACAATATCCACACTGAAGACAAGCGGCCATGTCCCTTTGGATGCTCTTCGGAAGCTTCACCATTTCATTACCTCGATGAGATTCAGCACTACCTGAAACCGTTCGGTAGGATGTGGGATATGGATGGAAAACGAGTATAAATATCCTATGACGGAATGCATCAACACCCTTAAGAGATGAGCATCCAGATGAAAGGTTTCGACCTATTATTTAAATGTAATATTTATAATAAAAATACAAGGCCCCTTCTCTCTATCAACCCTCCAAGATCGGGGTGTACCCATACCAACTTCCTTCCATCCTGAGCATGTGCTCGTTCTCCTCGAGCAATCTCAAATGCCCCCTTTCAATATCCACCAGCTGCAAGAGCCTTCCCCTCACCTCTTCATCGATAGAGTCCTTGGCCGCGCTGGCGTACATATCGATGGACCTTCTCTCCACCTCCATCCCGACCTTCAAGACCTCCATCTCCTCTTTGATGGTGAGACATCTGTCGGTCGGCAAAGACATGAAGACCTTAGAAGGCTCTATACCGTAGCCGGTCAGGTCGACCCTTCTCTGTTCCACCTTGCCTCCGGTTATCCTTCGCACCTCATCTAGAATGACCTGCCTATGATGGGCCTCGTCCCTGGCAAGGCCTCTCATCAACGCCTTCCCGCCCTCCTCGGCCACACATTTTTCCAACCGATGATAGAACTCGATCCCGAACTCCTCTATGGCGATGGCCGCATAAAGCACCTCAAGCTCGTCCTTGCCTGACCCGATGGTTCTCGACATGCTCTAGTCCTTCCAGTGACAATCAGATGTGAACTATCGGTATTTCACTGTTGCTGAGATTGAAATATGGATGAGGAGATGAGGTCTGCATGTCCTCGCCCAAGGACAAGAGGTATAAGTGGAAGGTCTTGGTCATCGCATGCATCGGGTCGATGATGGGCCCTCTGGACTCATCTATAATCGGTGTCTCTCTCCCAGAGATCTCCAGGAGCCTGAGCATGGACTATGCGAGCGTGATATGGGTTCCCACAGCCTATCTGGTCACGATAGCGTCACTTCTTCTGAGCGCAGGCCGACTTTCTGACATGAGGGGGAGGAAGTGGTTGTACATCGTTGGATTTGGAACGTTCACGCTAGGGTCGTTGGCGTGCAGCATCTCGATGGACGGTCCCCAGCTGATCGTTTCCAGGGTCGTTCAGGGTGTCGGTGGCGCCCTCATGATGGCAATTGCGCCGGCCATGATCACTGCGACATTCCCGAACGAGGAAAGGGGGAAGGCCTTAGGGATCAACGCGCTTTTCGTCTACCTCGGCCTGTCGTTCGGCCCACCTTTGGGGGGCCTCCTCACGAACGCATTTGGCTGGAGGTCGATCTTCCTTGTGAACATTCCCATAGGGATCACGGTCATGGCCTTATCCGCCCTCGTCATTCAAGACGATTCAAGGCGCATAGAAGGGCGGTTCGACGTGAAAGGGGCCGCGCTGTTCTCGGTGGCGCTCATTTCTTTCCTCATCTCCCTGACGTTCGCCGAAGACATCGGTTGGACCTCCCCATTCATATTGATAGGTCTTTCCATCGCTCTACTGGCAGGGACAGCATATTGTATCGTCGAGGTCGGTCTTGGCGATAATGCGATGTTGAACTTCGCCCTCGTCACAAAGAACAGGCTGTTCGCGATGGCGAACCTGTCCGCGTTGATGAACTATACCGCATTCTTCGGAACGAGCTTCATAATCTCATTTTATCTGCAGAGGGTCTTAGGGGCCTCGCTCGTGGAAACGGGGGCGGTCCTTCTATCGATGCCCATCTCGATGGCCATCATAGCCCCCATGAGCGGGTGGCTTTCGGACAAATGGGGCTCTCGGGCGTTGGCGACGGGTGGGATGTTGCTGATGTCCATCGGCCTGTTGATGTTGTCCACCTTGAATGGCCAGAGCGATATTTGGACAGTGACCGTATTTTTAATAACCGTCGGCATCGGCATGGGAATGTTCGCCTCTCCGAACACCAGCGCTATAATGGGGAGCGTTAGGAAGGACCAGCTCGGTCAGGCATCTGGAACTTTGTCCACCATGAGGACGGTGGGACAATCGCTCAGCCTGGTGGTGATGGGGGCCGTCATATCCGCCTTCTCCTCGCCGGACATCGTGACGTCGGTATTCAGAGGTTCGATCGGTTCTACGGTGGAGCTTGAGGGGTTCATCGAGGGAATGAGGGCGGCGTTCTTGGTCTGTGCCTTCATCGGCCTGACCGGCGCACTTGTGTCCTCAGTGCGGGGAGGGACAGAGAACGTTGGTCTGGGGGTGGATGAAGTGAAGGGCAGGGCATCCTGATCATGACGTCGGTGCCAAGGTAAATCATATATATGGGATCATGATTGCGTCCTCAGTCCTGTGACCCAATCGAAGATGAGGGTGTAAATGTCCTGGGCATGATCGCATAGTCCCAGCCCTCTCTGACGGGTGATACAAACGAACGCTCAGATACTGTTCCAATCGATGATCGTGCTCTTAGGGATCGGTGGTCCGGTCTCCCTCTTGTTAAGGAGGAATGGACCATCGGTCGCTGTATCAGGGTCCGTCCTGTCCTTGATCTCATCGCTGTTGGGGATCGTGGTCTCATCGATCGTGATCATCGAGGGGCCGCTTGACCTTGGGTGGGAGATAAGCACGTTCTTTGGTGAATGGTCTCTTTCCCTTGACCCCCTTGGCGCCTTCTTCCTCCTTGTAATTTGCATTGTGATGGCGTGCGTCTCGGTGTATTCTATCGGCTATATCAGAGAATATGAGGGGGTCTATGACATCGGTGTCCTAAGTGGGCTCTCGATCTTGTTCTTCCTCTCGTTGGTCCTCGTCGTATCATCCACCAATGTCATTCTTTTCCTGATATCCTGGGAGACCATGTCCATGGTCTCTTACCTGCTTGTGGTTTTTGAGAACAGAAAGAACAATGTGGTAAGTGCCGGGTACCTGTATCTCACCATGACGCATCTTGGCACCGCGGCGATGACCGTCGCTCTCCTGCTCATGGCCCATTATGCTGGTTCATATTCTTTCGAGGAGATGGCCGGTGGCCTTGATGGAATGCCTTTGGCCACGATGTCCGCTGTCTTTGTTCTGTTATTGATCGGTCTCGGCACCAAGGCGGGGATGGTGCCTCTGCATGTCTGGCTTCCGGCGGCCCATCCCGCGGCCCCCAGCAACATCTCGGCCCTCATGTCAGGGGTCATGGTCAAGATGGCACTTTTCATGATGGTCCGCTCATTCTTCGACCTGCTCGTTCCGACCGAACATTGGTGGGGGCTGCTCGTGGTGCTGCTCGGTTGCATCTCTGCTCTGCTAGGGGTCCTCTACTCGCTCAAGGAGCGGGACATCAAGTCGACCTTGGCATACTCGACGGTCGAGAACATGGGGATCATGCTGATAGGTCTTGGGACGGCCATGGTGTTCGCGTCCTATGGCCTGTCAGAACTTTCCGCATTCGCTTTGCTGGCCACTTTGTTCCATGCCTTGAATCATGCAATATTCAAGGCATTGCTCTTCATGGGGGCGGGGTCGGTGGCCCGTGCGACACATACCCGCAACATGGAATCGATGGGCGGCCTGGCAAAAAGAATGCCCTATACCAGCGCCCTCACATTCTTAGGGCTGTTGTCCATGGCCGCCATGCCGCCGTTCGGCGGGTTCGTCAGCGAATGGCTCCTATTCCAGTCCCTGATCCAGTCCGTAAGTGTTCCAGATGTACCGATAAAAATGTTGATGTCCGTATCGATAGCAGTGCTCGCCATTACTGGAGCATTGGCGGTATCAATGGCGGTGCGCCTTTTCAGCTCCACCTTCCTCGCGCGGCCAAGGACCGAGGCGGCCGAAAGGGCGCACGAATCCCCTCGGTCCATGGTCCTGGGGATGGCATTCCTTGCTACGCTGTGCATAGCATTTGGCGTGCTCTCATTATGGGCGGTAAACTTTATTGACAACGTGACCTCCTCTGTCCTTGGCGTCAGCATCGGGTCCGATATAGCCGAAGGGCTTACGCTCAGATCGACCGATGAAGGATTCGCCTCCATGGCCCCATCGTTGATCGCGGTCCTCCTGGTGACATCGGCGGCCATCGCATGGACGGCGGCCTATACGATCACGAAGGGCTGGAAGGAGAGGATATCTGGGACGTGGGATTGTGGCACACCTCTAGGTCCTCGCAATGAATATACGGCCACCGGCACGGCTGACCCGATAGTCCGCGTCTTCAATACCGTCTATAAGCCGAGGAGCGAACTGAGGACAGAACCATCCGCATCTCCTTTGATCAAGAAGAGGTTGTTCTATGAGATACAGTTCATCGACATTTTTGAGAAATACCTCTACAGGCCAGTCGCAAAATCGTTCATTGCCATAGCCAAAAGATTGAGCATCATACAGGCTGGAAGCATCCAGGCATATCTATCTTACATCTTCGTGATGCTCGTGGCCCTTTTGTTGCTGTTCAGGTGATAGATTGGATGACATAGTGCTCGATCCCCTTCTTGCGGTCCTACAGGCCCTTCTTATGCTCGGTCTATCCCCTTTGATGATCGGGATCATCCGAAAGGTCAAGGCCTGGTTCCAGAGCCGAAAGGGCCCCTCCGTGGTCCAACCATATTATGATATCATCAAGCTGTTCAGTAAGGAGACGATAGTTCCAGACCAGGCCTCTTGGGTCTATCGGGTCGCCCCTTACGTAGGCCTGGCATCAGTGGTCGTGGCCGGCCTGTTGGTCCCATTCTTCACGACCCGCTCCTTGGGGTTCGTCGGGGACCTCATCGTGGTGATCTACCTCCTTGCGCTGTTCCGTTTTTTCATGGTGCTTGCAGGCTTGGACACTGGGAGCACATTTGGGGGGATGGGAAGCAGCAGGGAGCTCATGATATCTGCGATAGTCGAACCGACAATGCTCATGGCCATCTTCACCATGGCGCTTATTACCGGAACAACAACGTTATCATCAATATCTGAGGCCTTGGCCGTCAATGGTCTTGAACTGGTACGACCGGCCCTTTTCCTTGCCACGGCCGCATTCTTCATCTCGCTCCTTGCGGAGAACGCCCGCATCCCGTTCGATAACCCAGCGACCCATCTGGAGCTCACCATGGTCCATGAGGGGATGATACTGGAGTATTCCGGGAAGGACCTTGCGTTCATGGAGATGGCCTCTTGGATGAAACTGATGCTTTTCTCGACCATACTGTCTAATGTTTTTATCCCATGGGGGGTGGCGACCGATCTCAGCCTGGTCGCCATTGCAATAGGGCTCACGGCCATCCTGGTGAAGGTCCTGCTGATCTCGCTGGTCGTGGCGCTGATCGAGTCAGGGATGGCGAAGATGAGATTGTTCAGGATCCCCAACCTATTGACAATGTCCTTCATATTGGCCCTACTGGCGGTGACATCATATTACATATTGTGAGGTGATCAGATGAGCAGTGAGATCTTCGTCGACGCTATCAACGGCCTTGGGGCGGTCGTCCTTTTGACCTCGATATTCTTGGTAGCCAGCAAACGGATGGTCTCATTTGTCAGGACCTTTGCGGTCCAATCTTTGGCGTTAGGGCTTTTCGCCGCCATTGTGGCGTACCATATGGGCGCAGACCACATCTACATCGTCGCCGTACTCACGATAGCGCTCAAGGCCCTGATCATCCCAACTTTCTTGACGCGTACAAT
Source organism: Methanomassiliicoccales archaeon (assembly GCA_013415865.1). Classification (NCBI taxonomy): domain Archaea; kingdom Methanobacteriati; phylum Thermoplasmatota; class Thermoplasmata; order Methanomassiliicoccales; species Methanomassiliicoccales archaeon. The sequence goes on from CP058896.1 coordinate 1,131,584, forward strand.
AGAACGGATCCATGTGAAAAGGGAGATCGAGCCATTGGTCGGGGTCCCGATGTCGCTTCTGATTTGCGGGGGCCTCGCCTTCGTGGGGTATTATGTCTCCGAACCGATAATAGCAGGTGGGAACGCGATAACGAAGAACTGCTTCGCGATATCATTGGCCGTGGTCCTGATAGGTCTCTTCCTGATGATATCAAGAAAGAAGGCCATGACCGAGATCATCGCCATCCTTGTCATCGAGAACGGGTTATTCCTAGGGGCAATATCGATCGCATATGGCATGCCCCTAATTGTGGAGATAGGCATCTTCTTTGATGTTCTCGGGGCGGTCCTGATCATGGGCATCTATGCCTTCAAGATAAATCAGACGTTCGAGACATTGGACACGTCTTTCATGAGGAGGCTGAGGGACTAATGTTGCTCGAGGTCCTTTTGATAATACCTCTCGTCATCGCGGTCCTGAGCTATTCAATTAAAAACAGGGCTTTGGTCCAATGGATGATGGTCGCCGGTGGGGCATCGTCCTTCGTCATCGCGGTGTTGTTGGGATTGGAAGTATGGAGCGATGGTCCATATGAGCATTCCATATGGTATGTGGACCAGCTCAGCGTCTACATGTTGTGCATCATAACGTTCGTTGCCTTGATGGTCGCGACGTATTCGGTCAGTTATATACGCCACGATCACGAGGAAAAAGAGATAGGCACAAGGCAGCTGAAGATGTACCACATATTTGTCCAGATCTTCCTATTCACGATGTTGGTCGTTGTTTCCTCCAACAACATGGGGATCATGTGGATAGCGATAGAGGGGACCACCCTGGCATCGGCGTTCTTGGTAGGATTTTATGAAAAGGACACCTCAATCGAGGCCGCATGGAAATACATCATCATCTGCTCGGTCGGCATTACATTGGCCTTGTTCGGTACGATAATCACGTATGCTTCCTCGACCGAGGTCCTGGGCGAATCATCGGATGCTCTCAATTGGACAAAATTGAGAGATGCGGCACCACTTCTTGAACCTACCTTCCTGAAGATAGCGTTCATCTTTATCGTGATCGGATACGGGACCAAGGTAGGTCTCGTACCGATGCATACCTGGCTACCTGATGCGCATAGCCAGGCCCCTTCACCTGTGAGCGCTCTTATGTCCGGAGTCCTTCTGAACTGTGCATTCTATGGCATAATTAGATATTACATCATCAGCGAGATCAGGGTCCCAGGATTCGCCCCCGACCTCATGCTGATATTTGGTCTCCTTTCACTCTTCGTCGCGGCGTTCTTTATCCTGATATCCAGGGACTTCAAGAGAATGCTGGCCTACAGCAGCGTTGAGCATATGGGGATCATCAGCCTTGGCTTTGGGATAGGTGGCCCCCTTGGCATCTTCGGGGCGATGTTCCACATGTTGAACCACTCCCTCACGAAGACCTTGATGTTCCTATGCACCGGCAATGTGGTGCAGAAGTATAACACGAGGGAGATCGGCGAGGTGAGAGGGATGGCGACCGTGATGCCGATCACAGCGGCGCTGTTCCTGTTAGGGGCATTGGCCATCACAGGCTCCCCACCGTTCGGGCCGTTCCTTAGCGAGATCGTGATAATGCAGGCGGGCCTAAGCTATGGAAGATACATCGTCACAACGGTCTATGTTCTCCTGCTGGTGGTGGTGTTCGCAGGGTTCATGTACCATGTGTCGAGGATGGTCTTTGGGGAACCGACCGAAGGGGTCACCAGAGGCGAGATCCATAAACTTTCATTGGTCCCTATGACAATACTCCTGTCGACAATATTGGTCATTGGCATCTTCATGCCTGAGGAACTGACCAACATCCTCAGGGAAGTCGCGAAGGTCGTCCCTGGGAGCGGATGAAAATGCGTGAACAGTTCGACGTGCTTGTGGAGAACCTTGCCCAGGAGTTCGGGCACGATATAATCTCATCCTCTGTCGCAAGGAACGAGCTGAAACTTGAGGTCAGGAAGGACACTTTCCCGGTCATTGCCGCTCACATAAAGAAAAATCACCATGTCCAGCTCATATCAGAGCACGCAGTGGACCTTAGGGAGAAGGACGGGTCTTTCCATATCTATCTGATATTCTCACTTCCAAAGGAAGACCATTTTGTCACCATCAGGACAAGGATAGACGCGTCAGACCCGACCTTCAGGTCGATCACCCCGGAGATATATGCGGCCAACTGGTTCGAAAGAGAGATCATGGAAGGCTTTGGGATCGTCCCAGTAGGGCATCCCGACCCAAGGCCCATCCGTCTATATGATGACTGGCCATCAGGAACATACCCTATGAGAAAAGACTTCGACCTATCCAGTCATGTTCCAAGGACCCCCTCGGGCTATGAGTACCGAAAGGTCGAGGGCGAGGGCGTCTTTGAGGTCCCCGTCGGGCCGGTCCATGCCGGCGTGATCGAGCCTGGCCATTTCCGTTTCAGCGTTGCAGGGGAGTCGATACTGCATCTTGAGATCAGGATGGGATATGTCCATAAGGGATTGGAGAAGCTCTCTGAATCGATGAGGTATGACCACGGTGTTTTTTTGGCGGAGCGGATCTCTGGTGACAACGGGTTCACGCATTCGTTGGCCTATTGTCAGGCGATCGAATCGATAGCCGGCATAGGGGTTCCTGACAGGGCCAGGTTCCTAAGGACCGTATACTCGGAGATGGAGAGGATATACAATCTGTTCGGTGATATCGGCGGTATAGCGATGGACGTCGCGTTCAGCGTGGGGGCACAGAACCTATATCTCCTGAAGGAAAGGGCGTTATCGTTGAACGAGAAGGCCACGGGAAGCCGGCTGCTGAGGTCGGTGAACCGCATCGGCGGGGTCAATAAGGACATCGATGCCGATATGAAGAAGAAGATCAGCACAGAGCTTGTGGGCATCAAATTGGACTTTGACGATGTTGTGGAGACATTGACCGGTATGGCCTCATTGTTGGACAGGGTAGAGACGACGGGGACCCTGCCCACAGATGCTGCGAAGAACTTCAATGTGGTAGGGCCGATAGCACGGGCGAGCGGCATCGACAGGGACGTGCGAAGGGACCATCCTTACGCGGCATATGACGAGGTCAGCTTCTCGGTCCCCTCGTATAGGGAGGGGGATGTGTACGCCAGAATGATGGTCAAGATCGAGGAGGTGCTGGAGTCGATCAGCATCATCGAACAGGCCATGGACAGAATGCCGCAGGGACCATTGTTCACAGAGGCGGCCGAGGTCCCTGAAGGGAACGTCGGAATGAGCCTCACGGAGACCCATAGAGGGGAGGCAATGCATTGGGTGCTCAGCGGAAACGGCATGCCGTACAGGCACAAGGTCCGTGACGCATCGTTCCTGAACTGGCCTGCGATCGAACAGGCCGTCCTAGGGAACATAATCCCAGATTTCCCACTTGTGAACAAGAGCTTCAACCTGTCATATTCAGGCAACGATCTGTGAGGTGCGATGATGTTCAGGTTCTATAACTTCGGCGTCAAAAAGCAAGGTATCGTTACGACCCGGTACCCTGATGAGACGTTCGTTCCCCCAGAGGGCACCCTTGGGATGCCTGATGTGCTCATCGGAAGATGCGATATGTGCGGGACCTGCGCCAAGGTCTGCCCTGTAGGCGCCATAATCGTCGAGGAGGGGACGATAATGTTTGACATGGGCAGGTGCATTTTCTGCGCGTACTGTACAAGCCACTGTCCTAAGGGGGCGATATTCATGAGCCAAAGGTATGAGCTCGTTGGAAGGACCAATAAGGACCTGGAGGTGAGGCATGCCGTCAAACATTGACCAAGACCTGGAATCGATGGGAGAGGCGCTCAGGGAAAGAGCGATGAAGGTCTTTGGAAGATCCTTTGCCATACGCGAGGTCGATGCAGGCTCATGTAATGCCTGTGAGGTGGAGGTCAATTCATTGACCAATTCTGTCTACGACATCGAAAGGTTCGGCATCCATATAGTCGCCTCACCCCGTCACGCCGATGCCCTGTTGGTCACTGGTCCGGTCACTAGGAACATGGAGGTGCCGTTATTGAAGACATATGAGGCGGCTCCTTCCCCCCGCATGGTGATAGCCATGGGGGCGTGCGCGATAAGCGGGGGGATATTCAAGGACTGTTACGCCTGCCACAGGGGAGTTTCCGACCTTTTACCGGTGGACGTCCTTATCCCAGGATGCCCGCCCAGACCCCAGGCGGTCATCCATGGTCTCATGGCGGCATTAGGAAAGATCGAGGAGAGAAAGTTCAAGAGAAGATGAGCTGTCGGCCCTCTCACTTCACTATGATGACAGTGCAACGCGAGTTGCGGACAACATACTCTGAGACAGAGCCGATGAGCACCCTATCAAGAACCGTCTTGCCTGATGTCCCGACAATTATGGCATCGGCCTTCATCCTCTCTGAGGCGGCCAGAATAGACTCATAGGGATTCCCCGCCTCCAGCAATGTCGTGACATCTATACCTTGGTCTTTTGCTTGGTTCTTTAGCCTATCGAGGACCTGCATGCCGTTCTGTACCAGCCTTTCCTTGTCCTCGTCGGCCTTTGGGCTCACGACGAACACGATGAACAGCTTTGCCTTGAAGACCTTGGCATACTCCATCGCATATTTTGTCGCCTTATCCGAATGTGGCCGTCCATCGGTCGCAAGGAGAACGTTCATCGTCATCACCTTCCCGCCTCACATATGCAGAAGAACATAAAAAAGAGTTTCGAGAATGGCCAGGAGATCATTCGGTCCATCCCTTTTCGTCGTTGACTGGTCAGACAGGCCAACTTAAATGCATCGATTCATATCCAAAGGTCGTCATCCAAGCTGGTCTGGATGATCCTTCTTCTCCTATTGCTCGTGCCCTTCCCATCGCGACCATGACCAAAGATCCTTTTGTTGAGCTCATCGGTGTGACGCCCATGACACTCCATGCAGAGCGTCACAAGATTTTCCGGCACGTCACTCCCCCCCTCCACAACTGGTATGACATGATGCACCTCTGTGTACCACTTCGGGTATTTATTCAGGTCCCGACCACATTGCGTGCATGTGTGCCCATCCCTATCTATGACGGCGGACCTGATTTTCCTTCGTGCCATCCCGATCATGTATCGAGGGAACATCTTTTTGAGCAAGGGTGAGGTGCTTCCTTTCGGTGGCCCCATCTCTTCGAGGACTCGCTGCAATCGGCCTTCCATCAGACAATGAAGATGTTCCCCAACGGTATCATGGCGACGTCCGCAAGATGGACATCCGCCCAGAATTTCAGAACGTACTGCCGTCACAAGTTGCCGTCTTTCAACTTCCCAGGACCTGAAAGGACACTCGTCGCTGTCAGCGCAGGGTCTCCAATCGATCTCAGAAAGTGCCCTCCCCTGGACCATGGTCCTTAGGCAAAGCGACCTTTTTCCCGGCCGGTCCTGGTAGTGACAGGCCCTCATTTCGAGCTCCTGGTCTTATTGCCTCTCTCGACCAAGGTCCCAATGATCTTTCCCCCGGCGCTCCTTTTAAGCTCTACTGCTCCTGAGGTGCACATCTCGTGGCACGTGTAGCATCTTATGCATTTGTTGTAATGGACCCTTGCCTTTCCATCTCTTAAAGAAATAACGTGCTTGGGGCAGGCCCTTACACAACGGCCACACCCAGTGCATCTTTCGCTCACTATCGAAGGCCTTAGAGCATAGGCCTTCATCAAAGATGCAGCTCTTTCCATCAATCGGGCCCTTCCTGTCCTCTCTTTCCCATTATAAGTCGCTGGCGGTCGGAAGTCCGGAACGGCCATATCCTCCAGTCTCTCCCCCACGACCTCGATATCGTCCATTGGGCCATCCAGCACGCCCCTTCGCACTGCGGCCTTTATGGTCGGGATGTTCCCAGGGGCCGCTCCGATGAGCTTTGAGGCCACCACGTCAACATGGGCATAAGATGGGCCAGCTATGATGGCATTTACCCTTCTTGGAGTGCCTGAATAAGGCCCGTCCCCCTCCATCGCCATCACCGCGTCGACGATCTGAAGCCTCGGCCTCATCAGCTCGTTCAGGTCCACGAGCATGTCTGAGAAATCATCCTCCAGGGGGAGCCTGCCATGGAAAGTGGCCTTGTCCATCCCCTGGACCACCCCGAAGATGTTTTTCGTTGCGGCAGTAAGATAGGTCAACATGTGGGTCTTAAGCTTTGAGACCACGACAATGGCATCCGCTTCGACCGCTGGCCTGATCACTGGGAACATCTTGATGAGCCTGCCTGACGGATTTGGAACATTCACATACGAGACATCGGTGTTCAATGTAACACCTAGCTCGGCAAGATCAGAGTATCCGACCTCGTCGTATCCCTTTGATAGTTGGGAGGGGCCATATATGGAGCCGGCCCCGGGACTGTCGGCGACAGTTACCTTGCAGCCAAGGTCCAAGAGTATCCTGCAGACCGCATGTAATATATCTGGATGGGTGCAAACGGCCCTCTCAGGGGGAGAGGGCTGAAGCATGTTCGGTTTGACGAGCACCTTCTCCCCAGGGGCCACGAACATCCCTATCCCGCCCAGGAGATCGACCGATTTTTCGACAGCATCATGCACGACCTCCCTGCCATAACCATCGCAACGGACCAGAGAGACCCGGTTCGGGCTCATGACATTCGTCCCCTAGAGCATACCGTTCGAGACCCTCATATCCTCACCAGACCAGAGGACCTTTCCCTATGCAGGGAGCCGATCCTCTTTCCCAAGGTCTGTGCGCTCTTCAGGACCGAAGGTTCAGTGAGCGCGACCCTGTGCCCCGACAAAATCTTTGCCGAGCCTTTTTCATATGGAACGTTGTCCGGGAGTATGTCCAAATATTTCGTATAGGCTTCCTTGATGCCATATTCCACACCTGTCATCTCTTTGGAGTATGTGTTCCAGATAGGGTAGGGACAACTGGCCCCTTTACCACAGGACAAACAGGTTATGGTGCCTTTGACGGCCATGTTTCCGACGACCTCCATACCTTCCGCGGTCAACGTCTTGACCATCCAATCCACGACCGCCTGCTCTGTTGCGCAACCGACCGCCACTACCGCGGCGAGCTTGCCCTTCAACAGAAGTTTTTGGTGCCTGAGCGAGTAGCATCTCTCGATGAAACACTTCATGAACGAGCTAGGGGCGGAGTAATATGTCGGACTTCCTAGGACGACAGCATCTGCCCGCAACAGTTTCCTGCTGACAAACGTCCAATCATCATCTATGTCGCATCGATTGTTCTGGACACATTTCATGTGCGCCCGGCATGGTCCGACATTCATATCAGAGAGTTTTAAGAACTCCTGCTCCTCGGCACCACTGGACCTTAGTATCTCCTTGATGATGGAGTCCGTGTTAGATCCGTCCACCGGACTGCCGCTTACCCCAAGTATGTACAAGTTTCCACCTTGAGTGATGAATGGGACCTGCCTCGAATAAACATTTGGAAGGAGTTCTCACAGGTCAAGCTCGATTCCGACGGGGCAATGGTCTGAACCTTGGACGTCAGACATTATGAAGGCGGACCTTAGCTTTGGCGACAGGCCTTTGGATATGAAGAAATAATCGATCCTCCAGCCAACATTTCTTTCCCTGGCTTTTGACTTCATATCCCACCAAGTATATCTTCCTGGGGAGCCGTCGAAATATCTGAACGTATCAATGAACCCGGAGGCCAAGAGACGGTCTATCCACTCCCTCTCCTCTTTTAGGAATCCTGATACCTTCTCATTCTCCTTGGGTCTGGCCAGGTCTATCTCCTTGTGCGCGGTGTTAACATCACCACATATGATGACCTCTCGACCGGACCTCAGTTCTCCCATGACGTGCTTTAAAAAACGCTCATAGAAATCCATCTTGAAAATCAAACGCTCTTTCGATGCTTTCCCGTTCGGGAAATAGACATCATACAGCACCAGGTCCTTGAAATGAGCTATGATCGTCCTCCCCTCTACATCGAACCTTTCCTCCCCAAGACCATACTCTACCTTTTCAGGTACAATTTTGGTGTAGAGCGCCACCCCGCTGTATCCGCTCCTTTCCTTGGGGCTGTTAAAGTATGCCATATATCCTTCTGGTTTCCTTAGCTCCTCAGGATACTGGTCTGGTGAAGCCTTAGTCTCTTGAAGGCACACGACATCGGGCGAACCATCGAAAACAGGCGATAAAAGGCCTTTCCTATGGACTGCCCTGACCCCATTTACGTTCCAACAGACCATCCTCACGCCATCCCCTCCATTGCGGCCTTCGCCCTTTTCATCGCAGCCATGGACCTTTCAACACCATCGTCAAGCCCCAGACCTTCGAAAACGGTCTTTGCGTCCAAGAAGGCCTCCATCGCTTCTCTTGGCTCGCCCTTCTTGAGCAATATCTCACCCAGTCCGAGAAGGTCCGTTGCCCTGCTCTCAGAGGCACCAAGGTCCGACCTCAAAGCGACCGCCCTCCTCATTGCGACCTCTGCTTCTGCCATCCGACCAAGTGCATACAGGCAGAGGGCCTGCAGGGAAAGCATGTTCGCCACTTGGACCATGTCATCGAGTTCCTTGAAAACCTCTTCCGCATCGATAAGTTCTGCCAGTGCAGATGCATAATCATTTCTATCTATGAAATCAATCGCTGAGGACGCTGCTTTGGTGGCCCTGATGACCTTCATAGCATGCATAAGGTCCGATAAGGATTCCTTCCTCGACCTTCTCCTAATATCCGGAGGAACATCCATTCATCCGTTCGAATTGAAGCTGACGCTACTAATAACTTTCACATGAGAAAATGATGATAAGGAAAATGGTTTTATGAGGGGACCACCGCGGTCACGGTCCCGAAAACTTCCTCTGGCACATCCATTTTTAGTAAGCTTGCGACCGATCCTTCGGGTATCATAAAGCCAATCCAGAAGGTCTGGGTCTCTCCAGGCTCCAAGGACGTCGGTACATTCTCAGGGACCGCCGTAGAATAACCATAGTATTGATTATCAGAGGTATAAAGCAAGAAATGATCTGGTTCTAGGCTAAGGTCCCCTCCACGGTTGTTCGTGATCGTTACGCTGAGCCTTACGTATTTGTACCCTTCATCTGGCAGGTCGGACGGGTTATGATATACGCTCTGGGAATTGACCTTCATCTCTATGTTCAGGTCGGACCACTCCTCCCACGGAATGTCATCAACAGCTTTGCTGATGAAGAACGCCGCGAGAACCATCGAGACAGCCAGGATCATCACGATCACGACAGCAACTATCAACCCAGTGTTGTCCTTCTGCTTCGGTGGAACATAATTTTTATAGAGCATAGGGGCAACGTATGTGCCCACTGTCAGGGTGCTTCCGCATTTATGGCAGAACTGGGCCTCGTCGCCGCTCTCCGTCCCACAGTTTGAACATTTCCTCATTATGACCTACCCTATCATTTACAAATGAAACACGATATATAATAATGACCAATTTAAATGAAATAGAGTTACAAGGCACAACATGAACCATGTTAATAAGACACATGAGAGGTATGCATTTAAAGCCCATTGATGCACAATAATGTCGGACGAACAATCGATGAGGTCCATTATTGAAAACAACTCACCCTTCTATTTGAAAAATGTTCAGAACAATATAGAATTATGAGCTTCACAAATGTAAAAATTGAGGAAATAATTCTTAATACTAACATCTTTCAAATCGAGTAATTGGTATCTACTTATCCTGTCGCTTGTCAGTTAGATTCAATTATAGGGACGGCGAATGGTTTTTGCTCAGGGGGATGGGCAATGCCTCAGACGTTTGATGATGAGACGTATCGCTCGATATGGACCAAGGACATCTGGTCAACAGGTAATCTGAAAGATGCCAGTAGCTCCTTGGTCAATATCGATGAGGACATGATCAACCTTGTCAAGGTGAGGGATTACAAGGATGAATACATTTTGAGCATTCTCCAACGAGATGCCAGGATCGAGAACCCAGGTTTCAAATTGCACGATCGATCGAAACAAGAGGCCGTCATTGCATGGACGAGGGTCGAAGGGTCAAAGATCCCATCAGGCTATTATTTGGTCACAAAGGAGCATTATGTGGGCGGGAGTTATCCTCATTGGTATCCTAGGACGCTCAACCAACTTTACGTCATAAAACGAATGAGACGGAAAGGAATAGGTATGCGGCTCCTTTCAGACTTTATCTCCAGCGATCGGTCGGGAAAGATCTGGGTGGAGAGCCCGAAATGGGAAACAAAAAACATGCTCGAGAAGGTCGGATACTCGGAGACCCAGGAACCTTATGAGATATGGCAGATGAGGGAAGGACTTACTTTGTGGGTATTAAAGGCAAGGTCATGACCTCTGATCCGGCAATTTCAACTGAACCTTTCCTCGAGGACGATGTCAAAGGTGATCGGCCAACCATGGTGCTTACCGAGAATGAAGGTCCAGACCTTTAACATTGAGATTTCTAGCCCGCCCCTCTTCTGATCAGCTCCCCTCATCTCATTATCAAGTCACTTAATGTAAGACGGCAACCATCAATTGTCATCCTGGTTTTATGAAGAGTTAGGACCGCTTCTCTAATATCGGGGCCGCTCTTTCCGCTGAGCTGAGCGGCGATGAGATTAATGGAGTGGAACATCCGGCACGGGGGAGGTAGGGGGTCTTTTCCAGGCATAATCGCGAGCGTGAGGAGACATGACCCGGACATGGCAATATTCATAGAGTTCAGACCTGAGAGGGTGATCGAGCTCAGTCTGGCTTTGGCCAGCAACGGTTATCCCTACATCCTTAATTCTCAGCCCCCCATGAACACCAACGGTATCATGGTGGCCTCAAAGAGACCTATAGAGATGCCCCCCAGGGACTACCCAGACCCCATCATCCCCCATAGGTGGATGGAGGTCCGCCCAGCCACCTCGGACCTGAGAATATTGGCGGTACATGTGCCCACCGCATCGGACCTTGGAAACAAGATGAGGTTCTGGGACCAGATCATTGATTATGCCAAGAGGATGATCGAAGATGAACAACGCGCGGTCATCATCGGAGACCTTAATACAGGTCTGGAAATGGACGCAGAGGGCAAAACATTCCTCGGGGAGGATAAGTTACGGACATTGATCGGACTTGGGATGAGGGACATCTGGAGAGAATATCATCAGATGTCAAGAGAATACTCTTGGTATAGCCATAGTGGGGCGGGATATAGGTTGGACCACGTCCTCGTCACACCATTTATCGATAGGCCCATGTGGGCAAAGTATTCACATCAGGAAAGGGAGGAAGGCCTCTCGGACCACTCCCCCCTCATATTTGACATAATAAGCTCTATGAGCGAGGGCGGCTCAATAAGGAGCGCACTGAGAGGTTAAGGTCCTTAGGAAATGATAAATCAGCGTCCCGCCATCAGAGCGTCGATAAAATGTCCACGGATATCATGGACCCTTATGATCAGTTATTGAGCAGGTACAAACAGTTGACGATATTGAGGACCGCCATTGGGATATTATATTGGGACCTCGAGACAAAAATGCCCCCACGCGGGATAGAGCAGAGGAGCGAGCAGCTCTCGCTCCTGGAGGTCATGGCCCACAGGGAGCAGGTCGATCCGAAGGTCAACGAGCTTCTCGTGTCGATCGAGAGGAGCGATCGATTTGACACGTTGAACGAGGTCCAGAGGAGGAACGTCAAGCTCATCAGGAAGTATTATGACGAGGAAGCAAAGCTTCCAGATGAGCTCGTCGCGGAGATAAGCAAGCAGGCCGCGATCACTGTGAACGTCTGGAAAAGGGCAAAGGCGGCGAAGGACTATTCTATGTTCAAGCCAGATCTGGCCAAGACCATAGAACTGAAGAAGAAGGCCGCGGACATTTTAATGGCGGTGAAAGGAACAAGGACGCCCTACGATGCACTTTTAGACTCTTTCGAACCAGGGATGACATCTGAGAAGGTGACCGAGATATTCAATGGGATGAAGAAAGGGCTTATGTCGGTCCTTGAGAGGATAAGGTCATCAGATGTTAGGCCAGATATGAGCATCCTCAAGCGAAGAGTGCCGGTTGAGGACCAGAGGAAGATCAGCCTCTTGGCCATGAAGTTCGTAGGATATGACACCACGTCCCCAAATGCAGGGGGAAGATTGGACGAGACCGAACACCCGTTCTCCACAGGATACTATGACGACCTTCGGATAACCACTCACTATCATATCAGAAAGTTCGATTCAAGCCTCTTCAGCGTGCTCCATGAGGCTGGTCACGCAATGTATGAAGGAAATCAGCCAGCAGAGTGGAAGTACCAACCGGTGGGAGCCCCGGCGAGCTATGGGGTGCACGAGTCCCAGAGCAGGTTCGTTGAGAACATCATAGGAAGGAGCCCGGAGTTCCTGAGTTATGTGTTCCCAAAGATCAAGAAAGTGACCGGCAGCGCGCTTTCCGATGTAAAGGCAAGGGACTTCATCATCGCAGTGAATAACGTGAAACCTTCCAAGATAAGGATAGAGGCCGACGAGGTGACATACGGACTGCATATCATAATCAGGTTCGAGATAGAGAGGGACATCTTCGAAGGGAAGATAGGTGTCGATGAACTGCCACAGGTTTGGAATGAGAAATATGGTAAGTACCTAGGTGTCAAGATAAAGAACGACTCGGAGGGGGTCATGCAGGACACACACTGGGCTAACGGGTCGTTCGGTTATTTCCCGAGCTACGCCCTGGGGAATATCTACGGAGGGATGTTCTTGGAGAGGATGGAGAGGGACCTGCCCGAATGGAGGTCTTCCATAGCAAAAGGCAACTTTATGCCGGTAAGGGAATGGCTCAAAGAGAACGTACACTCAAAGGGGAACCTGTATGACCCAGCCGACCTCGTCAAGGTCATAACCGGGAGAAGCCTTGACATAGACCCATTCATCAAGTATCTGGACGGTAAGATGGGCAAGATATTCGGCTATTGACACATTTGACGTCACTGACGAATCGCTGAACTTTTTTCTTTTTTTTCTAGACATCTATATATACAACAGGCTGGCACTATTTCACGATAGACAAGGTGGTTTTTTGGCTGAGATCAAGGTCGACTGTAGGGGTAAGAACTGTCCGATACCGCTCGTTGAGATGAGGAAAGCGATAAAGAAGGCGGCGAGCGGCGACATCATAGAGATCGTTGGTACCCATCCAGCCTCAAAGAAGGAGATACCCATGGCCGTCCATTCGTTAGGTCAGGAGTTGATAGGCGTGACCGAGCAGGGCGAGGAATGGAATATCCGCATCAGGAAGGTCAGGGAGTGATATGATGACAGAAAAGGCGACGATCATAGTCCACAGCGGCGACATGGACAAGGTCTATAGCGCCCTCATAATCGGGACCGGGGCGTTGTCGATGGGAATGGAGGCCTCGCTCTATTTCACCTTTTGGGGCCTACAGAGGTTGAAAAAAAATGGACTTGAGAAAGGGGCGCTATCTAAGATGAACATGCTCGGTCTGGGGAAATGGATGGTCAAGAAGAGAATGGACAAGAACGGCGTGGCCAAGCTCGACTCGCTGATAAAGGATTTTCGAGAACTTGGAGGCAAGATCATAGCGTGCGAGATGACGATGGAGGTCATGGGCGTGAAGAAAGAGGACCTTTGTACCGATTGGATCGACGAGTTCGGTGCCGTCGGGACCTACATATCAGAGGCAAGGAGCTCCTCGATCACTCTTTTCATCTGAGGTGCTGTTCATGATATATCTTGACAATTCTGCGGCGACCAGGATGGACGAGAGGGTCCACGAGGCAATGTTACCCTACTTTTTTGAGAAGTATGCGGTGGCAACATCAGAGTTCGGATACTCACTAGGGATCGAGGCAAGGGAAGCTTTGGACAAGGCCAGGTCGGACATATCATCCATCATAGGGGCCGATGAGGATGAGATAATCTTCACATCGGGGGACACCGAGGCCAGCAATATGGCATTAAAAGGAGTGGCCTATTCGCAGACCAGGAAAGGCAGGCACATCATAGTCTCGAAGATCGAGGACTTCCCGGTCCTGAATACCGCAAGGGCGTTGGAGAGGGACGGGTTCAAGGTCACATATCTACCGGTCGACAGCGAAGGTCTCGTCGATCCGGAGGAGTTAAAAAAAAGCATCACAAAGGAGACCGTACTTGTTTCCGTACAGCACTCCAACCAAGAGATAGGCACTGTACAGGACATCGAGGTGATTGGTAAGATCTGCAGGGATTCTGGAATCCCATTTCATACGGATGCCACACATACCTTTGGAAGGGTCCCCTTAGACATGAAGAAATTACCGGTCGATCTCATGACCATATCATCGCACACATTGCATGGGCCTAAAGGCGTAGGCGCTCTTTTCAAGAGGAAGGACGTCCCGATTCAAAAGTGGATGGATGGTGGATATCAGGAGTTTAACCTGAGGGCAGGGCTGGAGAACATACCTGGCATCGTAGGATTCGCCAAGGCGGCTGAGCTGATGAACGAAGAGGAGAATATGAGGATAAAGGGGATGAGGGACAGATTGATCGACAAGGTAATGAACGGCATCCCGGACACGACATTGAACGGTCATAGGACGAAGAGACTTCCCCAGAACGCCAACATCACCTTCCATATGGTGGAGGGAGAATCGATGACGCTCCATCTTGACATGAGGGGCATCGAGGTCTCGACCGGCTCAGCATGCTTCAGCCGATCCTTGGAGGCCAGCCATGTTATCATGGGGATAGGTGGTGACCATGAGAGGGCCCATGGCTCGATCAGGTTCACGTTTGGAAGATATAACAATGAGGAGGAGGTCGACGTGGTTGTCGAGGCGATGAAGGAGATCGTCTCTAGGCTCAGGGAGATCAGCCCCTTGAAGAGGTGATGAAGATGAAGTTCCCATATAACGAGAAGGTACTGGAGCATTTCAAGAACCCCAAGAATGTTGGAAAGATCGAGGACGCAGACGGCAAGGCGATGGTCGGGAGCCCGGCCTGTGGGGACATGGTCGCCGTATATCTAAGGGTCAGACCTGAGGACCATGTCATAACCGACATCAAGTTCGAGTCATACGGTTGCGCATCGAACATCGCGACCGGTTCGATCATCACAGAGCTCGCGAAAGGAAAGACAATAGAGGAGGCTAAGAAGATCACCTGGAAGGACGCCTTGGAGGCATTGGGCGGTCTTCCAAAGATCAAAGCGCACTGTTCCGTGCTTGCCGTGGAAGGGCTGAGAGAGGCCATCACGAACTATGAGGAGAAGCACGGCCTGGTCATCGAGAAGAAGCCCACGACGGTCGAGCTCATCGAGCGCCGCTTGAAGAACGTCATGAACCCGCTGACCGGACTGGACATTGTACGGACCAACCTGGTCAGATCGATAACGATAGAGGAAGGTGTGGTGAGGATATCTATTGATCTTCCGAAAGAACACATTTTCGCCAACAACATCAGGGACGAGGTCAAAGAGAAGATCGAGAACCTATGGGATGTCAAAGAGGTGATCCTAAGGTTCAATGACGAGTGATCATCCTCCATTCTGGGGTCGGGAAATTATTATTAACCTTCGTCATGAATCATATTAGCGGTGACCCTAGATGACCCAAGATGAGATCAAGTTCCAGAAGCTCCGCCGTTTCAATATTGTCATGGGCGTGCTTCACACCATCCAGGGAATCCTGATGCTGGCGTTCACGAACGATTTTGCCGTTCCTTTCACGACGAACTTCTTAAAATTCGATGAGGTTAACGAGACCGTATATCATAATATGAACGAACTCTGGGAGATCCAGCTGGGACCAGCTGTTGCCCTGTTCATGTTCATGTCCGCCTTTGCTCATTTCTCAGTTTCGACGTATGGCTACGGATGGTATCAGAGGAAGTTAAAGGAAGGCATCAATCCCGCGAGGTGGTACGAGTATGCTGTCAGCTCTTCCTGGATGATCCTCATCGTGGCAATGCTGAGCGGTCTAACCGACCTCGCCGCCCTCATCCTGCTCGTAGGCCTCAATGCCAGCACGAACCTCTTTGGAATGATGATGGAACTTCACAACAAAGAGCTGAAGAAGACGAACTGGTCATCTTTCATATATGGAAGCATTGCTGGAACGTTGGCATGGGTCGCCGTGCTCATGTACTTCCTGGGAGCGATTTTGGATAATTTTGACAACGTCCCGAACTTTGTATACATGGTCGTTTTCGTGCTACTGTTCTTCTGGGGCACCTTCCCTTTGAACATGTGGCTGCAGTACCGCAGAAAAGGAAGATGGGCGGACTATCTCTACGGTGAGAAGGTCTATATCCTGCTCAGCCTCGTCTCGAAGTCCGCATTGGCATGGTTCATCTTCTTCGGGGTACAGGGAATAGGTTCATAGAACATCAAAAACTGGACCTTACCTTCATGAAGATGAGGGCAAGGTTCAGGCTCAGACCTATCGCGTTCCACATTACTATCGGCACATCTCCTTGAAGAGCACCATATAATAACCATAGGGACATCCCTATCGCCAGCAGGATCGGCATGAAAAGGGACACATCATCCATCTTTTTTGTCCGATGGGCACGGACGATCTGAGGTATGAACCCTACGGTGGTCAGAAGACCCGCCAGTAGGCCTAGGACAAGGTAATGATCCATGGGCCCCAGAAGCCCTCTGGTTCGTAATTACCTTTGCGTCGAGAAAAACTCCGAGGGCACATCGGAAGACCCACAACGATTTTGCCATTTATTTTCATCCTTTGATGGAAGGATACAACATGTCCATCTTGGCCAACAATCTTCTTAGGGCCTCCCTCTCGATGTCCCTCTCAACATCCCCCGTCAATCTCTCAAGTTCGTTCATGATCTCCTTGTCGGTATACAGGCGGATCCTCTCATTCGGGTCCATCATTGCCATCACCGTATATTATTTATGTCTATTGTTATTTGAATTTATTCAATCATTCATCTAATTATTTGAAATAAATTACTCAAATGAACAACATAATTACATATTTCACAATATTTGTAGACAAATGTCGAAAAGGGACACACAAAACACCATAACTTTCTCGGACGACCGAATGCATTAATATCTCACAACTGCAAGTTCATCACAAGGAGGTCAGGCGATGGCAAAGTATGTTGTGTTGTCGAGGTTAACGGCCGAGGGCAGGAAGACATTGAAGAGCAAACCATCGAGGCTGCTAGAGGTGAACAAAGAGATCGAGAAGATGGGTGCAAAGGTGGTACACCAGTATGCACTTCTGGGCAAGTATGATTTCCTCACGGTGCTCGAGGCCCCCGATAATGAGACGGTAGGGAAGGTCATGGTAGAGCTAGGCTCCAGAGGTACATTGGAGACCACCACCCTGGCTGCAATGCCGATAACGGATTTCTTGAGCTCCCTTGAGTGAGATCGGTCATTGATCTGCCGAGCGTGCTTAGCACCCTCTTTAGGAGTGACCGGTCATTCCTCGTCCCCGCCCTGCTCAAGAGGGGCATTCTGGGCGACCATGATGTAGAACCGGTCATAACCATTTTTCAAGGTCCCCCATGCGAGATAAGCGACGGTCAAGGCCATCATGACGACCACAATGACCAACATAGGGTTCTCAGGACCGATGTTCGGCAGGAACGGGATGAGCAGCAACAGGACCAATGTGACCATCGAGATCTTACCAAGGTTGGCGAAGATCGCGAATACGTTCTTTCTGCTGCCCTCCACGAACCTCCGCGAGCTCATCACCGCGGAGGTCAGAAGCTCGGACAGGTTCCGTATATGGCCATATATATTGACGATGGCAGGTAGAATGGAAAGGACCATCAGGAACAGAACGAGCAGGTCAGGTACCACATGCAGTTCTTCAGCGATAATGCCTATGGCATTCTTGACCTCGTTCAACATGCTGAACAATAACAGTAACAGCACAATGATCAGATAATCCAAAAAGATCAGTAGGAGCCCTCTCCTCATTTTTTCTCTGACATCCTTTGAGACCGCGAATCGTGCAGAGGCCGTTGCCCTTATCTCCTCTATCCTACCAAGGGCAGACCTCACTCCCCGGGGCAATGACCGAACGAACCCGTTGAACATCCTGACCTGGGCCTTTGTTAATACTGGAAGAACTATCATGGTGACCAATGCGGCCCCGACCATCGCGGAGTAGAACTCTCTGGTGACCACCCCCTCGTCCAATGCGATCTTGGCTATGATAAACGCGAACTCTCCCATCGCCACTAGGCTGGTGGCGATCATGAAGGAGCTCCTTGAAGGGACGTTCATCACGTAGCAGGACAGTATCACTGAAAAGGTCTTGGCAAGAATGAATGTGATGGCTATGACCATGACCAGCCATACATTGTCCCAAATCAATGATGGGTCGATCTGAAGGCCGATCGAAATGAAGAAAACGGCCATGAACAGCTCCTTGATGGGGGCCACCTTGGACATCAGGTCATCACTATGAACCGATTTGGACACTATGAGCCCCATCAGGAAAGCCCCGATCGCGATGGAAAGGCCGAGCGATGAAGATATCAAGGCCATGGTAAAGCACAATCCTACCGATAGGACAAACAATATCTCCATGGAATAGGTGTTACCTATCGCATCGAGCACCCTTGGCACGATGGCTATGCCGACCATTATGGTAAGGCCAAAGAAGATCGCTAGGCCGATGACCATGTTCACTGTGGAACCCAGAGCTGGCGAATCTCCCGCGAGGAGGGGCGCCGCCATCGTTAAGATGATCACCTGGCCAACATCCTCGAACACGGTGATACCTATGATCATGCTGGCTTGGGCTCCATCGATGGCACCATTCTCCTTCAGAACGCTGACGACGACCGCAGTGGATGTTCCGGATATTATCGCGCCAAAGAATATTGCCTGGGTGTTGGGCATTCCGAGGGCCAGACCTACGAGGTAACCGACCACCACCATCAACGTCATCTCCATTGTGACGATGATGATGAGGACCGACCCTGTCCTTTTTAACTTGGCCGCGCTCTGCTCGAGCCCTATCCAGAACATCAAAAGGACGATACCGATGTTGGAAAGGATGACGACCGTCGCCTCCTCCACCCACAGATCTGGAAACATCGTCGGGCCAAGGATGAGGCCTGCGGCAAGATAGCCTAGTATAGGCGGCATCTTTATCCTCGCAAATACAAGCGAACAGATGCCAGAGATAAGCATAAGCAAGGTCATGTCGACGATAATCCTGCTCTCTTCGCTCATCGACAGATGATTAAACAACTCTGATAATTAATGATTGGCCGAGAGATGGGAAAATCGTTGCGTTGATAATATGGACCGGATAGACGTTTTGGACCTGGAACGACAGTCATATAATGTTTGAAAACATCGTGATCAATCGACCATAAGCATCCTCCTGCTACCTTCTTCAGAATTCTAAGCCAGGTTGATATGGGAGAATTATTATCGTTTGAGAATCGAAGCAGCTCAATCTCCATTAACATATCAAGCTTATCACCGCTCTTGCAAAGAGATAAAGTTCCATATAAGGGTCTAGCGGAGTGACAGCCACTAGAACGGACCTTACGCTCATCCAGCATTATTTAAGAATTGGGCATAAAAAATTACCTGCTGGTTTATGAACACATACGGAACCATCTGAGAGATCGGGAGTGAACAGACATCGTGATGATCGACCATCGTTTACCAAAATATTGCTCCATACCTCATCCTCCCAACTTTTTATTTTTTTTCTTTTTATCAATCATCTTGGTCGCTGCGAAAAACTGATGAGACTTCCTGAGCAAACAGTAATTTGGTCATTCCATTCGATTAATATCTAGAATGGCATCTTCATCCTTCTGCCCAAAATCGGGGAAGGAGGCGAATGAGATGGCTGACAAGAAGCAGAAGAAGGCCGACGCCTCAAAGACCGAGAACAAGAAGTAATGTTCCCACTTATTCATGCGGTCCTATGACCGCCCATTTAAATCGTCTTTCTCTCAATCTTTTTATTTTAGGATATCAGGAAAATTCTACATTTCCAGCATATTTTGCACCATGACAATCCGCCAACCTTCCGGCGGCGCATTCCCTCACAGCCTCCTCCACAGAGCCCTTGCAACCTCCCTTGATGCTTATCCCTGCCCTGCTCAGAACCTCATGTGCACGCTTACCTATCGTTCCAGTGATGACGGTACCGATCTCCTTTGAAACCAATGTCTCTGCGGTCTTGACGCCCGGCTCATTCCGTGCGTCAATATGCCTCTCCTCAATGACAGAGAATTTGTCAGGCGACCCCTCGAAGACAATAATGTAAGGGCTTCTTGCAATGGGCCCGACCCTGCTTTTGAGGTCCCTCCCCATACTTGTAACAGCAATTCTGCATTTCTTGTCCATGGCCTTTCCCTCATCATGTTCTAGTGTCAGAGCCCAAATTAATACCTTGCATCCGACCTCACAACTTTTTTGGGATTGTTCTGATTTGAGACATAGGTCATTTCAGCAAAGTCCGCATGTCCTCGATCATCCAATAAACCAAGCCCCATCAGTTATTATGACCAGACGTTTGAACGTTCGATATGGCGCATCTATTGCTCGGTCCTGCCGACCACCCCGCCGCCTGCTGTTCATCAGCTTGCGCTGTTCATCGGCCCAATCCGCATAAGAAACGAGGAGCTCGAGGGCCTTATCTGACGGTTTACGACCTTCGGAAGAAAAGTCCGAACTGGGATCTTTATCAGGCCAGGAATTGGAGTGGGCCCGACCGGATATTAACAACCAGTAACGCCTGTATAACCCGAATAACCCTGCACATCTACAGGTCATGCCACTATCCTCCCGGAAGGGGGCCTCGGGACCGCCCCCGTGAGCCGCATCCGCTCCTTCGTCTCGCGCAGAAGGTCCGAGACGCTCGCGTGCATCCTAGCCATGTCATCGATCGTCATCGCACAGTACCTCCTTGTCTGGGTCTCCGACTCGTGCCCCAAAGCGTCCACCAGGACCGGCATGTTCGCCGGGTCCGCTTGGATCACGAACCTCGCCCCCGACCGCCTCAGCGTATGATTTCCGATCGAGCGGGTTATCCCCGCCCTCCTCGCGGCGTTCGCCACGAGCTTGTCTATCCCCGCGTCCGAGTAGGGGCTCAGCCTCGGGCACTTCCTGTTCCTGCTATAGATCAGGAACTCCTGAGGTATCGTGGCGTTCGGGTTCAGGGACAGCGCCTCCTCGACCATCCTCGTCCTCGTCTCCTCCCATTCCCTCAGAACATCCGTGGTCTCGTTCGCCCATGCCAGCGTCCTCCATTTGCCGCCGTAGCGTCCTTTTCCCCTGACGTCAAGGACCCCTTCCTTGACGTCCCTGACCGTGAGCCTCTTCACCTCGCACCTCCTCATCATGAGGCGGAGCTCGAGGTGGATGACCAGCCGCTCGGGCCCTTCGGCGGCCTCCATCAGGGCGACCGCCTCCTCGAGCGACAGCCAATCAACCCTGACGCGCGAGTCCTTGGGCCACCCAAGGTGCATCTCCTCGACCACGTGGTTGCCATAGGTCCTGAGATAGCCAGACAATATGCCGACGTACCATCTCCGCGTCTTGACCTTGAGGTGCCCGGCATACTCGTTGATTATGTAGTCGATCTCCCTCTCCCCTATCTTCGCGGGCGTATGGTGCAGGCCCGCGTTCTTGAGCGCCTCGGTCATCCTCCACAGCTCGCGCCTGTACTCCTTGATCCCGAGATCGTTGACCCTCCCCCTCCTCGCGAGCTTCTCAAGATGCCCCTCGATCTTTGCATGGACCCATTCCCTCTCATGCTCCGTCAGCATAGGGACCGCTCCCGCCGCATCGAAAACAATAAAAGCCCGCCGCGGGAACAGGAGGAAATACCGGAAGGGGAAGGTCCGGGGAAAGCGCGGCGGGCGGGTTCATAGGCATCACAGATCACGCTTGGGCAGGGGCCTTGAGCTTGGCCATGCAGACCTTTCCGTTGCCGTCGTCGTACAGCTGAACCAGGTCGCCCTCCTCGACGTCCAGGGCGGACATGGCCCTGCCGAGGGAGATCCTGCCGTTCTTCGTGATCTTGGTCACTTGGAGCACTTGGGGCATGTTTTCACCTAGTAGTAATGACTAAGAACTAAATGGTAAAGCAGGTATTTATGGTTATCCATTATGACTAAGGACTATGTAATTAAAATTATTCAAGATATGACTGAGTCCTTATGGATATGTGAACAAGAACCGTGTTCCGTTTGCGGAAATTCCCGATAACATTTCCATTCAGATACTGTACTGTCTTCATCAAAATGGACGCATGGTTAAGTCGGTACTTTACTCAAGATTAGAGAAAAGCAACAAAACAATCCAACCTCGGGTTGATGAAATGGTTGCAACGGGATTAATAAGTGAAACAATTGAGGAGAGACCCCCCAAGCGCAAATGGGTGGAGCTGACGGAGAAGGGGAGGAAGGTCGCGGAGAAGCTCGAGGAGATAGAGGGGATTTTGGGGGGATGATGTGGATTTTTTTGAAATCGTTGCCTTAATTCTCATTACATTGATTGGAGCTTCAATACCCGTCATACTCAATGAGCGATCAAAGAGGAGATGGTCTCAATCAGACAAGATGTGGGATTTGAAGCGTAAATATTCTTCAGAATTGTTATTGAAAATGTCTGAGATGGAATTGGCATTAATTGGAATGCAGCTTTATTTTTCACAAAACAATCAAATGAAAAAAACCTACTCGATTGACCAAGAATTTAGTCAGGCATTAATGAGTTGGTTTGTCATAAACAACAGGTTATTTGGGGGAAATATTAAATTGGAATGTTTAAAAAATGGAACCCCTTCGAAAATAACCGAAAAAGATCTTGATACGCTAAAAATCGAAATATTTTGGTTGTCGTTATTTCGATTCCAGATGTTAACACATGAAGCATTGATTCCAATAACTATGATTAGGGGGATACTAATAGATGATAAAATCACTGACCATTTTTACGAATTTCAAAAAACAATTCAACATTACATAAATCAAGATTCACACACCCCATCAAATTACGAAGATGTTATTAAAACACTTTCATCAATAGTTAATGAATATAATCATTCTATGAAATTAGAGCTTGAGCGAACGAAAGATCCTGGATGGAACTCGATATGGAGAAGACAATTAGATGGCATAATTAAGGTAGGGTAGTGATGAGTGGTGGGGAAAATGAAGGTCACAGCCAAAGTAAAAAAGCTCGATGAAAATCTAGCATATCGAAGCACGCACATTCGTGTTGGAAGCGAAAAAACGATCATATCTCCAATTTGTGCAACTACAAAGGGCGTTCCTGCAAGCGAAGTAACGGAGATTTATCGGAATTATACAAAAGACGGTCTAACCAGAGCTGTCAATAATTTCGATGAAGAAAAAAGGCTGAACTCAGAATTAAAATCAAAAAAAACTGATAATTTGAACATATGTTTTGTTGACTACAACGATTCCGCCGAGCTAGAAAAGGAGGAATTTGAACTCCTGATGGACCTGCAATACCAGAACAGCGATATCGCTATGACCCCCATCTGGAGCGGCCTTATCAAAACCAAACAAGAAAGCGACGCGCTCCTTGAGACTGTTTTAGCATGGAACAAGAAGGCCATCGAAATAATCGAGACGCTGAACAACAAATCTATCATGGGAACGCTGTCAATGGGCATGCCGAGGACAATGATCGGCGATGTAATCAACTCATATGTGGACCAGGGCGTGACATTGTTTGCGATCGATGCAAGGAATAAGTTCGTAGATGGTCACGATACATGGATGAGGGATGTTGTCAGGAAAATTAAGGACTACAAAATGTTCGATGAAACCTGTTTGTATATGGTGAACCCAAGGGCCGGGAACTTTTCCCACAACGCAGAGATAGTCCTAGCCAGGGATTTTCTCAGTTCAGGGTACGGTTTCGACATATTGGGCGGGGGCCATATTCCCAATAAAGGAATCGGTTTGGCCAAGAACAAGATGAAAGAACCTTTCTGCAGAAGATTCGATGAAAAGACCTATGGTTATATTAAAGTGCCAGAGAAAGAGGCTGCCGAATCCTTAAAAGTCTCACCATCGCAGGTAAAGGACGAGATGAAGAAATATAACATGACAAGGCAGGCGGATGAAGCATTCAAAATTGCCGAGATGTTATTGAATGAATCGACCCTTGAATCATATCTTAAAACCAAGGATATGGTCAAAGGAAAACATTTGGAACATATGAAAAAGTACAAAAAAGAGTTGTTCGAGGATAAGAAAAAAAGGTCTGAATGGTTCGTTTGATCAACCTTTTAACCGCTTCAAGAGATCTTCCGAGCAATAGAATGTACTTTGTTCCAGATCTTCTGCTATCTGGAGCCTCTCCGAAGAACTGATTATACCCTTGTTGCACAAATGCAACAAGAAGCCGATAGTTCCAGTACATGAAATGATCACATTACCAACGAATTCTTGAAAGACGGGGTCTTTCTCAATCTTTTTCAAGGATTTCCTCATCAGGTTGTCGTCTGTGATATAATAATATCTCTGCGGTCCATTGGCATACCGTGATGCTGTCAAGATTAGAGCCGACAATTCACCAGAATGAAGCCCTGGATAGCGTGCGGACAGATAAGCGAGAAGTTCATTTTCTTTCTCATTCAATTCGATGGGTCTTACAAGCCCCGACTTTCTTCTCAAGCCCTTCATCGACGAGGGCGTCCTCTTTATTTCATCAGATACTACTTCCGTCGTTATGAAATCATATGATTTCTCGCACCTTTCAAATAAATCCAATGATGAGATGTCGTAAATGAATGACGAGATAATCGTTGCATCCAGTATCTTTACTGTTCTATTCTCCACTTGATTTTTCTCCTTTTCAATAATTTTTCAAAATCATTTAAATCCAGACCAGCCATCTCTGATGCCTTTGAATAGCTGATCTTCCCCTTCAACAGCATCTTGATCGAATATTCGATACGATCTTTCTTCAAATCATCCCACTTAGCAGATTCCGAAGTGTATTTTGGATAGAACGTGTAGATGTAAGTCATTATCTCGTTGTCACTGAGGTCGTTCAAGAATAACTTGAAGTCTTGGATGACATCTTTCAATTCTTGTTTTGGTTTGATGTTCTTGAAAATTTCTTGCCCTTTCCTAGTGAGGATATAAACTCCACCTTCAGAATTGGTGACGAGATTCAGTCTTTGCAGGTCTTGGAGAATGTAATCAATCTTGTCGCTGTATGGCCCAAGGAGATTCGGTTCGAAACGAAATAGGTCTTGCAGATTTGGGAATACGTTGGTAACGAGGAACAATATCTTATGGAGCTTTAATTTGCTGCGTAATGGACTTTGAAGTGAACCTATGCAATATAGGACGATCTTTTCCTCGTCATTCAATTGGTCCCAAAGCTGCGCCATCATTTGTCTCCAAAGACCGAATTATAATATTTTTATCCGATGATGGGATATTCTATCTTATCGATAAGAGGTTAACGAAATTGACCCAAGGCAGACTCCTTCAATCGACACAAACGATCAATGTTTTTCCAGACACGCTTTGCAACCTGAAATTTTATAGCACATCGTAGAACCGAAACAACCTCCGATCTGCCGAAGGACCTCGGAGTTGTTGGAGCTCTTGAGCTCCAACATGATTGTCTCAAGCCGCCTGAGGACATAACAGTCCTTGGCCGCGGGGCCCATGTCGTTCGTGATGTCATCTATCAGCGCCTCAAGCACCTTCTCCAACCTTATATCGTCCATACCTCTCCCCCGTATGGTGCCGTCGCGAGCCGCCGGGGCGAATAAATCGGTGACGGGGGGACGGGGGCGAAAGTGGAGGGGGATGAGAACGCAAATGTTTATTGTCAAATGTGGAAGGAAAAGGTATTGAAAGGGTTTGACGGCCTAGATCCGTCAGCCCACTTTGCGCCCGATCCTAGCTACCAGGCTCAGCACGACCATGAGCATCAGCAGACCCCAGAGCGGACCGAGCCAAGCATAGAAGGCGTCGGCCATCGTCTCTTTGTCCTCGAACAATACCGTGACAGCAGCTGACGCATCGCCCTCGCCGTATTGGTTGATGGCCGACACCTTATAGCTATAATTCGTCCCAGCGACGAGGCTATCGTTGTCTGTGTATGTCAGGACCGCGCCCAAGGTGGCCAAGAGCGCATACGCGGAGCCGTTGACACTGCGATACACTTTATAGCCGGTCACAGGACTGCCGCCATCGTCAGCGGGCGGGGACCATGTCAGGACGATTGCGTGGGACGATATGATCGCGGTGAGGCCTAGGGGAGCACTTGGCGGGTCAGGATCCTCGGGAGCTGCCGTGTAGTTATAGTACGGCCGATAGCCATACTCCTCGCAGTAGATGTAACCCCAGAGGTCGTCATTGGTCAAGTCGGAGTTATCAAACTCGCCGAATACCACTTCATGATTCGGACCATGCATCACCATCTCGATGCCGTTGCATCCCTCGCTCGACCGTTGAGCGACCTGTTCGATTGACATGATCACTCCATCGCACTCCCACCCATGGACCGCATCCCATTGCCATTGCTCTACTCTTCCCACAGGGTCCTCTGCCGACGTGCCGTTCACGAGCCACAGATGGATGTTATAGTTCTCGATGTACCCCGCCGAATCGTAATTGTACAGTGCGGAGCCGTCGCAGATCGTGTCCGCCATCCATGTGCTCGAATTCGAGTAGTAGATATGCTGCCATACCGTGTTACCGGAGGTGTAATTGGCCACGGTGACGTGAGGCCTTCCACTATCATCTAGCATCAGGTTTAGGTTCCACATCTTTGTCTGGGTGCCGGGGATGTCCTGAATACAGTAGGTTCTGAGCTCAGTGGCGTCTGCGACGGTCCCCAGATTAGTGCCGCCGAACGAGTATATGTTACCATCAGCATTGTATCGTATTATCGTCCAATAATCAGTGTAGCCTAGTGTTGGGTCCCTCCGATCACCGCAGATCCAGAAATCAAGATTATTGCCAGTGTATCTTGGTACGACCGAGAATATATAGAACAGATCTGTGCCCATATCGATGAACTCATGGGATGTCCATGTCAGACCGCGGTCCGAGGACTTGAACATGATCCAGTTACGTCCCGCAGTTCCATGGTTTGATCTGAGCAGGAGGTAAAGCACATCGTGGACGTCGTCCCAGTATGGCATGGGGTAGGTCGTTCCGATCGAACCGTCGACATCGGGTCCCAGCGTCCAGGTGCTGATGTCCCCACCGGCCCCACTGTACATGTAGATCGTATTAGAGTCGTGCGATCCGAAGAACGCATGGATCCTCCCATTGTCGTCTATGGCGATCTTGACCGCTCCATGACCGTCCCCAGATCCCTCGCCGATCTTGACCGGGGACGACCATGCCCGAGTCTTCATATCGTATGTGACGATGTAAGCGCTCAGATCTACCCCGTCCTTATAGCCATTAAAGGCATAGAAGACCTTACCTTGGTAATACACG
This sequence comes from Methanomassiliicoccales archaeon, assembly GCA_013415865.1. NCBI lineage: Archaea > Methanobacteriati > Thermoplasmatota > Thermoplasmata > Methanomassiliicoccales > Methanomassiliicoccales archaeon. Next base: position 1,159,011 of record CP058896.1, read on the forward strand.
GCCTGACCCAGCCTGCCCGGTCCCCCGGTCGTGAGCCATGAGCCTTGTTTCAGGCCCGTGATCTCGGTAGGCGTGTACACATTCAAGGTATACCGTTGGACAACGCTCGCGGTCTCGTTGCTAGCCGTGACGTTGACATAGAATTGCCCGCTCGCGTTCGGAGTGCCACTGAGGACCCCTGTTGTAGAATTGATCGTCAGCCATGTAGCATTAGATGCCAGTGCATAGGTGTCTGCACCGGGACAGGATGCCGTATACGAATAGGTCGTACCTGTGACCGCAGTAAGGACAGGATAGCTGGCGAATTCTGAGCCCAAGGCGGCATCGGATAACACGACCGGGAAGTCGCCCTTGTAGACGATGATGTCGTCGTACCAGACCGTGCCATAGTTGACGCTTGAACTACCATCGCCCAGCATCAGCTTGGTGGCAACATTATCATAGGTATATCTCCCAGGGTAGCTGGCTGTCCATGACCCTCCATCCATGCGATACTTCCAATAGTTGGCGCCAGAGCGGTTCGCCTCGAAGTGGTGCCACGCGTTGGCCGCGACCGATGTCCACAGGTTGGCATACGAACTCGTGGTCCTGTTGTATGTCCTTACCGTCGTCCCATCGATCTCCAGCCAGGGCCCGATTGCATTGCCGGAGTTATCCGCAAAAGAAAACACTCTTATCGCCGAGACAGTACCGGTGAAACGGAACCATATGGAGATGTTTGTGTATCCATCAAGCGCGGAGGCCCATGTGTATACTGGGTAAGCATATGCCGAAGCACTAGGCACACTAACCTTGAGCGAGTTTGGTGAGCTGTGATACTGCGCTGAGTCCAATCCCACCGTGCCAGAGCTCTCAAACTCGGTCCAACCCGTGGTCGGCCATGTCCCCTCATCGAAATCTGCATAGAGGTGCACCGTGCCCGCCGCCGATACTTGTGACGGCACCAAAACCATCAGAGCCGCGATGAGCATCATGGCGATGAGGCCGATGCTAATTGTCCTGTGTATCGAAACCTTGAATCTCATCTCTTTCCCTCCTTTGGGGGAATGAAAAACCGGAAGGGGTTTCGGGGTCCGGCCCATCTCAGGTCGCCTCCCTTTCAGACCTGCCATTTCTCGAACAGCTTGAAGATGACCGAGACCACTGCCAGCGTGACCATCAGGCCCATGATCGCAGGTATCCAGGCGCTGATGACACCGCGCGGGGCGTCCGAGCTTATCGGCAGCTCGTAGGTGTAAGAGTCGAGGACCGTGGTACCTGACTTGAGCTGGACGGTCAGAGTCGCATCGGACTCCGTCAGCGTGGCGATCTGCAGCGACGAGAACGACGCATTTGCGTACTGCTCGGTCAGGACGGTGCGGACGACGCTCAGCGTGGAGACCTTCGAGACGGAGGTGCCATTGCCATCGACGATGGTGATGGTCACCGTGTAGGTCCCCGAGGCCGCCGCGCCGGTGCCGTTGACCAGCAGCGCGTAGACCTCAAAGTTCCATGTCTCGGCGTCCAGCGCCAGGTAGTCTGGCGTGCTGACGTGGAACTTCCAGTCGGTCGCCGAGGTGACCGCGCTGCCCCCGTCGTTCAGGAGCCACACATGGTCTGCCGCCACCACCTCGGCGGAAGCCGGAGCTGCGAGACAGAGGGCCATGGCCACCACTGACATCATCATCGTCATGTAGGCCATGATCTTCTTGTGCATCCAGACCGCCCCGCTCAGTCTCCGCCCATCTTCCTGGTCATCTTGAAGATCAATCCTATGATCACGGTGAACATGGCAAGCTCGATGATCATCGGCAGCCAGCTCTCAAGGCTCGACGCGACGTCCGTCACGAGCGGAGAGAACCCGATACCGAGAGCAGCAATGCCTGGCGCTATCCCATTTACCTTCTCGATCCCCCGGAGGTCGACAATCTCGACCTCCTTCGCCCTTGCTTCGGCTTTGTGCTTGAACAGGTGGAACATCTATTCACCTGTCACAGGTATCGATGTCATGATTTTTCTGCAGGGACCGTCCTCCTTATATACTAGTTCGGGGGGCGGGGGCTTCTCAGCCCTTATTGTTCATCCTATCTACTTACTGTCCTTCGGACAAATTTAGAATAAAGCTCAAACGTCGCCTCCGGAGGAAGTGCTCAGGCCCGCGCAGACCTGCCGGGCGAGACCGTCCGTGAGCTGATACTCGTAGGCTATGCGGTCCCTTGACCATGTCCCACGAGAGCTGAGCAGCTTTGCCCGCTCGGCCTCTGGGAGCTTCAGGATCTTCTCGACGATGGACCTAGGGTCCACGTCCTGATGCTTCGCCCTCTCCTTCTCCACCTGGTCGATGTAGCGCTGCACCCGCTCTATGCCCCGCTTTGTCTTGATCTTCACATATGCCTCCCTGATCGCGGGTGGTAGTGGCTTGAAGTAATAGATGTGCTGCAGGTCGAAATAGGGCTCCGACTTCTTTCCGTAGCGTGGGATGACAGGCACGTGCCATAGCGATCGGCCCCTGCGGAAGTTAGGTGCCTCCGATATGACGAGGGTCTTGAAACGGCGGCGGAGAGCCGAATCGAGCAGCTCGAGGGCCGGTAGGTTAAAGATGACGTGCAGGTTGCGGTCCCTCATCTGCTGGCTCGCCTTGATGATCGCTTTGTTCATCTCCGTGTTGAAGTCCCTGCTGAACGCGGCCTCGCCCGCCTCGTCCAGCACGATGGAGCCATACCTAGGGGCGTCGTCGATGAGGCGGAGCAGCTCCTCGGGGTCGTAGATGACGTGCTCCTGCAGGACAAAGAGCTCCCTCCCCACCTTCATCGCATTGTGTATGCTGAGCGAGGACTTGCCGGTGCCCTCAGCCCCCTCGTTGCAGGTCCACCAGTCCCAGTCGTCCCGGATGACCTTGCGGACGAAGTTCGAGTGCCGGTCAAGGAAGTCCTCATGCTCGTCCCGGGGAGGCCTTTCGGGGCAGAGCGCGCGCACGTTCAGCTCATAGAGGTCCGTCGCCATCATCATCCTCCTCGGTCATCCTAGACACTGCCGGCTCCTTGTAGAGCAGCTTCATCTTCGACAGCACGTCCGTCAATATCTGCTTCTTGCGGAGACCGCGCTCCTTGTTCTTCCTGTGGCTCGCCATCTGAGATGGAGGAGTGTCCTTTGGGGGCATGATCTCGCATGCCTTCCGCCATTCAAGCAGACACGGCTCCTCCTTCGACATGTCTGCTGTCCAGACGCGTATCCTGGCCTTTTTGTCCGTAGGGATGCTGACCCAGAGGGAGTCGATGACGTCCTCGAACTCGGCCAGGAGGCCCTGGTCGCTCGCCTCCTTGTCCGAGAGCATGAGGCCCTGAATGATCATCTGCTCATAGGACTGCTGCGCCCTGAGACGCTCCATCGGGACGTCGTCAGCCATGGTATCCCCTCCCCTTCCTCGCCCTAAGTGTGGTCAGCAGCTCGTCCACCCAGGCCCTGAACTGTGGGACATAGATGGTGCCCTGCTGCTCGAGCTGTCGCCAAGGGATGACATCCGGCTTTGGGGCCGGGAGAAGGCGGTCGCCCGCCCTCCTCCTGCTTACCCAGATGTCGATGATCTTGTAGGCGTCCTCGTCCTCCTGGCGATCGAGATAGGCCTGGCATCTGCGCTCGAGCACGTCCATGATCGGCTCGGAGACGAGGATGCGGCCCTGCCCTTCAGCTGCCATCCGCCGCTCCCTCCTGGGCCTTTTTTACTTCCTCGATGAAGTTCGGCGGCGCCACCAATGAGGACTTTCTCAGCTGCTCCTTCCGGATATGCGGGTTGGCGAGCGCCACGGTCTGCGTCTGCGTCAGCAGTTTGGCCTGCCGCCTGTCGAGCTCACCCTGCGTCTCCTCGAGGGGGATCGGCCCTGACACGTACTGCTCGTCGGTCGTGGCCATCTTGTCGTGATCGATGAGGTATCTCCTCGGCCGCTCATGGACGACCAGCTTGGTCATCCCGCGCTTGACCGCCTTCTCCTCGGGAGAGAGCTTGAGCAGCACCATGCTCAGCTGTGGGTTGAGCGGGTTTATCCACCATCTCGTATGGAGCCAGAGCTTCAGCTCCTTCCTCTCGGGGGAGCGGTAGACACGGTCCCACCACCTCATGAAGGCGTTGCCGTCGTACCAATATGCGCGGCCCTCAGGATATTCCTTCATATGCACATGCTTGACATAGTCTGGGAACAGGGACTTCCAGACCATTTCATAGAAGGCGAATATCGCGGCGATGATCAGCACCACCACTGCTATGATGATGACATAGTACCGCTCGAACCAATCGACGAGCAGGTCCTGGTCGGTCAGGAGATGGAACATGGACTGCAGCCACCAGGTGCCCCTGTACCAGTCCAGGGCGAAGTCGTAGTTGGCATGCTGGATGATCTCGACCCATCCCGCGAAGTAGAGCAGGAGGAACAGCGGCACGTAGATGTGCAGGCGCGGGAGGATGGTCGTCAGGATGCCGTAGATCCTGGGATGGGCCTCGGAGAAGAACTTGTCCCTGCGGGGCCTCTCTCTGTGGCCCTCCTTGCGCTTCATCAGCCCGAGGTCCTCTAGGGATTCTTCTATCCTGTCCTTGTCCGGGACCATCGTCTCGACCGTCCTGGGTGCAGGTCCCGGCTCAGGCATAGGCGCGGGACCGGGTGATGCAGGAGAGGTATGAGCGGGAGGTTCTGCGGGCGGGCCAGGGGGCGGTGATGGGTCCACGACGGCCACGGTCTCCACTGGCCGCTCCTGCTCGGGAATTTCTTTCTTTTTCTTGGTGGATCTCTTGCTCTTTCGCTGCTCGGTCATCATACCGCCTCCGCTGGTTCCTTGTTGCGCTCGGTGAGCTCCTTCCTTCCGCTCGCCTCCAGGGTGTCCTCACGTGTGGTCACGCGCTCAGCGGGCCTGTTGCAGCCTATCGCCTCGATCGTGCTGTCCACCGACTGCTCCTTGATCTCCACTATCATCTCGTCATCGATGAGGAACTGCTCGTAATCATTGACTATGCGGTCATACCTGGCGGCCTCCTCCTTCGTCAGCTCGCTCACGTAGACGGGCACGTAGAAGTTGCCCTTGCTGCGGAAGCAGGCGCACCTGACCCTCAGTACCCTGCCGAGGCTGTCGTCGCAGAGCTCCTTGGGGATGATGGCCCATCGATAGCTGCTGAAGCGGGAGAACTGGAAGAACACCTGCACGCAGTCGCGGCCCCAGATGATGCCGCGGACCCTCGCCCACTTGATGGGCCTCGTGTCCTTGTTCCCCGTGCAATATAGCCAACGGACGGACGAGCCCCTCAGGTTCGCCTTGGCGACGAGCTTGTTCTTCTTCATGATGTTGCCGTGGAGGTCCTGCTGGCGCCAGATGATGAGCATAGAGCGCCTGTGCAGGAACTCTACTATCCACTGGATAGGCTTCCAGAGAAGCGCCATGACCATTATCACTACGATGAGCGGAATCATCAGCTCGAGCATGTCCATGCCATCACTTCCTGCCGAAGAAGCCTAATGCCTTGTCCATGAACCGCTCCAATGTGGCCCCGCTCGCCTCGATGATCTTCGGGATGAAGATCACCGCCATCAGGAGGTTGATGAGCGGGAGCAGCATGATGATCATGAACCCCCACATCCATTGGGCGATCGCTATGAAGTCCATGTCACTGCACCTTCCCGATGGCGCCGCTGATCTGCCCCGCCAGCTCCGACCCTTGCTTAGCGGCCCGGTCGAACCTTCCCTGGGCGATGGACAGGCCTATGGACCACAGCCTGAGGGGGAACCAGATGCCGAGGAAGAAGATGACCAGGATGATCATGATCGCCAGGACGCCGAGCGCTATGGAACCGTATTCCACGATCGCATCGGCGAGCCAATTGAGCGCATCCCATAGCCCCTCTCCGATGGATATGAGGAATTCCCCGACCGCCTCGAAGAAGTCCCTGACCTTGTCGAGAGCGTTCTCGAGCCATCCCGGCAGATCGCCGTTGTCGATGAGCTTTCCGCCCTTTGCCACATCAGCCACTATCATCGCGGTGCCCATCCCGGCGATCACCGCCCCGACCGGAGCGAGGAAGCCGGTGGCGATCATCGCGCCACCGACGATGACCATGCACACGCCAATGATGGTGCCATACCAGTTAGCCCTGTCCTCCTGAACCGGCTGCATCGCGGGAGGGAGGTCCGACGGGTTCATGCTCGGCGTAGTGACCGGGACTATGGACGGCTGGTATGAGTTCCATAACCTGGCATATACGGTATGCTGCACTCCCTCTATGAGAATGTCCGTTCTGTCATAGCCATAGTCCATCATCGTCCCGCTCGGGGAATCGGAGAATACCCAGTTGACCCTCTTGTCCTCGTGGACCGTGATCGTGACCACCAGGGGCGACCAGTCGCCAGCGGCGATGGTCGAGTTCGAGCAGGCAAGGATGTAGTCGTTCCATACCCTGGTGACAGAGGTCCAGAACGTCACGAGGGACGAATAGACGTATCTCTTCACGGTGACGGTGGCGTTGAGGGTCCCGTCGGCCGTCCCAAAGGGGACCATGATCGTATGGTAGGCCTCAGGCACGTGGTCATTGGTCACCACGAACGACACGCTGTCCCCTGCATGCATGTAGAAGGAGTTGGCGTAGACGCCGTTGCCCAGCCCGGTCAGGCAGTCGAAGCTTATGCCCGGATCCACGGCGAAGGACCTGACGAACTCATTGAACACATCTGGGGACGGTCGGGTGTAATAGGACACCTGGGTCTCCATTATGCCGTCGTTAACGATGTCCTGTCCTGACACGTAGATGGTGAAGGAGCTGTCGGCAGCATAGACCGCCTGCCAGATGAAGGCATAGCTGATGCCCGAATAGATGGGGCATCTGACAAGCACATATGTGCGATCGTCAATGGTCCAGCAATCATCGCCGGTGGTGATCGAGGTATCTGCCATATTGATCTGGATGAATGCGATGTATGTCCCATTGCTGAAATCGGTGGCATAGCGGGGCCTGAGCTCGTAGCTCGCGTTTCCATAGAATTGCACGATGGCTAGCGATTGGCTCACGACACCTGTAGCACTGATCGGGGACCTCACGATGAACTCGGAGACGCCGTTCATTATCTGCGTGCGGTTGAATCTGACGATCGAGCCGACCTGCAAACGGTTGTCGGTCGTCGCGACAGCGTCGAACTTGAACTTGCTCTCCTGCGTGGACGCCCCTATCCAAATGCCTTGTGGCGCGGGGTTCCAGGTATCGGGGTTCTTGATCGACGATTCGTTGGCGACGTTCACCACCTCGTCGTGCTCGTCCTGATATTTCGACTCGATCTCGAGATTGATGCTGCGCCCCACGTATTCTGCCGCACTAGCGTATTGCGGCAGAATACATGCTGCGATCATGAGGACCGCCATAATCTTAATTGCCAGACCTTTCATTGTGCTCCCTCCAGAACATCACCTTCACGCTGCGCCCCTCCAGCTCTTTCGCCTGCAGGCCGTACATGGGACGCCTCACCTGGTCCTTCAGCGCCATTGCGGCGCGGAAGATCTCCTCGGGCGGTGGCCTGGGACGGCCGATGATGCCGCAGACCTTGCGTGCGAGATTGGGCGCGTCGATGATCAGCGGGACGCCATCGACCGTCCTGAGGATGCGCTCGAGCTCCTCACGGTGCGCTCTCATCGTGCTCATCCGCATCCTCCGCGGCCTTCAGCCTGCCCTCCAGGATCCGAAGGACCTTTGCCTCCCTGCCGGTCGCATAACCGAACGTGTATGCGGTCATGGCCACGGCCACCATCGAGGTGACGATCGCAATCGCGACCAACAGGATGTCAATCATGGTCCAGCCCCCTGAGATAGATCAGACGGCCGAACGACAGGACAATGACCGTGGAGGCCAGGGCTATCGCTGAGTACAGAGCTTCCGACAAGTGCATCCCAATACTTCCCGGCGGGGGCCACCGGTGAGGTGATGGGACCGGGGCCGCACCGCCTGGATGATAATTACGGAAACGGATATAAGCCGACCACGGAAGTGGCTGTAGCGTAGGGATTTTTATAATAGAACTAACTGGACTCTTTTTAGATAATCATTTCAATTTTTACTTCCGATAGTTTATTAAATTTAAATTATTGTGTCTTTGGGGGGGGTTGTTGGGAGTGATTGATAAGGATGACGTTGAGAATCAACAATTTCATGATGCCATGTTGACAATGCTCGATGTAGCAGGTAGGCGAATCGAGGCATTGGATAGGTCAATGATGGTCATACGACAGCTCTTTTTCGTGGTTCTTGGCATTCTTGGAGCAGGATTCGCGACAATTGCAAAGGAACTAGAATTTGAATCGATAACGATTTTATTGGGAGCGGGTTCATTCATAATATCTGGAATTGCATGGGTTCTTTGGAGGCTAGACAATCATTATCACCAGTACCTCATTGAATCTGTTAGGACAAGTATGATTTTGGAGAAGAAGTTGGGATTCAATAAAAAAAATAAGTTGGGATTAGCAACAAATCTTGAAAGTTATAGAGACCATAACGTTTCAGGTCAATTGATACCAGCAACAATCTATCTCCTGCCCACAATTTTCGGTATGTGTGCAACATTGATTATGGGTTTAATTCACGGAATCGTCTATGGTCCATCCAACATAATTTATCAAGTTAGCATCTTTTCTACTTTGATTATCTTGTTCATCACTATTGGATTTATAAATGAGGTTAAAAAAGAAGCAATTAGGAATACATCTAAAAAATCTACTCCGAATTAAGAAGCTCACTTATTTCCTTCCTCTGGTTTATATCTTTATCGATATTTTCTTTCCATCTTTTCTTCATGAAATGAACAATAATATATCCAACCGTTAAACCACTTAGAATTGGTGTTGCATACAAAATTATCTCAATAAAGTTATAAGCCATTTGAATCCCCCTCAGATTCTTGAATTGTCATCCTGGTATTTGTCATTATTGCAATCATCCCATGTTTTGTATAAATGTGGTTTCCAATAAAATTGTGTGAGAGAGCAAGTTACCATATTATTCTTGGATGTTCATATAGTATTGAATCTGATGAGGTATAAATTCCGAAACGAAATTGAAATTAATAATTTTATATCCGATTGTTCAAATCGCAATATCGAGATTTTAAATTCAGTGAAAACCTTATTTGAGAATAATACTGATAAAAAAAATCTAACTGGTAGTTGGATATTGCTACTGTTCTGCATTGAGGAATCTGGAAAGCTGGTTAAGCTGATAAATGATCTCCACAAATCATCAAATTATACTGGCATGGATTTTGAATACCATCATATTTCAAAGGCCAAAGAATGTAAGAACCTTTTCGAAAAGATGAACAAGCTCATCAAGAAGAACCAAGCATATCTTCAATCGCTAGAGATTGAAACGGACCCTATTAGGATAAATGACCAGCTATTAAATGAGTTTGAAAATAATTTTATGGAATTTCGTGAATCGATATTGTATTGTGACCCAGGGCAAGTCAAGCGTTCAATTCCTGACAAAGATCAATTGTTGCTGGTTTGGACAACGTTATATTTATTCAACACGATTCTAAATAATAGGGCAAAGAAGGATTTATCTGTTGAGGAAAAGATAAAAATAACGTTCCTAAGAATATAATTAAAATATAGTAAGTACACATCTGGCAAGTAATCATATAAACTTCAGTTTGCCCGAGCGGATGAACTCCTCCAGCGCGATAGTGATTATCTCAGACTTGCTCCTCCCCTTGAGGCGCTTCGCCTGCTCGAGGATGTTGTTCTGCCGTTGAGGGATACGTGTCCTGATCTCAGCGACGTCCTGAGATCCTGATGAACGGCCACGACCGCTCGAACCAGACATGGACCACCTCCTTAGTTCTCTCCCTTGGCTGTCTAGATGCGTACCACAGCGCAACCTGGAGCTCGGCATAGAGCGAAGCTGCGAGCAGGAACAGGCCAGCAATGGTCTCCACGGGGTCGCCGAGGATGACGCACATCAGCGGGTCCCACCTCCCCTCCGGGCATCGCTCTCGATGACGCAGGCGATAATGTAAATCAACAACAGATAGGCCAACCACACCACGACCGTGGCGATCGCTATGATCCCGAGGTGATATGCGAGCTCGCTCATCGGTCACCCCCTGAAATCAAACGCTCGTTTTCTGTCGCATCGATCTTGGTATCGGAGTATTTAAGCAACGAGGCTTCCGCGGGGATACCCTTTGTTTTCGCTCCCCTTGTCGGCGGTGAGACAAGATGAGCTAGGCCTGCCTGCCTAAGCCTGTTGTTGAGTGTGGCCCGATTCGTGCCTAGCATCTCCGCCACCTTGCTTTTGGGGATACCTTGTGTTATGAGGTGGACTGCGCGCTCTACATCGACCTTGACAGCCCTACGGCCGAGGACGACACCCTCGGCCCTACGCCTCTCGAGGCCTTCCTTGGTCCTGGTGGAGATCAGCTCCACCTCGAACTCGGCCACCTGTAAAAGCACACCCCTTACGAGCTTGCCGATGGGCGTGCCATAATCGAGACCGTCGCTTGTGCAGATGATCCTGACCCCGTAAGATTCGAGCAGGTCGTTCAGTCCGATGAAGTGCTTGACACTTCTCATCATCCGGTCAATCCTTACGCACAGGACGGCCTCCATCCTCTTCTCCCTGGCCATCCTAACGACCATGTCTAGGCCCTTCCTTATCGGGGTCCGGCCTGAGCACTCGTCGGAGATCTCTCCGACGACTGTTAAGCCTTGTGCCTCGGCATATCGTCTGAGCATGACAAGCTGATTCTCGTTCTCCTGATCTGCCGTTGAGACCCTGGCATACAGGACGACCCTCAGATGCACCACCTCATGCTACCTGTGCCCGGCCGCCGCCTCACTTTGCTGCTGGCCCTCACATGGATCCAAGTTGCGGAGCAGTCGAAGCAGTAACCCATCTCCCTGCCGTCCTGCTTGATCGTGTACATTGTCCGGTCGCCGAGGCAGTCGGGGCACCCGGCGCCAGAATGAGTCTTTACGGTTGCCATATCACACCTTCCTGAGGTCCCATTCAATCTCGTATGGGCGTCCTATCGGGCATGGGAATGGGATATCAATGCCTAGATAGTGCTTGATGTGCCACTGGAACCAGAATCTCCGCCTTATAGTCCTGTCAACCTGTTCGAAGAGCGGGATGTTTTCGAGGGTGCGCCTGTCCTCGGCAGAGTAGCGGTCTTTGATAAAGCCGTCCAGTGTGTATGGGTAGAACTGCCTTACATGGCCTGTGTAATAATTTGGTGCATGCGGGACGATGATCCGGAGCCTCCCTCCCGATTTGAGGACGCGATGGAACTCAGGCATCAGATGCTCCCATTCGGTGATATGCTCGAGGGTATGCGAGATATAGATCTCGTCAACAGTCGCATCCTCATATGGGAGTCCCTGAGTTATATCATGGACCAGATCTACTCTTGGGCCTGGCATATGGTCGATGTTCACGTAGCCATCGATAGGTGAGGTGCCACATCCGAGGTTCAGTTTGAGACTCATCCCACCACCCCGATGAGCAGGGCGAGGAAGGCCGCCCAGATGAACGCCTGTGTGCACAGCAGGACCTTGAGGCCGAGCTCGTAGTCGTCGTCGATCGTCATGCCACCCCCATCCTCTCGAGGTCCCTCAGGGCGGCGAGCCTGCCCCTCGCGTGGGCAAGGCCGCGCACCTGCATCGGCTCCCTCGGCAGCCTGTAGATCCTCGACCTCAGTTCGTAGGCGTAACCGGCGAGGAACATCGAGTCATAATCACGCAGCCATTTCTCCAGGCCGAGCTCGGCGGCCTTGTCCAATGCCAGCCTAACGACGATGTCGGCGTGCTCCCGGAGCATGACCTCGGAGGCACGCTTGGCCCTCAGAATCCTGTCATTCATGGAGGACCTCCTCGAACAAAGGGCCTTCATAGGGATGCTCTTGCCCGGGCCAGAACGGCCCGCGCTCCGAGACCTCCTCGGCGATCGTCTCAGGGTCTTCTTCGGGCAGCATGCGGAACCTGTGGACCCATACCATCTGATCATGCCGGTATCGCCGCCTTGGATGGAGCATGTTCCAACAGTCTATGAACGCCTGCGGGGAGTCGAACCCCTCGGCCTCGTAGTAGAGATAGGCAACGGCGACCAGGCACTCCTTCCTGACGGAGATCAATCGGAACCTGCGGCCTTCGATGCGGAAGGTGTCCCCGGGCCTGCCGTACCTCCTCGTCCTCGATGTCATGGTCTTGCGGCCGGAGAGGGCGGCGGAGGCCATCTCGTCGATGAACGGAATGAAGGCCTCAGGCATCAGTATCACCCCGATTTCGAAGCTCGACCCGTCTCCATTCTGCGTCCGGAGCCGCAATCACATGACCGTAAAATCGCCCGGGAGTAACGTGGTTGACACCATCCTGCAGGGGACACCATTTTGGGAAGGGCCCGCGCTCGACCCTGCGCATATTTCCATTCACTTTTTCACAGATCTTTGGGTAGTATCCCGCTTTACTTGTGAAGCCCTCAGCAGCTGTCCCCTGCATCATAACTGATGGGTTGGCGCAGTAACACTCGCTCATCCCCTTTTCGGAGGCGTGAAAGGGGCATTCCTCGCACCGATCAAACGCTAGTGCTCTCATTTTCCGCCACCTACTCTTCCCTTATGCATGGCCTCCCATTGATGCTGGCAATAGGAGGAGCATATCGGCATCTCCCTGTCGTTCGCGCGCATCTTCGCCCCGCAGACCACGCACCTGGCGATCGGTCTCTTCGGCTCCCCGTAGGACGGGTCGATCAGCGGGCGCAGCGTTGCGGGGATCCCCTGAAAATAGCCGGGGTCCACGCATCCATATCCTTGCCTTGCGGCGTTGCTCATTGATACATCACCTCGTTGTCCTTGTCTGCGTCATTGTCAAGACGCGCGACGGCCGAGTCCTTCGGGACCTTCTCCTTCAGGGACTCCACCTCCATCTGCGCGAGCTTGGCCTTGACCTGGATGAGCTCAGCTGTGAGATCCTCGCTGAGCCTGCGGGATGCGTTCAGCGCCTCGGCCATGGCAACAAGGGCGGCCTGGACGTCGCGCATCTCCATCTTGACGCGGATGACCTGGCCCGGAAGCTCGACGAGGAGGGCCCCGTACTCGGGGTCGCTCGCCTCTAGCTCGGCGTTGCCCTCGGAGTCCGAGAGCCAGACCTTGCCATCCTGCGATTTCGTGAACATCGCGTCCGAGAAATTCTTGAAGACGGGGGAGCGGAAGGCGAAGTGAGGCTTCCAGGACTCCACGATCTCAGGGAGGCCGAACTGCCAGCCCCCGTGCCTCTGCACATAGGCGGAGATCTCCATGCACACCGTCTTGGCGATCTCGTCCCACCTCCTCGCCCTGACCTCGTCGGGGGTCATCTCCATCTCCGGCGGGTAGATGTAGAACCATTGGACCTTCGGGGTCCGCTCATACTTGACGGTGACGAACTTGTCGTAATAGGGCACCTGCCCGTGCCAAAGCTCGCGGTTGTGATGCTTCCTGCCCTCGGGGCGGAGGAAGGGGCGGACCAAGGTCCTGCCGTCCGGGAGCTTCTCGGAGATCTGCGGGATGTCGCCCTCCTTGACGACGTGCAGGCGGTAGAGGAGGTGGTGCACGAGGACCGTGTTACGCTCGGGATCGAGGGCAACAGGCGTGACGCTCCTAGCGTCAATTTGCAACTGCCTGCTGAGAATGAGCTGGTCCAGTATGCTCCCGTTCGGGCCTTTCGTGTAGAACTTAACGCCCTTTGACAACTCCTCGACGAGATACTTGCCCTCGACGAGCTTTTTCACTATGCGGGAGACCCTGCTCTTGTCGATCTTGAGAGCCTTCGCGATGGATGTCTGGGGCACCTTCTCGAGGAGCAGTCCGTAGACCTTGAGCTCGGTGTCCGAGAAGGTCGGTTTCATGCGATCGACCTCCGGGGGGAGTTGCAACAGGAGTTGCAAATCAGTTGCAAGTTGCAACAGGTAGCGTCATTTTTTGCAACTCGATTTTTGCTGGCTAGGAGTTGCAAGTTGCAACAGGTAGCGTCAATTCCCGAGGGTGTTGCAACTGCGCAGCTGCAGCGGGATTCGCCCCTTATCCGAGGCGTAGCGGGGCACTCGAGCCCGGGCTTTAGGGGGCACATCACGAGCTCGCCCTCCTTGATGCTACGAGGCGCCTCTGCGCCTCGACGTCCATCCTCTCATAGAGGGTGGAGAAACCCTCTATTGGCTCGAATTTGAAGCACTGCTTACAGGCGTGGCACCTCTCCTCTACATCCTTTACGTCGGGCCAACAGCGCCTGTAGAAGCCTAGGCATCTGTCAGAGATCCGGCAGAAGTCGCAACAGTCGATGCGGCGGTCCCGTCGGTCAATCGTGCCGACCACCCCGCCGCCTGCTGTTCATCAGCTTGCGCTGTTCATCGGCCCAATCCGCATAAGAAACGAGGAGCTCGAGGGCCTTATCTGACGGTTTACGATCCTCGGAAGAAAAGTCCGAACCGGGATCTTTATCAGGCCAGGAATTGGAGTGGGCCCGACCGGATTTGAACCGGCGACCATCGGGTTATGAGCCTGACGCTCCACCAGACTAAGCTACGGACCCTATTGGTTGCACCTTATTCCGACGCCTCATATATAATTTTTGAATTCTAACCACAAAGCAGGCCCGCTCGTCCGAACACCTAGAAATATGGAGATCGGAATCGAGGTGAGGGTCGATGGTATCGCATGAAAAGGCACGATCCGAACCTCAAGGTCCCATCAAAGGTCAAATGGCTCATCATTCTGACGTCGTTCGTGGCCATAGGTCATGGCTTCTTGATCACCGCGGTGTCGGCCTACCTTCCAGAGATGGGAATAAGCTCTGAACAGGTCGGGGCGATATTGGGCGCTTCTGGACTTGCGATGGTAATCTGTGCCATCCCCTTCGGGATATTGTCCGACAGGATAGGTCGGAAGAAGGTGCTCATGGTGGGCCTCGTCACCACCCCACCAGTGTTGCTAATCTGCTCCATTTCCCATTCTGCCGAGCTCTTCCTCGTTGCCAACATTCTCATGGGGATCTCCGAGGGTGCATTCCTCTCAGCTTGGAATGCAATGATAGCAGATCAGACCACTGTCGACAACAGGGACCTTGCCTTCTCCATGTCCTTCATCGTCTATGGTGGATTCACAGGCCTTGGTTTTGCCCTACCGGTCTCCTTCCCTTTTATCCAGGACATCACAGGGCTTTCGTCGGTCGAGGTCCACTCATATGCCTTTCTGGTCCTTGGCCTTCTTTCCGTGATCTCCCCCATAACGATCTGGCGTCTTTTAAGGGACTATAAAGAAAGAGCACCATCGGTCAGGGTCAAGAGGGGCCTATTGAAGCCGAACAGCAAGAGGGCATTGCTGAGGTTCTCAGTGAACAACATGCTGATCGGGCTCGGTGCCGGGCTCATCATACCCCTGGTCCCTACCTGGCTATTTCTTGAGTATGGGGTTCCAGATACTTACTCAGGCCCTCTTCTGGCATTATCAAGCATCACGATAGGGTTCGCCGCGATCTTCAGCGCAGGCATCGCGCACAAGCTTGGGCCCGTCAAGGCGATAGTCCTCACCCAGGCCTCATCGACCATCTTCATGTTCGCAATTCCGTTCATGCCAGGGGCGACAGAGGCGGCGGCCGTGTACCTGGTGAGGGCAGCGCTCATGAACATGGCAGGGCCCATTATGGATGCATACCTGATGGGGATAATCGATAAGGATGACAGAGGCATCGCGAGCGCGATCAATTCGATAATATGGAGGCTCCCTAACAGTGCAACCACGATCATCGGAGGGATACTTCTCGCCTCTGGTTATTATGCACTGCCATTCATCTTGGCCTCGACGATATATCTCATAGCGATAACCGCCTTCTACATTAATTTCAAGGATGTCAGTCCAAACCGCGACATTCAGGTGGCATGAGACATAAGTACATTAACAATACCCCCTGGCCACATCAATTTTGAAGGCAGCCGGTCAGGAGGCTCTGTTCTAATTCCCGCAGCTGTTCTGAAAAAATGAAAATGGCCATTTCATCATGGGTTTGACGAACATGGTATTGGGCGCCTTCAATGGGACGAGAGGGTCTCGGCCAATAAAATTAGTGATGGCTCTCCGCTTGATTTTCTGGATTTGAAGAATTTACTGGGATGCCCCATCCTCATAATGTGCCTTGCAATCAAACGGGCAAAGATTGTATAAATGCCGACCACGATCGTGAAATGGAAATGTCGGCTGATGAACGTGATCTGAGGAAGCTGGTGGAAAAAGCGCTAAATGACGGGGCTTCAAGAGCGATCGCGGTCCCGGCGTCCGCGGTCACCATCGACCCGAGGGCGAGGATGAAATGCCAGGTCCCGGTATGTAAAAATTATAATCACAACCTCATGTGCCCGCCCAACGTGATGACACCCACAGAGTTTGAAGGCGTTCTGAGCAGGTTCTCGGACGCCATCCTAGTTCAGTATGTTTTTCAGCGCGATATAGAGAAACCGGTCCCCTTCAATACCATTAAAGAAAATGACGTTTACGGTCAGGAGGGGAACGATGGTCATGAAAAAAGCCACCGCCATGCCTTCAAGCAGATTACGGCCAAATTGAACGAGCTCGAGGCCGAGGCCATGCGAATGGGATATAGGTTCGCGACCGCGCTTACTGGTGGTCCATGCTCGCTCTGCGATGAGTGCGTTGGCATCGGAGGACGGTGCAGACACCCGTTCCAAGCCAGACCGAGCATGGAGGCCATGGGCATCGATGTGATAGCCACGGCCGGGAACGCAGGTCTACCTTTGGAATATCCTGCAAGGAAGAAAGCACTGTTGACAGGGTTGCTTCTGGTGGATTGAACATGGACAGTTTTTTCTTGGACTATTGCGTCCTCAACGACGGAATGAGAGATGCGGCCGTATTGGCCAAGCTTAGACATCTGGTAAGGGGAGGGGCCGAACTCTACACAGGGACAACGGTCCTTGGTGAGGCGATCGAGGTGCTCATGGAGGGACCAAGGGAGGGACAGTACATGCTGATAGACCTGGTAAGGGACCTGAATATCAAGTGCGTCCATCCTACTAGAGATTGGATAAAGGTTCAGAACGAGCTCGCAGTAATCTTGGAAAGGGATGGGAAGGGCCTCATACCCGCAAGCGAAATGGCGCACTTGTCCCTAGCGATCACAAAAGGGATCAGCGCTTATGTCACGAGCAGGCCAGAGGCCAGAAAGCTATCTGGAATATCTGGCCTAGGTTCTTTGATAGCGGTGGTTGATATAGATATGGCAGTTGCGAGGATAACAGACCGATTAGCCACGATGTCGTAAGTATTTAATATATGTTAGTTAGTGCTAACAAATATATGTGTGAGAGGAAAAGAAAAGGTACACGAGAACGCCAAAAACAGATCATCGACATATCGTTGAAGGTCATCGATAAAGAGGGCATCCAAGGCCTCACATTGAAGAGGATCGCATCTGAGATTGGGATATCTGACGTCGCGCTCCTTCGCCATTTCAGCAGCAAAGAAGAGATCCTCGAGGCATTGGCACAGAAGGTATTCTTTGAAAACGTTGTCACTGAAGAGGAAGGGTGGTCCGAGGACGTCCTTTCATCATTGAGGTCATTGACAAAAAGGCAGTTCGAGGCCTTCGAACAATGCCCACAAGCGACAGCGGTCCTTTTCCAGGAAGAGATTTTCCGCGAGTATCCCAAGATAAGGGAATGGTTCATAAGGAGAAGGTCAGAAAGACACGCCAAGATCGTAAACATGGTCTTGAAGGGACAGAGCACTGGACGGATATCTCCGTCGGTCGACCCCTCGGCCTTTGCGACCATATACATGGGCGCCATCAGGATGACCGTCATGGAATGGAGGGACTCTGGATATGTCTGGAGCCTCGTTGACCGCTCCGGGCCTCTTGTTGATATGCTCCTGAGGGTCCTGAGGTGATATGGATGTCTGAGATCATGACCATGGTAGGGCTTGTTTATGCCATACTGATGATAACGATCTCATTATGGTTATTGAGGTCCGGAAGGATGACTAGGCTCTTGGTCATTACGATATCGGTCGCGACGTCAGCCATCGGTTTCATTCTCGTCTCCCCGCTCGTTCCGGTCCAGATGCAGGCATTGGTCCTAGGTCAAAGAGTTAGCGGTCCCAATGCGACCATATCCATTGTCATCATACTGATCTTAATTGCTTCTTCTCTTATGTTCGGTAGAGCGTTCTGTGGTTATGCCTGTCCGATCGGTGCGGTACAGGAGATGGCATTTATGGCCCCCTTTAAAAAGGTCAAGATCGGCGGAGAGAAGGTCAGAACGGTCCACGCTCTTTCTTCGCTCGTCTTTTTCTTGGGAGGGCTGGTGTCCTTCAGCTTCCTTGGGCCCTTCGGGGTGAAGGAGTTCTTCAACCTGGATATGATCTCTCCTTGGTACTATGTCTTCGTGGGGGTATTGGTTATAGGGATGTTTGTCTACAGGCCGTTTTGCAGGACCGTTTGCCCATTTGGGTTTTTCTCCTCCTTGTTTGCAAGGAGGTCCAGGGTTGGCATGGGGAGAAAAGATGGATGCAGGTCATGTCGCGCATGTGAGAAGATATGTCCTGTAGAAGAGGCCAAATGCCATCAGGATGGGAGCGGATGTTTCCTTTGCCAACGTTGTTCCGATATTTGCACAAGGAGCGCGATAGGATATGCAAGGAGAGAGGGGATAAAAGATGACTAAGATGAAGACGGCAGTCTACGATTCCTTTTCGGAGAGGCCGAACCCGCATGGGGCGAGCGTGAGGACGATCTATGACCACCCTGAGGCCCAGGTCACCCACATCTCATTAAGGCCAGGTTCCTCATTGAAGAGACACGTCACCCCTGTCGATGTTTTCTTCTACATTCTAGAGGGGGAAGGTGAGGTGGAGATCGGTGATGAATGGGAAAAGGTGACAAAGGATATGATAATCGAAAGCCCTGCAAAGATCCCTCATCGTATCCTCAACAATGGAGATTCCGATCTGAGGTTCCTTGTGGTCAAGACCCCAAGACCTGAACAGAGATCAGTGCTGATATAAGGTGGTGGAAATGAAAAAGGAGATAACGAACATCGTCGACCTCGAAGGTAGGAAGGCCGACTTAAAGGGCAGGAAGTTGGTCATGAACGAGCTGTTGGCATACCAAGAAGGGGCCGTAGTATCGAGGACATTGATAGATAAGAAGGTCGGGACGGTCACGGTGTTCTCATTCGATGAAGGACAGGGTCTTAGCGAGCACACCGCCCCCTATGACGCCATGGTCATGCTCCTTGATGGGGAGGCCGAGATAACGATCTCCGGAAGGTCCCAGCTGTTGAGGTCCGGAGAGATGATCATAATGCCTGCGAACGAACCGCACGCACTCAGGGCGGTCAGACCGTTCAAGATGATGTTGATAATGATCAGGACGTGAACATAACGATGGACCGTATGGCGCCGTCGATCGGGATCGAACCGATGACCTTGTGATTAACAGTCACACGCTCTACCTACTGAGCTACGACGGCATTGGCTTTTGGCACAATAGTCCACGCTTATTTATCATTTATCCTTTGGGCCTTACCGCCTGAGCATCCAAAGACTCCCTGAGCGCATTTACCGTTGTGTCCATCTTCTTCAGGATCTCATTGAGCTCATTGAAGAATGTCTGGACCTTATCGGTCGTGACGGCCCCCTCTGGCGAAGGGAGGATGAGACCTTCCTGCTCCAGGATCCTTAGGGAATATCTTACCTTGTGCTGCGGTATACCAAGAAGCTCAGATAGCCTGATTATCCCTATCGGCTCGTTCGCCACGATGGTGTTCAACATCATCACGTGCCTTTCGAGCAGACGTATCTCAGATTCAATCTTATTTGTAAGGGCGCTCCTGCCTCTCATCTGACCGCCTCGACCATGATACTGTATACCATGGGGATGGGGCCATGATAACATTTGTACGTATTTGAAACCTATCGGCCATCTTCCATCTTCGCTGAACCAGCCCAGAGAGGTTAAATATCTGGCGTATGGATGGGAAATGGCATGGCACCGATCGTGGTACGGGACGTAAGGAAGAGCTATGGAGGCCTTCTGGCGCTCGACGGCATCAGTTTTGAGGTGCAGGAAGGGTCCTTCTTCGGTTGCTTTGGCCCCAACGGCGCCGGTAAATCAACGCTCTTGAAGATCATGACAGGTCAGACAAGGGCCACCTCGGGGGATGTGACCATCCTGGGGGTGGATCCCGGCATCTCTCCTTTGCAGGTAAAGGCGTCGGTCGGGATAGTGCCTGAGGTGGAATCCCCCCCTTCATATCTTACGGCAAAGGAGTTCCTTCAATTCGTTGGCTCGGTCAGGAAGGTAGATGATCTCGAAAGGAAGGTCGAGAGCTGGCTTTATTTCTTTGACCTCCAGGGCTCTGAGGGCACCCTGTGCAGGGACCTTTCAAAAGGGATGAGACAGAAGCTCATGCTCTCAGCGGCCCTTATCCACGAGCCGAAGCTGCTGTTCCTTGATGAGCCCTTCATCAACCTCGACCCGATATACCAAAGGAAGCTCAAAGACCTACTCATTGAGCTGAAGGACAAAGGGAGGACAATATTCCTGAACTCGCACATCCTGGATATAGCACAGAAGCTGTGCGATGAGTTCATTATCTTGAACAAAGGGAAAATAGTCCATAAAGGAAACGCGGTGTCGATGAACGAAAAAGGGGAGGATCTCGAGACGGTCTTCTTGGAGATGGTGGCCGGCGATGCGAGAGATACTTAAGTTGATGATGTTGGAAGAGTATCGGCTCCATGTTTCCTACTCTTCGAGGAGGGTTTTCCTCACCCTGCCGTTGTACGTCATAATATTCACTGTCTTCTTCGGGTCCACGGTCGGAGTGATAAGAAGCATCTCGATCGAGGAGATGGTCGTCATGGCGCATGGAGGCATGTTCCTTTACGGCATGAGCGTCGGCGCTTTTGGCTTCCTTGGGAGGACATCCCTAGAAAGGAGGTACGGTAAGAACAGCTACCTGGTCACAACACCGTTCCTTTTGCCGTTGAGCTTCAGAAGGGCATATTTTGCGATGTTCCTTCGCGACCTTGTTTTTTACTCGGTCCTCATTCTTGTACCCGCCCTCTTCGGACTGACGATCTCGGCCCTGATCGCTGGTTACCGCCTTACATCGGTCTTTCTTCTCTTTATGGCATTATTCCTCAGCTTCTTGTTGGGCATATCATTCAGCTTCTTTGTCAGTGTTGTGTACACAAGAAGCATCGCAGCTTTCCTCGCGGTCATCCTGGTCACACTATCTTCGCTCATCGCATACGGTGTTTTTGACATCCTTTCGATCGACATCCTGATACCCAGCATCGGCCTTCAAATGAACGTCCAACCGTTCGGAGAGGATGTCGGGATGGCGCTTTTGTTCGGTTCATTGAGCATAACGGCGTCTCTCATCTTCGCCGCAATGGCCGTGGTGTTGGTCTCTGTCGAGAGGGAGGGAAGGACCAGTTCTTATGATGATCAGTTCTCCATATATTCGAAGAGGTTGAAGGTTTTCAGGCCATATGACGCATTGTTGGCGAAGGAGCTCGTGGACATATTGCGGTCCGGGCTGGCCAGCAAATTGGTGTTCGCATATGGCGTACCCTTGTTGTTCCTCGGTCTTTCCACATGGTATATCAACACTGGCCTAAGGATACCAGTGGGGTTCAACATCGTCTTCTATGCGGGCATGGTGGGGTTTTTCGGTATAATGGTCTACAATTGGCTGACGAATACCGACCTGAACGACTATTTTGAGACCATGCCCGTCTCAGTACCGACGGTGATCAAGACCAAACTGATGGCTTTCCTGTTGATCACAACAGGGACATCGGCGGCGTTCGTCGTGCTGATAGCTATCATCAATGGCGAGACAAGGTTGCTATGGTTGGCGCTGCCCGTGCTGTTCGTTACATCTTTCTACATGGTGACCGCGACCGCGTATCTGACAGGTCTGAGGACAAGCTCGTTCCTGTTCGACCCTTCCGTGGTGGCCAAGTTCGCGATGTTGGCCATGGTCCCTGACATAGCGATCACGATACTTTCCTTCAGTGTTGACAGCTCACCAACCTTGGCGGCGGCAGGCATTTTGCTGGCGCTCCTGTTGCTGGGCGTTGCGACCAGGTTCTTCTACACCTCCATCGATAAGAGGTGGTCCTCGGAGCCCTTTGCCTAGGGCCAAGGTTATTATGCGTACCGCACAATTCATGGCAGATGTCCATCGGCCATAAGATCAGAAGGGCGGTCCATGTTGCAACCCCCCTTTTCCTGGTCTATTACTGGATCCCCTCTCCTGTATGGGAGGGTGGGCCAGAGAAGGAGACAGGGCTCGTTATTTTCTTGGCATCGGTATTGGTCTTCGAGATGGTCAGAAGGTTGACAGGTCTTGATATCGTGGGTCTCAGGAAATATGAAAAATGGAGGATGGCCGCTTATGCCTGGGCGGCAATAGGCCTGACCATCGTTTTCCTTACCATGCCTTTCGAGGTGGCCGTCCCTGCGGTCATTGGGATGGCGTGGGTCGACCCTTTGATAGGCGAGCTGAGGTCTAGAAGAGAGGACCTCTACCCTCAATTCCCGATGGCCGTCTATTTCTCTCTGACACTGATCTCTCTTACGGTCCTGGTAGGTCTTGACTTAGCGACCTTTATAGCCGCGGCGATCAGCGCCCCGTTCGCCATCTGGGTAGAGAGGCAGATGTTCTGGAGGTTGGATGACGATCTGACGATGATGGTGTTCCCCGCGCTGTTGATATGGGGCATCCTTTCGGTCACTGGCTCGCTCTGATGATGCTGACAGGTTATAAAACGCACAGAGCTGGAGCGCTCAATTGCCAATGAGCCCCTTTCTTTTGCTGAAACGCGTATATCCTTTTTGGAAGGCCTGGATAGGGGCCTCATGGCATTTAAGGGCGGCCTCCTCAGTGTCGTGGGCCTTCCCACAGTCCAAGCACTGGTAAACGATCTTCATCGACATCCTGAACATATAACGTGAATATAACCTTAATGGAACAGGGGGCTCAAAAGCCGTTCGTTGAATTCGTCAAAATGACGTTATATGATGACACCGGTATGGGGCCAGCATAATTAAAAAACCCACTATCAAATTGGTAGTGACTTAGATATTTATATGCATCATAACCCTTTACTTAGTAATGAACAAGATAAAGGTGATCAACGAACCTTCAGAGCTCGTTCCTATGCTGAGGGCCGTTGATACCCCCGTGAAGAGGGACGTTCTCAAAGAGGTCACCATCGAATGGAAGACGCTCAAAGAGATCGAGGAAAAATACGGGGCGGAAGGGAAGGACGCATTGAAGTTCTTCGAGAAGATGAAGCTTGTAGAGACAAGGTGGCAGCCTTCTGGAGGGGCAAGGCCCGAGAAGGCATACCATACCTACTATAGCCAGTTTCATATCAACGCCTCATGGCCTGTCTACGAGATAAGCGACGTGCTTTCCGTTGCAATGATGCCCGAAGAGGAGTTCCAGGAGCTTGAACATAAGATCCTGGAGCAGGTCGGAAAGGAAGGCAAGTTCGCGGGGGACGTCGCGGAGAGCATGGGACTTACGTCGACGATGCTCAAGAGCATTGTCAAGCGCTCAGTGAAGCTTGACTATAGAGGACATCGTCTTGAGCGTGTTAAAGAATGACCGTCCGGGATCCTGATGGCTGAGATATGGATTCTACGATTGGGGCATAGGCCGGAAAGGGACAAGAGGATCACCACGCATGTCGCTCTCACCGCAAGGACCTTCGGTGCAAAGGGGATTTTCATCTCGACAAAGGACCAGGGTCTAGAAGAGAGCGTCTCCGATGTCGTGGACCGCTTTGGGGGGGACTTTGAGATAAGGAGCGGAGTGGGCTGGCGAAAAGTACTGGACGAGTTCAAGGAGAAGGGCCGCATAGTTCACCTGACGATGTATGGGATGCCGGTCGACGAAGTTACCAAGAGCGTCCCGCTCGACAAGGACCTTTTGATAGTGGTCGGCGCGGAAAAGGTCCCGGCAGAGGTCTATCAGATCGCCGACTACAACATTTCCGTAGGGAACCAGCCGCACTCTGAGGTCGCCGCTCTGGCGATCCTATTAGATAGGCTGACCCAAGGTTCCTGGGTCAACAAGGAGTTCCCAGGAGGGTCGATAAAAGTACTTCCAAGTGAGAGGGGGAAGCATGTCGTCAACCCTACCGAACGAGAAGGCATGTCTTGAGATATTAAGGGAAGAGGGATGCTCGGACAAGGTCGTCCGGCACGTATGCGTAGTGAACACGGTCGCAATGACGATAGCAAAGGCCTGCAATGCCGATCTGGAACTGGTCAACGCAGGTTCCTGGCTGCATGACATCGGAAGGTCCAGGACGCATGGCGTTAGGCATGTGTCAGAGGGTGTGGCTATCGCGAAGGCCAGAGGTCTGCCGGAAAGGCTGATCAGGATCATATCGACCCACGTGGCGGCAGGCTTCACCAAAGAAGAGGCAGAGGGGATAGGCCTTCCACCTGGCGATTATATGCCGTCCACGCTAGAGGAGAAGATAGTCTGCCATTCTGACAACCTTGTAGGGGATAATGAGATAATGACGTTGGCTGAGGCGGTGGAGGACATGGAGGTCAGAGGCTATAGGACCACCGCCGAGCGTATGAAGGTCATGCACCGAGAGCTGTCTGAACTATGTGGGATCGATATCGACCTTCTCCTTGAGGATGCGGATGTAAGGCAGAGGGCCATCAAAAGATGTGCCGCTTATACATCCCTTTAAGGTGCTTGTCCCTCAGGTCGGCATAATCGCGGGCCGAGCGTCTCGCGGTCTCCAATATCGTCTCGTCATCGGTGCGGACGATCCTGCCCGGCACACCTAGGACGAGCGATCTTGATGGTATGACGGTCCTTGCAGTCACTATGGCGTTGGCCCCGATGATGCATTCGTTCCCTATGACCGCACCATCAAGTATGGTGGAGTTGATGCCTATAAGACAATCATCCCCGACCACCGCACCATTGATGACCGCCCCATGACCGACCGTCACCCTCTTACCGATCTTCGTAGGGTTGTCATGGCTCGCATGGAGCACTGCCGTGTCCTGAACGTTACTGTCCTCCCCGATCTCGATAGAATTGACGTCGCCACGTATCACTGCACATGGCCACACGCTCACGCCATCGCAGAGCACCACTTGGCCGATGACGATGGCCGAGGGGTCGACATAGATGTTGTTCAAAGGCATTGTCCCTTTATGGTACCAGAGTATAAGCCGGTCTCACTCTGGCCTGGGGGCCGCTGCCTTTGGTGGTGGGGCCGCCTTCTTTGCTGACGTGACCCTCTTAGGGAAGTATTTCAATATGACAACGTCCCCGATCGCCTGGATCCAGCGATATGGAACATTGACTGCCTTGGAATCCTCGACCAACAATGGGTTGGTCTCGTCGATGAACAGACCATCGATCCTCTTGTTCTCCAAGTCGATCACAAGGTTGTTGACGGTTCCCAGATGTAGACCAGCAGGGGTGTATACTTCAAGACCGATAATTTCAGAGGCTTCCTCAAGCATCGCCTTCCCTCTGGGGCTATATGGCCGAACATCATTAAAAAACTTCGTGGTTTTTTAATAATCAGGACCCTATATAACAACATCTCAGACCCTCTACGATACGCACACCCTAGGACCTCTGATGGCTGGTCTACGAATCATCCGCACTTTGGAAGATTGAAGGAGAAAGTTATATAAGCATGAGGGGACTACGATTTTGTAATCACAGCGCACAACCGAACGGTGACCTCTGATGGCAGAAGATGAAGAGTTGGAGATGATCCGGGCGAAGAAGCTAAACGCGTTGATGGAACAAGCGAAAAAGAAAGGAGATGTGAAAATGGCTGGGAAGGTTGAGGTCGTCACTGATGCGGGATTTGACAAGTTCATCAAGCAGGACAAGCTGGTCGTCATCGACTGCTGGGCACCATGGTGTGGACCATGCAGGGCTCTGGCCCCGAAGATCGAGGAACTGTCGGTGGAGATGGCAGATAAGGTCGTCTTCGGAAAGCTGAACACGGATGAGAATGAAGGAGTCCCTATGCGGTTCAACATTTCGGCCATACCGACCCTTCTTATCTTTAAGAACGGCAACTTCGTCGACAGGATGGTCGGGATGAGACCTAAGGAAGCGATGAAGCAGGCCTTCGAGAAGTATTTATGAAAAACACGGATGCGATGAGCATCCTTTCCCTTTTGTACCAAGAAAAACCCTTTAAGGTAAGGAGCACCTCTTTTCCTCGGTGGTGAGGATGGACTACGATGTGTTGATCATCGGTTGTGGGGCGTCAGGTATCCAGGCGGCGGTCCATGCGGCAAGGAAGAAGGTCAAGGTAGGGGTGGTCGGGAAACCTTATGCATCAGCCCTTGTCAAAGCCCACATCGAGAATTATTTTGGCATCGAGAAAACCGATGGAACATCCTTGATCAATGTCGGCCTATCTCAGGCCAGGCGTTTTGGGGCCGACATTGTGGAAGAAGAGGTGATATCGCTCGAGATGGTGGACGGCGCCTTCAAGGTCAAGACCGATGGGATGAAGGAATTCTCGTCCAAGGCGTTGATCATTGCTTCGGGCATCTCCAGGACCAAGCTCAATGTAGAGGGAGAAAAGGAGTTCTATGGGCTCGGGGTCAGCTACTGCGCCAATTGCGACTGTCACTTCTTCAAGAAGAAAAAGGTGGCGGTTGTTGGGAATGGGAGCAATGCCGCGGTCGCGGCGCTGCTTCTGAAAGAATATGCGGAGAAGGTCTATTGGGTGTCCCAAGAAATAACAGCTTCAAAGGAGCTGATCGAAAAGGTCGATTCAACCTCGATAGAGAAGGTGACCCCAGCATGGCCCTCTAAGATCGTTGGGGAAAAGACCGTCAGTGGTATGCATTTGAAAGATGGCAGATATCTTGAGGTCGACGGCGTATTCATCGAACTTGGTGCCAAGGGGGCCGCCGACCTTGCCGTTGAGATCGGCATCGTCGCGGATGAGACAGGGTCCATCCCGGTCGACCGTGATTGTAGGACCGAGGTCGAAGGGGTTTTTGCCTGCGGGGACGTCACTGGACAACCTTGGCAGCTGGCCAAGGCGGTGGGAGAAGGATGCGTGGCCGGCCTGTCCGCCGCCGCATTCGTCAGGAAGGAGAAGGAATGAGATGACCTTTGTCGACGAGCTTATAAGCGGGATCCTCAGGAGCGAGGAAGGGTTTGCAGAGGCCTTAAGGAAGATCCTCGATGAGGACCTGAAGATATCGGTGCCGGAATTCTGCCAGCTAACTGGTCTATCCCAGAGCACGGTCTACAAGATATTGCAGGACCAGAGAGAGCCGAACCTCAGGACCGTGAGGGCGGTCATAAAGGCGGTAAGGAAGCTCGACAATTATCCGGGAGGCGAGTTCATCGGCATAATCGCTGCAAAGCCTGTGCTCGTCAAAATTGAAGAGCGCATCGTTCAGGTCGGTGAAAGGCAGGTACGGGTCAAGGAATATCCGGCGGCCACCATGGAGGAGGCGATCATAGCTGCGGTAAAGGCCGAAAGAGATGGTGCCTTGGCCATCGTCTGCGCTCCGATAATCGCACCTACCATCGAAAAAATATTGAAAATACCGGTTCAGGTCGTGATCCCCAAGGAGAGCGTCGTGAGGGCGATAGATCAGGCGGCGCAAAAGGTATTCTGACCTTATGCTCTGCGGGCCTGGACGGATTCCTGCTCAAGCTCTGCAAGTATCCTCTTCCTCAATGCAAGGAACTCGGGGTCTGCCCTGTCCCTCGGTCTTTCGAGCTTTATTGTGAATATCTCCTTCACCTTGCTCGGTCTGTTCGTCATGACGACCACCCTATCTGCCAGGAAAACGGCCTCGTCGACCGAGTGGGTGATGAAAACGACGGTCTTCTTTGTCTCTTTCCAGATCCTCAGAAGCTCTTTTTGCATCTGGTTTCTTGTCTGCGCATCAAGTGCCCCGAAAGGCTCGTCCATCAAAAGGATCGCGGGGTCATTGGCCAAGGCCCGTGCGATGCCGACACGCTGCTTCATGCCTCCAGACAGCTCATACGGATGTGAGTTCTCGAACCCCTTGAGCCCAACCAGCTCGATGTACTTGTCGGATATCTTATGTCGTTCCACCGCGGGGACGTTCCGGATCTCAAGCCCGAACTCGATGTTCCTCCGGACGGTCCTCCATGGGAATAGGGCGAACTCCTGAAATACCATCCCCCTGTCCGACCCAGTGCTCTTTATCTCCTGACCTTTAAGTTTTATGACGCCAGATGTGGGCTTGTCTAGCCCCGCTATCATCCTGAGGAGGGTCGTCTTTCCGCAACCCGAGGGGCCCAGCACACATACGAACTCCCCTTCCGCGACATCCAGGTTGAAATCCTCGATCGCAACGAGGTCCCCCTCTTCTTTGGGGAACCGTTTGACAAGGTTTTTTATTTCCAGGAGCATCATCTCGCCCCCATCCATTTTGACACCTTGTTCTCGATGTAGAAGGCGGCCTCTGTCGTCACGAGACCAAGGACAGCGATGACAACCATTCCCGCGAACATGTATTCATAGCGCCCTATGTTCGCCTGATTCAAGATATAGAGGCCGACCCCGCCCCCCTTCGCACCTATCATCTCTGCCGCGACAATGCACATCCATCCGATGCCAAGGCCTATCCTGATGCCGGTCATCAGGAAAGGGATGGTATATGGAAAGACCACCTTTGCAAATATATCGCTCTTGGATGCCCCAAGTGTCTTCCCAGCATCGATTAGCTGTGGATCGACGCTTTTCACTCCGAAGATGACATTGGAAAGGACCGGGAAGAACACGCCGATGAAGATGGCAATTATCGGTCCCCAGACCATGCCCATCACCACGAACAGAAAAGGCACCCAGGCTATCGGAGGTATGGGACGGAACACCTCGACGACAGGCTTACCGAGCGCCCCTATCCATTTCGAGAAGCCCATTATCAGGCCAAGAGGGACCGCGATCCCCAACGCCATGCAGAACCCGATGACAAAACGTCTCAGGCTCGCTCCGATGTTCTGCCACATGTCGACACCAGAGGCAGGGTCTGGATTTTGGAACGAATCGACCAAGGCATCCCAAACGACCAATGGTGATGGAAGATATGTGGTGTCCAAAAGGACCGAACCGATTTCCCAGACCACAAGGAAGATCGTGAGCGAGACCACGATGATCGCGAGGTTCTTAGCAAAACCTCCTCGTCCTATCCATAGGCCCCTTAAAAGGTCCCGCAACGACTTCATGGCAACCCTTTTCCTGATGACGTCCCATATAGTAATAATTTGTTTCAGAAAAAATACAAAAGAGGCCGGACTGCCCGGCCTTAAACGTCTTCAATCGGCGGCGTCCAGGTATTCGGTCTTGACCAATGCCTCAACATATTCGGTGACGTTCGAGTAGCCTCGGTCGGCCAATTTCTGCTCTGCTATAAGTTCCAGACCGATG
Organism: Methanomassiliicoccales archaeon; assembly: GCA_013415865.1. Classification (NCBI taxonomy): domain Archaea; kingdom Methanobacteriati; phylum Thermoplasmatota; class Thermoplasmata; order Methanomassiliicoccales; species Methanomassiliicoccales archaeon. The sequence goes on from CP058896.1 coordinate 1,188,508, forward strand.
TAGGACTGGGTGAAGTCCTTAAGATAATCATCGAAGTTGGCATCGATCCTATAATCAAGGTCCATGTGCGCCAACGCGCTCAGGACGACGCTCTCGTTCCTTCCGCTGAACTGTGTTGCCAGCTCGATTATCCTATCGTAGGTCGGGCCGCTGCCCTCGGACATCGCTTCGTCTATCAGCTCGTTCGCCTGGACATGCGCCCTTAAGAACATCTTGACGGTCTCCGGGTTGGTCTCTGCGAACGACCTCTTCACTGCGATCACGCAACAAGGGTGGTCCGGCCAGACGTCCCCAGACCACATCAGGAGCTTGGCCGCCCCTGATTGCAGGACATCAGAACCATATGGCTCCCATCCGACGGCTCCCTGGACCTGGTCGGTCTCCAACGCCGCCTTCATATCTTTCGGGGCTATCTGGACGAAATAGACAGTATTCGCATCACCAGGAGTCCCCGACTGTTTCACATTCATGTTGTTCTCCTCGGCCACCTTCAGGAAAAGAAGATGTTGGATCGATGAGACCCCAGGAGTGGCGACGGTCTTCCCCTTGAGATCTGTGAAACTGTTTATGCCATCCTTGACCACGATCGACGAACCTTCAGAATTCACCTTGGAGACGATGATGATGTCCGTCCCAACATTCAATGACTTCAATATGGCTGGAGGAGCTCCAAGGAAACCGATATCGATCTCGCCTGCCGCAAAAGCGTCCATGACCGCTCCCCCATTTAGATAACCCGACGGATTTGGGGTAGAGATGTTCAGACCGTTCTCTTTATACAAGTTGGTCCCCCCGTTTATCTCGTCGTCGCTAGCGACCACCCTGGCCAATTGATGAAGGTCGCCCTGCAGATATCCTACCCTTACATCGTAGGTCTTCTTCTCCCCCTCGTCATCAGAGCTGAGCAGAACATATGCTCCTCCAGCTCCAATCAATATGACCGCAATGATGATGACCACCAAAACGCTCCTGTTCATTGAAACACCTGGGTTTTTAACAGCCATGATGATATTAAATAATTACTCCCTAATGTGTTATTTTAATCCTAAATGTACAATTTTCTTAAATAATTGCCCTGTTGTATCCACCATGCGCCGGTCGGACCATCCGTGAGGAGTTGTTTTCATCAATCTTTGATATACTAGACTAATAATAAAAAAATGAGTTCCATAAAATATAATAGCTGTCACCTAAGTATTTTAAGATCCTACACCATTAACGTATCCCTATGTTCGAGATAAATATCGTAAGCAACACACCGCTCACCCCTATAAAAGATGCCGACGAGGTCGCACTACTTTTCTTACAGCAGGTCGGCTACCTTCCCAAAGGATATGACCCAAAGACCGCGGCCAGGAACGTCGAGGAATCTGTCCCCTACCAGATGTTCATGGACTGTTTCCTCAGGAACATGAAGAGGGTGTGGTTGGTCGAGGAGATGGCCGTCAAGTTCGACACCACAAAACCCACGATCTACCGCCATTTGAACAAGTTGAAATCGATGGACATACTGGAAGAGGTAGATGTCGAGAGGGACGGGAAGATCAAGAAAGGATATAGGATACGTTATGGTGACCTGAAAAAGGCCTGGTCCTTCACCGAGGCCAATGTCGAGATGGCCATGCAATCCTACCGTCAAACGGTCGAGCATCTTCAATCGCTTGTGGAGGAATGAGATTGACCGAGGTCAGGACGATAACAAGATTGACAAAAGGTTCGAGGTACAGGGTCGTCAGCAAAGGCGACCTGAACTCGTCGATAGTCTCGGAAGGAGATTTTCAAGGGTTCGTGCAGTTCGGTCAGGACTCTGGCCTCTGCATGTTGCTGGACCAAAGGACCGGAGAGGAAAAGATGACAAGGATAATACCTTCTGCGAACGTCCTGTATATAGACGTCATTGATGCGAAGGAAGAGGAGGAGGTCAAAAGGAAGGACGTCCCCCTCGTATCGTACGGTTGATTCAAGTACTCGGGGCCGATGAGGACCACACGATGCCTGAGGAAGAATATCATAGGCGCCTTGTCGAGATGATGCTGTCCGGCGAGGTGAGGGACAAGGCAGCGCTGCAGAGGGCGAAGGTCCGCCTATGCAGGGAGCTGGGGCTCGATTCGGTCCCCCCAACTCCGAGACCATAAGGCGATTGGACGAGGATACCTTTCGTAAGGTCGAGGGGATAATAAAAAGAAAGCCAGTAAGGACAATGAGCGGGGTTGCCGTTGTGGCAGTGATGACCTCCCCCGCGCCATGCCCTCATGGGAAATGCATCTACTGTCCAGGGGGGGTCGAGAACAATTCGCCGCAATCCTACACTGGGAAGGAGCCTGCGGCGAGGCGCGCGTCGTACAATGATTATGACCCCGTCAGGCAGACCATGGCAAGGATAGAGCAGTTGAGCGCCATAGGCCATGACACGGACAAGATCGACCTGATAATCATGGGCGGGACCTTCACCTCAAGACCGCTCGATTATCAGGTGGGCTTCGTCAAGGGATGTTTCGATGCCATGAACGGTTCGCGGTCTGAGGACCTGGAGGAGGCACATCGTTTGAACGAGACGGCACAGCATCGATGCATCGGCATGACGGTCGAAACAAGACCGGACAGCTTCGACGATGGAATGGCAGAGCATGTAATGTCCCTCGGGACCACCAGGGTGGAGTTCGGGGTCCAGCTGCTCGACGATGACGTCCTGAGGGCGGTCAACAGAGGGCATGGCGTCGAGGAGGTGGCCAAGGCGACAAAGGTCGCCAAGGACAAAGGCCTCAAGGTATGTTATCACATCATGCCAGGTCTTCCCGGCTCCTCGCCAGAAAAAGACCTTGAGAGCTTCAAGAAGATGTTCATTGATGAGAGGTTCATGCCTGATATGCTGAAAATATATCCAACATTGGTGGTCGCTGGGACAAAGCTCTATGATATGTGGAAGGAAGGCAGGTATAGACCATACTCAACGTCCGAGGCAAGCGTCCTGGTGGCAGAAATGAAGGCCTCAGTACCGAAATGGACAAGGATACAACGCATCCAAAGGGACATACCCGTGGAGCTGATCGAGTCGGGCGTCGACAAGAGCCATCTGAGAGAGCTGGCGGGCGAAGAATTACAGAAGACTGGAAGAAAATGTGCCTGCATCAGATGCCGCGAGGTCGGGCTCAAAGGCATCAGAGCGTTTTCCAAAGATGATGTAAAGATGAACGACATGACCTATAGGGCATCGGGAGGAGAAGAGCATTTTATCTCATTCGACCTGGAGGAAAGCGATGCCCTGGTCGGATACGTGCGGCTGAGGCTGGGGGACGATAGCGATCATGCCAACATCCGCGAGCTCAAAATATTCGGCCAGATGGCCAGGATAGGAGAGACGGGAAGGGATGCCCAGCACAGGGGGTTCGGGAGGGAGCTGATGGCCCGGGCTGAGGAGTTGGCCTTGGGGAAAGGTTATGCTCGCGTAAGGGTCACGAGCGGGGTGGGGGTGCGCCGTTATTATGCTTCCATGGGATACTGCAGGTCGGGGCATTATATGGAGAAGGCGCTCTTATAAAATTACAAGGTAAATTATATAAATGAATGGCAAATGATTTATCCGCTCAGGGAGATACGCACCTGGGATGTACTATGGTATGCTTGGTCTGCGGTTCAACGACGTCGCCCGGCTCATACATGTGCGGACGATGTTTCAAGCGCGTCAGCAACACCCTGTTGTTAGGAGCGACCGCGATCGACCCCATGGCCGACCAGAGGATGCTGTCCCATGGAAGTGTGATGCTCATGATCGGCCCATCGTTCATAGGTGAGGTCAGATTGGGAAAGGGCCCTGACCCCGGTCTCACCTTCGAGAGGATGATGGCGTCCGAGGACAGGTCGCATGTCCCGTCTTTCATTGACAGGTATCTTGCCGACCTTGGGATCGAGACGGTCCTTCGGGGTGACGAGATGGTGCCTGGAAGAGAACTGATCCCAAGGATGGTCAATGCAGCGGCGGTCATGGACACCTCTGATGAAAGATGGGCCAGGCCATGCCTGAGGATGGCCAACCTGATCTCCTTGGCAGTAAAGGAGGCGGCATCGCTGCCCATCGAGCCATCAGATTCGTTCCAGTTGGTAAACGAACTTGCGACGATGGCGGAAAAGTTCTATTCCAGGGCCATGAAGGACCCGAAATTGGATAGGACCGCCCGGGGCAACCGTGCCCTGATGTTGCATTGGATAGGACGCTCGGAGGAGGCCCTTGTCGAACTCAAGGACCTTTCAAGGACCAGTACTGACAAGGCAGAGAGAGCGGAGACCTCGATAAAGATGGCGGTCGTCCAGAGTGCAGTAGGAATGAAAGCAGAGGCGTTGGCATCCCTCTCGGAGGCCGACCCGGACGACCCTAGGTACATGGCCATCAGGTCTGAGATTGGGGGGTCGGCATGACGGACCTCGGAAGACTGCTCGACGAAAAATATGACGAAAGGATAATCTCCGCGATCAATGACCTTGATTTCCAGCAGTTTCAGGACCTAGTGGTGGACCTTTTAAAGAGAATCGGTGTAATCGTCGCCTCCAAGGAGGAGCTGGGCGATGCGGTCATGTTCCGTGGAGAGGGGGCGGAGGGCCGCTATCTGGTCATGGCCTCAAGGCTTTTCGACCATGCATCCCCGGCGAACATCCGGAGGGTCAAGGCGCTTGCGGTCTCAGAGGGCAGGAGCCCCGTCCTGATACTCACCAACGACCTTGAACCTGAAGCAAAGGCCTACGCGGAGAAGGAAGGGGTCTCGTTCGCGGACAAGAAGAAGCTCCTGCTGCTGCTCAGAAAATACAAGCTGGCGGATGCCTTGATACAGGAGATCGACCGCAGGGTCCTGGAGGCGGAGGGCGAGAGGGTCCTGCCCTCAGCTGGAAGGTTCGATCACCATATGGTCACAGCGATCGAGCACATGGGCAAGGGAAGGTTCAAGGATGCCATCTATAGCTTGGACCGGGCATTGGAGCTCAAACCCTCGAGCGACCAGGTCTGGCAGGCAAGGGCCAACGCGCTCTTCAACCTAGGGCGGCTCGAGGAGGCCCTGGAATCATGCAAAAGGGCGACCGAGCTGCGCCCTACAGACCGCTCTTCATGGTACCTCATGGGCCTCATACTGGGACAGATGGAGGACTTTGAGGGAGAGGTGAAGGCCTATGACACCGTCCTTAGATTGGACCCAGGGAACAGGTCGGCGTTGCTGAACAAAGGGACCGCCTTTTATCGGATGGGCAAGTTCGAAAAGGCCCTCAAAGTGTACGAGCAGATGCTCAAGCTGTACCATGATGACGTGATGGCGTACAACAATCTTGGGATAGTGCTCAAGGCCATGGGCAGGACGGACGAGGCCCTGTCCGCGTTCCAAAGGGCGGCGGCCTTGGACAGGGGCTATATCAACCCGATCATCAACATGGGCCTCGTGCACACAGAGAAGGGTGAACACGAGCTTGCGATCGAGGCCTGGAAAAGGGCACTGCAGCTGGAAAGGCGGCGCGCTGACATATTGATGTCCATGGGGGCGTCATATCGAGCGTTGGGGGACCTGGACTCAGCGTTGAACGCCTACAGGGCAGCGCTCGAGATAGACCCCGGCTCCAAAGAGGCAAAGGCCCAGGAAGAGGAGCTGTTGTCATTGTTGGGGGCTCACGAGCTATCAGTGGCCGAGAGCAAAGATGTGGTCGCCGTTGAAGGAAATGCCCAATTGCCAAATGTGATGGAGGAGCCCCTCCCCCCAACGAAGGTCGAGCACCCCGGTAAGCTTGTCAGCAGGGAGCGGTGTGAGGACATCGCAGTGGTGAATGGTGCCGGTCTGCCCTCGGAGATCAAAGGGGAAAAGGCTTTGGCAGAGCCGGCGAAAGAACTGCAGATGACCGTAAAGGAAGGCAGGTCAGAGGTGGTGGCCATCGAAACCCCTGGAAAATTGGCGGAGGCAGAAACCTCTCGGCCTCCAGAGGTCATTGAAGGGCCCTCTTCACCAGCGATGGTGCCCTTGACCATGGGCCCCGTCCGAACACACGAGCTCACGGTCAAGATGCTCATGATGACAGGTGACCTATCAAAGGCGGTGGCGGAGGCGGACAGGGCGCTTGCTGAGCACCCGGGCGAGAGCAGCATCATGAGGGTGAGAGCGAAGGCCTTGGCCATCTCAGGAAGACATGATGCCGCCTTGGCACAATTGACCGAGCTATATGCGAAGGAAAAGGACGAGAGCCTGCTGTACGATATAGAGGCGATCTCTTATCTCTTCGGCCAGAGGAAGGAAGGAGCCCAGATCCTTTCCAGGGTGAGGCCGACCAGGGAGTCAGTGGCCCGAGAGCTCATCGACCTTTTGGAGACTGGACGGCTGGAGGAGCTCATGGTGAGAGCGTCAAAGGCGGGCCGCAGCGCATCGGGCCTTAGCATGCAGGCACAGGCATTGGGACTTATGAAGAGCGGAAGGTACCGTGACGCAGCAAAGATATGGAAGGACATACTCGGGGAGTTCCCTGCGAACGCCGAGGCGCTGAACGGGCTTGGTGCCTGCATGAGGTTCATGGGCGAGTATGGATACGAGGAGCCGATAAAGTTCATGATGCTCGCGACGCTCATAGACCCTATGTATTCGGACGCTTACAACAATGTCGGTTGCGCTTACTTTGCCGCGGGCGCCTATGATCAGGCCCTCGAGCACTTCAACAAGGCCATCTCGATCGACAGAAGGCCTGAGTACTATCTCAACATGAGCAGCGTTCAGCTGGCCTTAGGGGACATCGAGGGGGCCAAGGCCTCTTTGACCTCTGCATTGAAACTGGAAGAGAGCCCTGAGGTGCTCTTCATGTTGGCCGTGATCGCTGAAAGGGAAGGGGATCTGAAATGGGCAGCGCGTCTTTATGAGGACGCCATCGCGATAAAGCCAGACTTCAAGGATGCTATGTTCAACCTTCAGAGGATAAAACTTCAGCTGAAGTATCAGAAATGAGGAATTACCTCAGATTGAACAAAATAGAAGGTCTATAGAAGATGTTTAGCGAGATATGTTCATGACGACGACGTCACGGACATCACGCATCTCGCTGAACGGTAATATGAGACGTCCCTGCGCATCGCTCTTGAACAACCTGGTATCGATCTCCTCGGCAGGTATCACCAGCACATGGTTGATGTCCCCGGTCGCCGTATTGAGAACGAAATTGTCGATCATCCCGAGGATCTGGCCATCATTTGTCATGACGGTCTTTCCCTTCAGTTCCGTGATAAATTTTCTCATTTGAAGCCACCCCTTCAGATGCCCATCTGATTGATGCCGTTGTATATTGTTGTGCATATATATTGATTTTTAAAGGCCTCCAGGTCATCAGCCTCTATATTCCCCGAAATATTTACAGCGACAGAAGGGGGAGGCCTTAGGCCCCATCTTCTTTGTGCATCCGGGATGTGGGAGTGGCATGTCGATGAGGGCCTGGTCGATGCTCACCACCTTGCCATTCTGCTTCCTGCATGCAGGGCAGGCCAGGTCCTTGCACATTATGGAGACCCGCTCGAACCCTATGTCCTTGAATATTTTCAGCTCCATCTTATGCATCTCGGCAAGCACCGGTCTAGGGTCCCTCCCAAGAGCGCTCAGGTACTCGGCCACCGATTCCATGAGCCTTGCCTTTATCTGAGGGTCGTCCGCGTTCCTTATCATCTCCGTTAGCAACGCCAGGACCGCCTCCTCATCACCTATCGCCCTTCCTTCCATACGGAGGACCCGCCTTTTCGCCATCTCCAGGTCCATCTCCCCCATATAGAACCTGGCCAGTATCTGGAGCCCAAGCTCCCGCATCTTGGCATCCTTCTTCATTATTTTAATAGGGGTGGCCCGGTCTACCTTCCTTGGAGGGGCCTTTGCCTTCTCGGCCGAGGTCGAACGCACGGCCTTTGGCCTTCCATCTTCAGCCTTCATCAAGTTCACCTTCTCATCTATAAATGCCTAGGTCGTCCATCCCGAGCCGGACCTTTTCAAGCGCCTTGCTGATGTTCTCATATTGTTTCATGACATCCTTGCTCACTGAGGGCTTAATGACCTTCAGCGCCTCCTCGAAATGACGCCCTTCGACATGCTTGACATGCCTGTCCTCCCTGAGCGCTATCATCGCCGCCTCCCTACATAGGTTCTCAAGGTCCGCACCTACATATCCATCCGTCCTGGCCGCGATGTTCTCTAGGTCCACTCCCTTCAGCGGCATCCTCGACGTGTGCACCTTCAGGATGCTCAACCTGGCCTCGATGTCTGGTTGTGGGATCAGTATCAGCCTGTCGAACCTTCCTGCACGAAGGAGCGCAGGGTCAAGGATGTCAGGCCTGTTCGTGGCAGCTATCACGGTCACACCGTTCAACGACTCGGCACCATCAATGGATGTCAGAAGCTGGTTGACCACACGCTCCGTGACGTTGGTATCTGAACCAGAGCCTCTTCTCGGAGCGATGGCATCTATCTCGTCCAGGAAAACGACGGCCGGCGCGACCTGCTTGGCCTTCTTGAACGCTTGGCGCACCGCCTTCTCGGACTCCCCCACCCATTTGCTCATTATCTCAGGCCCTTTTATCGAGATGAAGTTCGCCCTCGACTCCGTGGCGACCGCCTTTGCCAATAGGGTCTTGCCCGTACCAGGAGGCCCATAAAGGAGCACCCCTTTGGCAGGACGTATACCGAGCCTCCTGAAGGATTCGGGGTTATCAAGCGGCATCTCCACCATCTCCTTAAGCTGTCTTTTCACATCCTCAAGCCCGCCGACATCCTGCCAGGTCACATGAGGCATCTCGACCAGCACCTCTCTCATCGCGGAAGGCTCCATCTCCTTGAGGGCCTCCTGGAAATCGTCCATCGTGACCCTCATCTTCTCAAGCACGGACGGTGGTATGGCCTTGTCGAGCTCAAGGTCGGGGGCATATCTCCCGAGGCATTTCATGGCAGCCTCTCTGGCCAGAGCTGCCAGGTCCGCGCCTACGAAGCCATGGGTCAGGGACGCGAAGTGGTCGATGTCAAAACCATCTTCTAACGGCATCCCCCTCGTGTGGATCTCCAGTATCTCTCTTCTTCCTGACCTCGAGGGCACTCCAATCTCGATCTCCCTGTCGAATCGGCCCGGCCTTCTCAAGGCGGGGTCGATGGAATCCTCTCGGTTCGTTGCTGCGATGACTATCACCTGGCCTCTGCCTGACAGTCCGTCCATCAGCGTCAACAGCTGCGCGACCACCCTCCTCTCCAGCTCGCCTGTTACATCTTCCCTTTTTGGTGCTATCGAGTCTATTTCATCGATAAATAATATCGATGGCGCGTTCTTTTCGGCCTCCTCGAACCTCTCCCTCAGTTTCTCCTCGCTTTGACCATAGTACTTCGAGATGATCTCAGGCCCTTGGATGGAATAAAAGCTAGCTCCCGCCTCATTGGCCACCGCCTTCGCCAGCAGCGTCTTGCCGGTCCCTGGAGGACCGTATAAGAGGACGCCCTTGGGAGCGTCTATCCCCAGCCTATCGAACAGTTCTGGATGCTTGAGGGGGAGCTCTATCATCTCCCTGACCCTCTTCAGCTCCTCATCGAGACCTCCGATGTCATCATAGGTTATCGAAGTGATGCTGGCATCCTTGGCCTCAGTAGGTTCGGTCTTGACGATGAACTCTGTGTGGTCGCCCACTATCACTATCCCCTGAGGGACCGTGTTGAGAACCTTGAAGGGCAACCAACCTCCCATCAGGGCTATGTTCGGAATGATCAGCTCATCTCCCTTCAGGAGAGGTCTCGATGTTAGACCTTTTTTAATGAGCTCTTCCACCCCTATTCCGAACCTTATCTGCTTCCCTTCGGGGACCTTTGGCGCTATTGTGATCTTGATCGCTGGCTGAACATCCGCCTTCTGAACGGTGACCTTTTCTCCCATCGAGACGTTCGCATTTGACCTCAGTATACCGTCGATCCTTATGACCCCTTTGCCCTCATCCTCCTGGGTGGCCCGAAATACCTTCGCCGCCGTCGAACGCTTTCCGATGATCTCGATTATATCGCCCTGCTCCACTCCCAATGCCTTTCTTGTCTGGGTATCGATCCTTGCCCTACCAAGCCCTACCTCGGACTGCTGCTGCGCCTTAGCGACACGAAGGACGATGGATTCAGCCATAATGCTCGCCTCTCCGAATCTTTTCCGAGGATAATAATCTTCCTTGATGGAAATCCTGGCCTAGGTCAGGGGGCAAGACTTATCCAAGGGTCCCTTTATACCCTAAAGGATGCGATTCACTGCAGATTGTGTGCCCTGTCTGCTGAACAGGGTCATCTATCAGACCGATCTTGTCGACCCTTCTAGACGGGAGGCCGCTGTGAAGGAGGCCTTGAGGTTGATCGCCGAAGGCTACCCTCAGGGCATTAACTCGGCGAAACTGGCGACAAAGGTCCATAAAAAGGCGTATGAGGTGGCCGGGACGAAAGACCCATACGCCGACCTGAAGAGAAGGAGCAACGAGGTCGTTAAAAAGATGATGCCACAGGCGAAAAGTTTTGTGGAATCGTCAACCGACAGGCTGGAGGCCGCCTGTCTGGTTGCCATAGCGGGCAACGTCATGGACTTCGGCATAAAGGTAGGGATAGATGGTCCCGAAGGTTTCGAAGAAAAGTTCAGCAGATTGTTGGGCGAGGGGTTGCAGGTGAACCAGGTGCCTAGGCTCAGATATCTTCTTGAGCGCTCGAAGAAGGTCCATTACCTTCTCGATAATTGCGGAGAGGTCGTCCTTGACAGCTTCCTCATTGAAGAGATTAAGGAGATGGGCGTGAAGGTCGTTGGCGTGGTCAAGGGAGAACCCATCCTGACAGATGTCACTCTCGAGGACCTGAAGGAGACAGGGTTGGACAAGCTCTTCGATTCCTTGACCACGACCGGTGTCTTCGCAGTAGGGTTGGACCTCGATATGTGCGGTCCGTTGAAGAAGGAGCTCAGCGCCTCTGACCTGGTGGTCTCCAAGGGAATGGCGAACTTCGAGGCCCTTTCGGATGAGCGATTGCCAAGGGTGGCCTATCTCATGAGGGCCAAGTGCAGGCCCGTGGCCGAGGCCATCGGGGCAAAAAAGGATGACAATGTGGTGAAGATCGTGGAGCTAAATATGGAGGCTGGTCCATGTCATTGAAGGTCAGGCAGGCGGTCATCATGGCAGGAGGGGAGGGCACCAGGTTGAGACCGCTCACCAACACAAGGCCCAAGCCCCTGCTTCCAGTCCTAGGAAGGCCATGTATCGAGTACACCATAAGGTCCATGGTAAATGCGGGCGTAGAGGAGGTGTTCCTTGCCCTTGGTTATAGGGCCAATGATATCGTCGCGGCCCTCGGTGATGGTGAGGAACTGGGGGCGAAGATAAGATATAGCTTTGAGGAGGAGCCTATGGGCACGGCCGGGGCGGTCAAGCTGCTTGAGGACAGGCTCGATGATGTATTCATGGTCGGGAGCGGTGACACTCTGACAGACGCAGACCTCAGCTCTCTGGTGGCCATGCATTTTAATAGATCTGCGATGGCGACAATGGGACTGACCGAGGTCGAAAGACCGGAACAGTTCGGAATCGTCGGAATATCGTCAGATGGCAGGGTCCAGAGGTTCAAGGAGAAGCCGAGGCCCGAGGAGGTCTTCTCTAACGTCATCAACTCCGGCACCTATGTACTGAGCAAGAAGATCCTTGAGCTTGTGCCAGAAGGCCGAAAGTATGACTTCTCGAAGGACCTGTTCCCCGATGTCCTCGCAAGGGGCTTGCCCCTATATGCAACGAGGCTTGAAGGATATTGGAAGGATATTGGAAGGCCCCACGACCTCCTCGAGGCGAACCTGAAGATGGCAGAGATGCAGGGCGAGCCGACCTTCATACCTGGCCTGACAACGGAGGGCCCCATCGTCGCCAGGGACGCCTCGGGCGAAGGGGGCATGGTGGTCGGTCCGTCCTTCTTGGATGATGGGTCTTGGATAGGGAAAGGTGCGACGGTCGCCTCTTCTTGTCTTGGCAAAGGCGTCTTGATCGAGGGGGCAGCGGTCGTCAGGTCCTCCCTGTTATTGGATGGCTGCATCGTCTCCGAAGCCGCATCAGTGACAGACTGTGTGATAGGAAAGAACTGTGTGATAGGAAAAGGGGTTTCCTTGTCAAACTCGGTCCTCGGAGATGATGTGGTCATCGAAGGGCCACAGAAGCTCGAAGGGGTGACCAGACAGACCGAGGATCCGCAACGCTCTTGTTAAATAATGCTTGGCCATACGAGGGGCGTTGAAGCTGAGGGACATAGGCACCGAGGTGCCATTGCTGGCCGCGGGAGTGATCTGGGGCTCGTCATTCGTCAGTGGGAAGATCGGGGTCGAGCATATGGACCCCGTTCTTTTCTCACTGTTAAGATATCTTTTCGCTTCTCTTTCCGTCTTACCGATCCTTCTGTTGTTCAAGGAATTTGATAGGACGGTGATGAGCTCTCCAGCGGTCATTGGGATCAGCATACTGAACGCGATCGCGATCAACATGCAGAACATAGGGATGACAATGACCACGGCCACGAACGCCGTTCTCCTGATAGACATAAATGTGGTGTTCATCGCCGTCCTTTCGGTCTTCGTCCTCAAGGAGAAGATGAGCAGGAGGTTGGTGATCGGCCTGATGCTCGGGCTCATAGGGGTGTTCATCACCTCGACGGATGGGGACATCTCCTCCATCGGGGGAGGGACGTTGCAGGGAAACCTTCTCGCTTTCTTTGCTGGCATAATATGGGCATTCTATGTGGTGTATCTCGCAAAGACATTGAGGTCCGGGACGGCCCTGGTGTCTGCCACGATGGCCATCATCATTTGGACCACGCTCGTCCAGGCCCCGCTAACCCTTCTTTACGCCCCTGATATGAACGTGGACAGCACTGGTTGGGCCATGGCGATCTACACGGGGGTCATCTGCACGACGATAGCTTTCACACTGTACAGCTATGGTCTCCGGGCGCTCGGCGCCACCACATCTTCGGTCATATTGCTCATAGAGATCGTTTTCGGGATGGTGTTCGCGGTATTACTGCTCGATGAGACGCCCACGGCCGGTACCGCGATCGGTGGTCTGTTCATCCTCCTTGCGGTGATCACGATCTCCTTCAAAAGAAAGAAGGAAAAAGAGGATGCCACGAAGCGGGATCAGGAGTAGTCGAGTATCTCCTTCGCCTGCTCTACCTTGTCAACCGTCATGGCGACCTCTTCAACCGGTAGCCTCGCACCAAGGATGAACATGGATTCGATGTTTACCCCGCCCCTCTCGAGCTTCTTTGTTATCTTATGGAGCTCACCTGGCTTATCCAGGACCGCCATGACGATGATGTCCTTCTCGATGAACTCTATCCCGGCCGCCTTCAGCGCAGACCTGGCGGTCGCATCATCATCGGTGATTATATGGATCACTGGTTTGCCATGGCCAAGGTCCGTTGCTATGCCTCTTATGTTGACGGCCTTCTTCGCCATGATCTCCGTGATCCTCGCGATCTCCCCTGGCTTGTCCTGTGCAAAAACATCAAACTGCTTTAGGGTCATCGGATCCTCCAAGCACTGATTATTGTTGGACCTAACACTTATAACTAACCCAAACCTCTAAGGAAATGGACAAGATTGTACGGGAGGGAAATACGGAATCCGCATCCGTGAAACGATCATTTCTTAAGAGAGACCACCAAGGAATCCCAAACGAACCCTATTCCAAATCCCAGGAACAAGGAGAACATCTGGACCTGTGAGATGTCTGAGAATAAGGTATAAAAAACATATAGGCTGGCCAGATAGCCTGTGAAGCCTGAGAAAACCAATTTGGCCCCTCTTACGATCCCATGCCTGCTCCCGCTCATGAAAAGCAACTTGTTGGCAACGACAAGATACCCTATCGCAAGCAGCATCGCCACCACGATGGAGTATGTTAGCTCGTTCGTAAGGAAAGTACCTGTCATCTGGAAGACGCCGAACGTGAACACAAGACCTAACAGCAGCGCCGCGATATACCTGCCGAAAACATTCATCAAAAAGAAGGAGGTGGTGATGGCCAACGCTTTTCCACCGATACCGCATTGTCGCATTATGGACAGTATGATGGTGGAGCTAAGCTTCGACTGTCCGCTCCTCCTCGAATCGAATTTGAACTCGACCTCGGCGATCTTTGAGCCCTTAGGTACGAACCTTAGGAGATCGAACAGGCCTTTGAACCCTTTCATCTCGAACTTGTCGCCCTTAGTCTCTATGACACGCTTGCACAGCTCCGTCCTTCCACCGAAGAAGCCGCTCATGGTGTCCACTGAGGTGGGCTGACCTTTGAACCTTAGGTAGGTCCTTGCCATCGTGTCCGCCCCCCAGGATGCTAACCTCCTCATCGATGATAGCTTTCCCCGGTCCTCCCTGACACCTATGACCAGGTCATTGCCGTTCTGTAGCTCTTGTACAAGCCTGCCTACCGATTCTGGTGGATGCTGGAAGTCAGCGTCCATGACAACGAAGAACTCGGTCTTGGTCGCCATGATGCCATCCATGATGGACGCGGTCAACCCCTTCTTATCAGGATCCCGTTCTATGACAATGATATCATGACGCATTCCGAACTCTCGGGCCTTCTGGACAGTACCGTCCTTGGAATTATCATCGACCACGATAATGGATGCCTTTGGGTAAAGACCCACCAGTGCTTCCAACATAGGAACAATATTGTCCACTTCGTTCAAGGTCGGCAAGATGACCGTGAACGGATTTTCTGAGGCCCATCCGGTTTCCATGTCCCTAGGTCAAGAATTTGCCAAACTATTTATAGCTTTGTCGAAAGGCTGACCATTCAGGACGCCCTCATCATTTGATCCAATTATCTGGTCACATCTGTTCTTGCTTCCGGTCCTGCAAAGAATATAATCCCATCGTGTCATTTGCATAAGGTCTGAACATGAAGGTGTCCGTGGGGATATGCGCCTATAATGAGGCCAGGAACATTGCCAGGTCCATCAGGTCGGTCCTTGGCCAGAACCTTGAGGGAGCAGAACTCATTGAGGTGTTGGTGATCTCGAGCGGAAGCACAGACGGCACTGACGAGATCGTACAACAGATCTCGAAAGAAGATGTCCGGGTGAGGTTGATAAGACAGGAAAGGCGAGAGGGAAAGAACTCGGCCGTCAATGAGTTCATGAGGTCGGCGAAGGGGGATATCTTGGCGCTCGTAAATGCGGATAATATCGTCGAAGAAGGGTCTCTCGATGCGCTGGTCAGACCATTCTCAGATCCAAGCGTAGGGGTCGCAGGGGGGCATCCCATTCCAGTGAACCCAAAGAAAAAGGTGGTAGGGTTCGCCGTTCACATGCTGTGGGACATGCACCATAGGCTCTCCCTGATCTACCCGAAGGTCGGAGAGATGATGGCATTCAGGAATCTGCGTATCCAGATACCAACTGGCATGCAGTCTGATGAAGACCTTATCAGGATGGAGCTAGAGAAGAGAGGGCTCAGGACGGTATATGTCGCGGAGGCCACGGTGATAAATAAAGGCCCTGAGACGGTCCATGATTACCTCAAGCAGCGGACCCGCGTCAACATCGGCGAGAGATATATGAAAAAATGGTACGACTATGACATTCCAACGTGGAACAAGAACTTTCTTTTTTCCGCTATCCAGGGGTTCATCAGGGAGAATCGGAAAGATGTGTGGAAAATGTTCTTTGCAATAGGTCTGGAGCTTTTCGCGAGATATTTTGCGTCCCTCCATGTCGCGCTCGACCGTGGGGACAGACCCGTATGGAACATGGTCGAGACGACGAAACAGGTAGAGAGGTAAGCTCTAATCCTGACCATCAAGGATCTCATCGACCGCCTTCGAGAAACCGTCAGGGCCGTCAACTTTCAGACTTCGGATGTTGAACCTCCTTCCCAGCTCCACATCATGCTCACTATCACCAATGATGAATGATCTCGAAAGATCGATCTGGAAATCATCGATGGCCCGCTCGATCATCCCCGTGGCCGGTTTGCGACAGCCACATCCCTGGTCCGGATGGTGTGGACAATAGTATATCCCATCAAATCTTCCACCGTCCTTGCCCACCTCCTCTACCAGGCGGTCGTGTATCTTATTCAAAGTCTCCTCTGTGAAATATCCTCTTGCGACCCCGGACTGGTTCGTGACCATGATGACCAGATATCCCGCATCGTTCAGGCGTTTTATCGCCTTTCCCACACCCGGAAATAGAACAAGGTCCTCAGGCCTGCTGCAATAGGGGACGTCCTTCACGATAGTATCGTCCCTGTCAATGAACACCGCGCCTCTCGCGAACATCCTTTTTTCGACGAGCCCACATATGATGTGACCAGCGACCATATATCCCTCTTGTATCCTCGGGGTCCTCTTCGAAGGTATCTTCAATGCGATGTCCACCATGTCTCCTATGGTCCCACCCGATCCAGTGAACGCGATCGTCGTGGCCCCCAGCTCCTTTGCCTTCTTCAACGCCTTGATGACGTTCTTTGAGCTCCCAGAGGTACTGATGCCGATGACAACATCACCGCCCTGGACCAACCCTTCAACGTTCCTCACGAACACCTCCTCGAAGTTGTAGTCGTTCCCGATCGCGGTTATAGCTGAAAGGTTGGTGAACGCCATGGCCCTCAGCGGAGGCCGGTCCATTGAGTACTTGCCAGTGAGCTCGGCCGCTAGGTGTTGGGCATCTGCTGCGCTTCCACCGTTACCAAAGAAGAACACCGTTTTCCCGGACCTCAAGGAGGCGACGATCGCATCGACTATCTCTAGGACCTTTTGAACTTCTATCGAAGAGATGACCGATGCAGACTCCTCCAGCTCTCTTGATATCTCACGGCTCATCTCATGAACCTCCAGGTCTGAAGCCCATGCTTATCGAAGTTGAAGTGCGTCATCTCGACACCGAGCTTTGCCAGCTCTTTAGCGACGACGTGCTTTCTCTCATAGTCGCAGATAAAGAACATGAAACCACCGCCGCCCGCCCCTGAGATCTTTCCTCCAAGGGCACCGTTTGCCATGGCGGTCGAGTATATCGCATCTACCCTATCGTTGGTGATCTTCTTTGTGAACCTTTTTTTCTGCTCCCAGGACTCGTTAAGAAGCACGCCTATCCTTTTGATGTCCCCCACCATCAGAGCATCCTTCGTCTCCTTGGCCAGCTTTTTTGCGTTATCGAGGGCCTGGACCACATCCTCTTTTTTATCTATGTAGCCCTTTGTCTGCTCGTCGATGATATTGGCCGAGTCCCTGGTCTTCCCCGTATAGCACAATAGCAAAAGATAATGAAGCTCGTTCAAAACGTCCCCCTTTATCCTGAGAGGCGTGACTATGGTATCGTTCCCTTTGAACTCGATATAGTTGAAACCTCCAAAGACCGCCGCATATTGGTCCTGACGACCTCCCTTGAAACCCAGCTCCTCCCGCTCCAATGAATAGGCCAGCTTGGCCATCTCATACTGCGACATCGGCTCGTTCATCCATTCAGTGATCGCGCCCAATATGGACACTATCACCGTGGAAGAGCCCCCCAGGCCGCTTCCAGGTGGGGCATCGCAATGTAAAAACATATCGAAACCCTGCTTGACGTCAAAATGGTTCAAGACGGCCTTGATGAGGTCCAGATTCCCGTCATAAGTGAACAGGCCATTGGCCGTCCATCTCTCCTCTCGCCCATAGTCAAGCGATCTGATGGAGATCTGCCTGTCATTCCTTGGAACGATGCTGCAATATGCATACATGTCAATGGTGGCAGATAGCACGGCCCCGCCCCTCTCATCACAATATGGCGAAACATCTGTTCCTCCCCCAGCAAAACTGATCCTGAGCGGTGCCTTGCTCCTTATCAGGACTCCTTTATCTGACATCTAGACCACCCTATCGCCTACGGTGGATTTATGAGATTCCCTGACCAGGTTAAAAAAGGCAAGGTTGGATAGGATCCTTAATGGCGTCTGATCAACACATACCCTGCAAGCGAAAGGACCGCAATGGCCCCGATCAACGCCATCCCCCATTCCAACATCCCATGCTCATCTTCCTTAACATATGATGGAACGATCGATATATCATGGGATGAGAAGGAAGGAATGTAGATCAATATCTGGACCACACCATCAGCGTCCGCAAGTGCAGACACGGCATCGTCCTCGGATGCTATTGCAGAAGGGACCACTCCATCGATCGCGACTACCTCGACGTCACTACCATCAACCTTTACTGAGATGTCACCGGTTCCAGAAACAATCTTTTTATCCATATTGACCAGGATGACCCTTCCGCTATGCACGTCCGATGAGACCTCGATCACGACCTTCTCATGCTCGGCCTCTTCGACCTTCACCCTTATTGACGCGTCATAGTTCAGATCCTCATAATCGACACCATCCTCATCAGAGGATATAGAGAGTTCAGCTCCAAGGACCCCGCCCATCAGTCCTTGGAACACAGCATTCTCCATTTCTCCATTCCTCTCCCCTATCATCGGATGGAACCTGATCATCAGGTTGTCGTTGGGGGCGGCGGTCATATTGATATACACACCTTGATCGGTATCCTCAATGTCCACGCTCCCATTTTGATTGATAATTGACCCTCTTATCCCAATCCCAGTGATCAGTATTATTGTCTGGTTACCTTCGTTATCGATTTTGGAAGCGTTTATCCCTTCAGCCAAGAGAATTTTGATCCTCCTCTCTTCTCCTTGGTTTTTTATTTGTACCATCCCAGTGGGGTTATCGTGCATCTTGATCGATAACGCAGCTTTTCCTATTTTTAGAATTGAACCGGTAACCTTGACATCGTTCTTATTGAGCTCATAACCTTCAATGGCCAAAAAATCAAAAAGCTGTATCATCTCAACGTTCGACCTCAACTTAAAATCAGAGATGTTGACATTTTCCTCATCTATCATGAAGGTGACAAACTTCCCTGAAGCAACCCCGTCGTTCAGGTTGAATTTTCCAAAAAGGCCAAGCGCGATGGCTCTCTCGTTCTCCTCTGGATCATCATCTTGAGAATCAATATCCTTTGTGGTTGGTTCTGCGGACATAAAACTTGGCAAGCAACACAATATCAAAGAGGCGCACAAAAGCCATGCTATCGATTTTGGACCGATTCTCAAATTCACCACGTCTTTCATATATCTGTAAAAGTTTGAAGCAATTTTCGGTTCAATCATCGAAGTGATCCTACATCGCTAAGGTTAGTTCATCGGATCATTTACCGACGATCATTGCACATCCTTTAAATGTTCATAGTACAAATTGTTCATCATGTCCCCATTAGAACTGTTCCTGGGAATGGTGTTCGCAGGGATGTCCCTGATGGTCTTATCGATATCGCTCATGGCATTAAGGAGACATAAGGAAATTAAAATGTATCTTGTGTCGCTCGCCTTCGTCCTCTACTCGCTCATGGCGGTATTGAACCTTTTGGCCGACGTCATTGAATGGGGCGTCTGGCATATGAGCATTGAAGTTCTGTCCTTCAATATTGGGATCATATTATCGATCTACATGGCCATCGTCAAAGGTTGATGGGCGATGAAAGATCCATTAGCACTTGAGAATCGAAGGCGGATCTTCGAGCACATCGGTAAAAAGCCGGGGACGCATATCAGGGAAATGGAGAGGGAGCTCGGGCTCTCGATAGGGGTCCTTACGTACCATCTTGACCAGCTTGAGATGTCAGGGCTCATAAGGTCAGAGGGCGAAAATCGTAAGAGCTACTTCCGCACCAAGGACTTCACCAAAGCGGATAGACAATTGATAGCGAACCTCCGTTCCAAGAGGGCAGAGCAGATTGCCCTTGCCCTATTGGAAAAGGATGGGTTGTCCTTCAGGGAGATAAGAGAAAAATTGAGGGTATCAAATTCTACCCTGTCTTATCATATGGGTCGCCTTGAAAGGATGGAGATAGTAACAACATCAAAAGTGGAACGGGAAAAGGTGTACCATCTTAAGGACAGGGAAGCGGTTCATCTTGCCCTCATGACCATCGAAAAGACAGAGGACCCAGTGGCTATCTTTATTCGAATATGGGACGCATTAAGCAAGAAAGAATAGGAGCTTACCCGGAGTCGTTCTCATTGATATATTTTTTGTAATGGTAGGTGTTAGAAAAAGTAAATTTTATGATATCATTTTCTATCTTTCGAATATCGTAAATTTATTGCATATTGCGTATGCATGGCCAGATAGTGGCCAGCATGCGAAAATAGTTTTAAGATAGAGTATCACATAACGCACGAAATATGTCAGAATCTACGGGCATACGGGCAACAGCCCATCGCCACCTTTGAAGAAAAAAGGAATGAAACCTATTATGCTCGTTGCGATCGCCATCGTCCTCATTGTGGCGTTGGTGTCCGTCGTTGTTCTAGGAGGGTTCCTGGACAACGATGATGAGAATGCACTCGAGAGGATCCAGAGAAAGGGCAAGATCGTCGTGGGGACCCAGGTCCCGTATCCGCCGTTCGAGAATCTGAACCTAACCACAAACGAGCTGGAGGGGATCGATATCGAGATCATGTATTACATTGCGGACAAACTTGGCGTCCAGATCGAATGGAAGATGATGGACTTCGACCCGTTGTTCGCAGCGGTCCAGACCGGACAGCTCGATTGCGCAATATCCTCGATCACAATAACCGAAGAACGTGACGAGGTCAACGACTTCACAATACCCTATTACGTGGCCAACCAAGCGGTTCTGGTCAGGGAGGAGAGCACCATCGCGAGTATCGAGGACCTATACGGGAAGAAGATCATCACCCAGCTCGGTACCACAGGTCAGTATTGGGTCGATGCCAACCTCGTTGATACGAACAAGATCGATGCGGATGACCACACCAAGTTTGCCGATGTACCTGCAGCCGTACTAACGGTCGAGAACAATCAACAGGACGCCTTCGTTGTAGACACCCCAGTAGCTTGGAAGTATGCCAACGACACCGCCTACAACCTGAAGGTCGGGTTCATCATCTATACCATGGAGCAATATGGGATTCTTATACCTCAAGGTGAGCCTGAGCTGAAGAAGGCCATGGACGATGCTATCGCCGAAATGATCGCTGATGGCACGCTCGAAGAGATCATGCTGAGATGGCTGATCTAAAAACCCCTTTCACTATAATTTTTTTACATATCTTAATAAAGATCGAGCAGAGGTCTCAATATGGCGGTCGAGATCAGATGGGGAATAATCCCGGAGAACATTGATTCCTTTTTAGATGGCCTAGAGGTAACGCTCAAGATAGCGGTGATATCCGTCCTTCTGGGCTTCATCGGAGGGATAATAATCGGGATGGGGAGGATATCCCGGAATCCTGTGACATATGGGCTCTCGACCGTATATGTTGAGGCCTTCAGAGGTACCCCTTTGCTGATACAGATATTTCTTGTCTATCTAGGTCTTCCTCAACTGGGGATCTACATAGATAGTCCGTTCATCGCCGGACTGATAGCATTGTCATTAAACAGTGCCGCTTATCAAGCCGAGATATTCAGAGGAGGGGTACAATCCATATCAAAAGGTCAGATGGAGGCTGCACGGTCACTGGGCCTAAGCTATAATCAGGCCATGATGAAGGTCATCATCCCACAGGCCATCCGGAACGCCCTCCCTCCATACACGAACGAGTTCATTACCATGATCAAGGACTCATCGCTTGTCATAACAATAGGTGTTATGGAACTTACGATGACCGGAAAACTGATAAGCTCCAGCTCAGGACAGTCGATCCCCGTTCTGCTGTTCGTCGCATTTCTCTATTTCATTCTGACGTTCAGCACTGCCAGGATAATGAGGTTCGTGGAGAAGCGTTTTGCCATCCCAGGGATGATGGGGTGTGAATGAACATGAACGGCCCTATTATCGAGACCGTAGGATTGAGAAAATCGTTCGAGGGCAATGAGGTGCTCAAGGGGATTTCCATGAAGATCATGCCTAACGAGGTCGTGGCGATCATTGGTCCTAGCGGGAGTGGCAAGAGCACCCTCCTCCGTTGCTTGAACCTCCTGAACGAACCTACTGCCGGTAAGATTTTTTTCGAAGGTTATGACATCACAGACAAGAACGTAGACATCAACATCGTACGCTCACAGATGACCATGGTCTTCCAGAATTTCAACCTCTTCATGCATCTGACGGCCAGAAAGAATGTATCGCTGGCGTTGACCAAGGTCAAAAAAATGGATAAAGAAGAGGCTGACAGATTGGCGATGGAGGCCTTACGACAGGTAGGACTTGCAGACAAGGCAGATTCGTATCCAGGCCAGCTCTCAGGTGGTCAACAGCAGCGTGTGGCGATCGCAAGATGCATAGCGATGCAACCAAAGGTCATATTGTTCGATGAGCCGACCTCGGCCCTTGACCCGGAGCTCATCGGAGAAGTGCTGGATGTGATCAAGAAGCTGGCATTGACCACGGGCATGACGATGGTCGTTGTGACCCATGAGATGGGCTTTGCAAGGGAGATAGCCGATAGGGTCGTCTTCATGGACAATGGCATTATTGCCGAGGAGGGACCACCAGAGGAGATATTTGTCAATCCAAAGAACGAAAGGACCAAAGTATTCCTCAGGCGCGTTCTAAAGGAGATAGACGAGCTAGACCCATTGAAGCCAAAATACGACGCCCCGGTCATCACGAACGACAATGGAGGCGTCGAGCAGACATCGGACAATGTCCCGGCCCAAAGCGAAGATGAAAGGAAACGGTGGTTCAATTTCGGTAAGGGCCTGAAAGGGCAGAGGACCAAGGACAAGGACCGAGGTTGGTGGCGTTGAGCACATCTCACAAAAATAGGTCATCAGGGAAGCCAACGCCTAAAAATCAAAACCATGTCAATAAATGACAATCATTAAATAGCCACGTCATAATACAATCGGCCACAATGAGCTTCGCTGCCCTTAGGTCCATAATTATTGTCATGGTCAGCGGAAAGCTTATTGTCTGAAGGAGGAGGTGGCTCGGAGGGCCGTCTCCTTTTTGTTCGAGAAAATGAGGTAGTGGATGCTAATGTTGGTCGAATGGTGCATGTCGATGTGCCTAGTATCGGGCAAGGGGGGAAGAAGACCGAAGAGGGTCATGCAGGACAATGAAGGCTCTTCTCAGTTCCAGTTCGCCTGGAATTCGACCCCCAAGTATCCTAAACATTTGGACAATGGAAGGGATGATGAAGGCTATTATGCCCCGATCAAGAAGTTGCACACGATGAAGAATTATGAGGAGACCAGCAAAGGCAGGAAGAAAAAATAGGCGATCGTGGAGGTGTAAATCATGGAAGTCGTGTCGATGGTCGTAAACGACGAGTTCGGCGTAATGCAGAGGATCGTAGGGGAGTTCACCAGAAGGAAGATCAACATCGAGACGATCGTCGTTGGTAAATGCGAGATCCCAGGAAAGGCGAGGGTCGTGCTGAGCGTCAAGGACAGGGCCCAGGCAGAGTCCGTGGTGAGCGCCCTCAAGCAGAGGGTCCATGATATCATTTCGATAGAGATCGTTGATGCCACAAGACATGAGGCCTATGCGTTGACGA